>CAZFJS010000028.1:0-12531 GCA_964519605.1 uncultured Gammaproteobacteria bacterium
AGACGCCAATCTGCAAAGTATCTATCTGCTGCACGGCCAGCTCGAGCTGTCATCCAGCGGCAATGAGCAGAAGCGCCTGCTCACCGCAGGCAGCGAGGAAGCACGCCATCCGCTGGCTGACGACAAACCCCGACGTTACACCGCGGTTTGCAAGACGCCGGCCATCATCATCCGCATCGATAAGGAGCTGCTGGATACCCTGCTGACCTGGGCCCAGATCTCCGCCCCGGAGGAAGAAGTCGTGATGTGCGCGGAAGGTATCATCACCATCAACAAGGGTGAGTGGCTGAAGACCATGATCAAATCGCCCACCTTCCGTAACCTGCCGCCAGCCAATGTGGAGGCCTTGCTCAACCGACTGGAACCCGTCATGGTCCAGGCCGGCGATGTCATCATCCGCCAGGGAGACCAGGGGGATTATTTCTATATGATCGATGAAGGCATTGCCATGGTCATGAGCAATCCCGACAATGATGAGGACTCCATTGTCATGGCGGAACTCAATAAGGGTGATACCTTCGGCGAGGCGGCGCTGATCTCGAATAACCCGCGTAATGCCACAGTTTCAATGATGTCCGACGGCATCCTGCTGCGCCTGGCCAAGGAAGATTTTATCGAACTGCTGAAAGAACCGACGCTGCAATGGTACAACTTCGAGCAGGCGCAGCAGGCGGTCAGCCAGGGTGCCCGCTGGATTGATGTGCGCCTGCCGGCGGAATATGGCCAGGATCATCTGCCGGGTGCCCTGAATCTGCCGATGCGCAGCCTGCACAAGCTGGCACAGGAACTGGACAAGTCGGCATCCTATATCTGTTACTGCCAGACCGGCCGCCGCAGCTCGGCGGCCGCCTTTGTGCTCAACCAGTACGGTCTGCAGGCCAGCGTCCTGAAAAACGGAATGCAGCACACTACCAGCGCCGGCACCTGCTAGGTCTTCAATCTCAGCAGCGGCCGGCCGGTCATTTCCGCCGGCTGCGGCAAGCCCATCAGATACAGCATGGTGGGTGCGATATCGGAAAGCGCGCCTGTCTGACTAATCTCCGCCGGCCGGCCGACATAGACCAGGGGCACCGGATTGGCAGTATGCGCCGTATGGGCCTGACCACTCCGCTGATCGCACATCTGCTCGGCATTGCCATGATCCGCGGTAATCAGAAGCTCGCCACCCACCGCCTGCGCCGCCTGGCAGATCCGCCCCAGACAGTGATCGACTGTTTCCACCGCCTTGACGGCGGCGGTAATATTGCCGGTATGCCCCACCATATCAGTGTTGGCGAAGTTGCAGACAATCACATCGAAACCACCGTCTTTGATCGCCGCCACAAAACGGTCGGTCACCTCTACAGCGCTCATCTCGGGCTGGAGATCATAGGTGGCCACCCTGGGGGAAGGCACCAGAATGCGCTCTTCACCGGGAAAGGGCTGCTCCTCACCCCCGTTGAAAAAGAATGTGACATGGGCATATTTCTCCGTTTCCGCGATCCGCAGCTGGCGCAGCCCCTCATTTGCCAGATATTCACCCAATACGTTGTGCAAACTGGCCGGCGGAAAGGCGACCGGAATCTTAAAATCCCTGCGATATTCGGTCAAGCTGACAAATTCGCCCAGCGGCAGGCGCGGCCCGCGCTCGAAACCGCTGAAATCATCCTCGATGAAGGTCTGGGTCAGCTGGCGGGCGCGGTCGGCACGAAAGTTCATGAATATCACCACATCGCCGACCTGCATACGCACCGCTTCACTACCGGCGGGCACAATGGCCGTGGCCTTGACGAACTCATCGGTCTCACCCCGCTCATAGGCCATGGCAAGCCCGGTGGCGGTATTTTCCGCCTGGCAGACACCGCAACCTTCACTCAGAAGCTCATAGGCTGCCTGGATGCGCTCCCAGCGCTGGTCCCGATCCATGGCATAGTAACGACCGATGATCGAGGCAGTACGCCCCCGGCCCAGGTCGGCAAACAGATCATCCATCGCCTGCAGAGAGGACGCAGCACTTTTCGGCGGGGTATCCCGGCCATCGAGGAAGGCATGCAAGTATAGCTGTCTGGCCCCCCGTTCCGCCGCCAGGCGCACCATGGCCTGTATCTGCCGTTCATGGCTGTGCACCCCACCGGGCGACAGCAAGCCCATGATGTGGACCGCCCGCTCCGCACGGATGGCCTTATCCACCGCCGCCAGCAAGACCTCATTGCTACTGAACTCGTTGTCACTGATGGCCTTGTCAATGCGGGTATATTCCTGATATACCACCCTGCCTGCGCCCAGGTTCAAATGGCCCACTTCGGAATTACCCATCTGATCGACAGGCAGGCCCACCTGCTGCCCAGACCCCTGAATCAGGGTATGAGGATAATGTGCCCAGAGTTCGTCCCAGCTCGGCTTGCGGGCTTCATAAATCGCATTACAGCGGTGATCTTCGCTGTACCCCCAGCCATCGAGGATAATCAGGATCATCGGCCGGTGAAATTTTTTGTTGTTGCTGTTCTTCATCTGCTACCAGAAATCATCTTTAACTTGCCGCGAAAGCTTGCGCCACGCGTCCGGTTCGTTAAGGGATTATGCCTTGACCTTGAGGTGACAGATAACCCAAACTATCGACCTGTCATTCTGTTTTTAAAACGCTCAACGCCAGAAAAGTCTCTATGCATTGCATTGCCTTAGCATACACGTCCTGCTGCCGCAGCGAGGATTATACCTGACTCGGGAAACCATCGGGTGAAAAACAGCCGGCTATTCCGAGACAGCCCCCAAAACCCGCTGACAACAGAGCCAGGAGTATGGTCTTTCCCACTGGATTGGCCTAAGCTTGCAGCCGCGAACAGATACGGACCCTGCCATGCACACCATCGGCCTCTTCATTCTCGATCACTGGCTATTGTTCCTGAGCCTGCTGATTATTATCAGCCTGCTGCTGATGAATGCAGCGCGGAGCAAACTGTTGGGTTTCGAGGAAATCAAACCCGCCGAGGCCGTGCTGCTGATGAATCGCGACAAACCTCTGCTGCTCGATGTACGCAAAGCGGATGATTTCACCCGGGGACACATCGGCACAGCGATCAACATTCCGTATGAACAGTTGGCCGAGCAAATCAGCGAGCTACAGTCCAGCCGGGACCGCAAGATTATCGTGTACTGTCACAATGGCCAGCAATCCGCGCATGCGGCCGCCCTGCTGGCCAAACAGGGGTTCCCCGGCGTCTGCAAACTACGCGGAGGCCTGCAGGAATGGCGCAGCGCCCATCTGCCGCTGAACAAATAAGCCTGCTGACCTAATAAAAAACCATTTCGGGTCCTCTGCGCCCCAGATTGCTGTTAAACTGTGCGGTCTTTCGTCATCAATGCAAACGCCGCACACTTCGCGAGCGGCGGATTATTAACAATCCCAGGTAAAGATTTTGATCACAACAGCAAATATCACCATGCAGTTCGGGGCCAAGCCTCTGTTTGAAAATATCTCTGTCAAATTTGGCGGGGGCAACCGTTATGGGCTGATCGGCGCCAACGGCAGTGGCAAGTCAACACTGATGAAAATTCTGAGTGGCGATCTGGAACCGACCGCCGGCACAGTTTCCATCGCCCCCAATGAACGTCTTGGAAAATTGCGCCAGGATCAATTTGCCTTTGAAGACGTAAAAGTGCTGGACACCGTCATCATGGGACACAGCAGGCTGTGGGAAGTCAAGGCAGAACGTGACCGCATCTATGCCCTGAGCGAGATGACTGAAGAGGACGGCATGAAGGTGGCGGAACTGGAAACAGAATTCGCCGAACTGGATGGTTATACCGCGGAATCCCGTGCCGGCGAGTTATTGCTGGCCCTTGATATTCCTCTGGCACAGCATGATGGACCGATGAGTGCCGTGGCGCCGGGATGGAAACTACGTGTACTGCTGGCCCAGGCGCTATTTGCCGACCCGGATATCCTGCTGCTGGATGAGCCTACCAACAACCTTGATATCAACACCATTCGCTGGCTGGAAGAGATCATCAACGAACGCAACAGCACGATGATCATCGTTTCCCATGACCGTCACTTCCTCAACAGTGTCTGCACGCACATGGCTGATCTGGACTATGGTGAGCTGCGTATCTATCCGGGTAATTATGATGAGTATATGACCGCAGCCACCCAGGTGCGTGAACGCCGGCTGAACGAGAATGCAAAGAAAAAGGCCCAGATCTCTGAACTGCAGTCTTTTGTCAGCCGTTTTTCCGCCAATGCCTCCAAGGCCAAACAGGCCACCTCGCGGGCCCGCCAGATTGAGAAAATCAAGCTGGAAGATGTCAAACCATCCAGCAGAATCAACCCCTACCTCCGTTTTGAACAGGGGAAGAAACTCTTCCGTCTGGCACTCAACGTTGAAGGGCTGTGCAAATCCTTTGGCGAACATCCGGTATTGACGGATTTTGACCTCATGGTGGAAGCCGGCGAACGTATCGCGATCATCGGGCCCAACGGGATTGGCAAAACCACCTTGCTGCGCACCTTGACAGGTGAGCTGGATAAGGACAAGGGCCGGCTCAAATGGGCGGAGAATGCCAGCATCGGTTACTGTGCCCAGGATCATGCCCGTGATTTTGATCAAGAGATGAGCCTGCTCGACTGGATGAGTCAATGGAAAAACCCTGGTGACGATGAGCAACTGATCCGTGGCATTCTCGGGCGCTTGTTGTTTTCCCAGGATGAGATCAATAAATCCGTGCGGGTCATCTCCGGAGGAGAGCAGGGGCGTATGCTGTTCGGTAAGCTGATGTTGCAGAAACCTAATGTCCTCATCATGGATGAGCCGACCAATCACCTTGACATGGAGTCCATAGAATCGCTCAATACCGCACTGGAGAATTACCCCGGCACACTGATTTTTGTCAGCCATGATCGTGAATTTGTATCCTCGCTGGCAACCCATATTATCGAGATGACGCCCCAGGGTATTGGGGATTTCAGTGGCAATTATGAAGACTACCTGCGTAGCCAGGGAGTTGAATTGATGAGAAATAGCGCTTAAAGCCACGATCAAGCACACGACTACCCCCCCCGGGCCAGCATCGTTGACACCATTAATATTTATGCCGGAAATCGCTCCGCCTGTGGTCTTTTGCTCGACTTTCGGGCCGGGCACTGCAAAAATAGCGATCTTTAATGTAATGATCTCCAGGAAAACCGAGGTGAATCCCTTATGTCAGAAATAAACACCGGCGCGGCAGCGGAACAACAGCGTTCTGCAACCATCAAGAAAATCTATCTCAAGGATACGTCCTTCGAAACACCCAACACGCCGCAGATCTTCACGGAGGAATTTCAGCCGGAGGTCAGCGTCCAACTGCAAAATATGGCGACCTCAGTTACCGAGCAACTCTTCGAGGTCGTGCTGAGCATCACGATCACCACCAAGATCAAGGACAAGACCGCCTATCTCATCGAAGTACAGCAGGCGGGGCTGTTTGAAATCCTGGGCATGGAAGAAGAGATGCTGCCAAGATTCCTGGGTACCTATTGTCCTCATATGCTGTTTCCCTATCTGCGCCAGACCATTGATGACCTACTGAACAAGGGTGGCTTCCCGTCCTTTCTGCTGACCCCGGTTGACTTCGATGCCATCTATGAAGAACAGCTGCAACAGCGTCAGAAAAAAGTGGAAGCGGACACCCGGCACTAGGAGTCTGTCCACCTGAACAGGGTACCCACGCAACCAGAACGAATGAAGCCTTCACAGACAAAGGATTCGCTGGCAGTACTGGGCGCAGGCTCCTGGGGAACCGCGCTGGCCATCCTGCTGGCACGTAATGGCGTTTCTGTCCGCTTGTGGGGACGGAACAGTGCAGCAATGACGGAGATGATCACCGCAGGCCACAATACGCGCTTCCTGACAAACTTTCCCTTTCCGTCCCATCTGCAAGCCTGCAGCTGTATCGAGCAGGCCCTGCAAGGGATCACCGACATACTGATCGCCGTCCCCAGCGCGGGCTTTCGCGCCACGCTGCAGCTGCTGGCCCGCCATGCCCGGCACCCGTTGCGCCTGGCCTGGGCAAGCAAGGGACTGGAATCACCCACGGGGAAACTGTTGCACCAGGTAGCCAACGAAGTCCTGCCTGGCCGTCCGCTGGCGGTCATCTCCGGACCGACCTTTGCACAGGAAGTCGCCGCCCAACTACCCACGGCAATCACCCTGGCAAGCAATGATGCGGCATTTGCCCGCGACCTGGGCACCCAACTGCATAATGAGCGTTTCCGGGTCTACACCTCCAGCGATATCATCGGGGTAGAAGTCGGCGGTGCAGTTAAAAATGTCCTCGCCATCGGCGCCGGCATCGCTGATGGCCTGGGCTTCGGCGCCAACACCCGGGCGGCCCTGATCACCCGCGGACTGACAGAAATGATGCGCCTGGGCGTAGCACTGGGAGGACAGCGCGACACCTTCATGGGGCTCGCCGGCCTGGGCGATCTGGTGCTGACTTGCACCGACGACCAGTCCCGCAACCGCCGTCTGGGGCTGGCGCTGGCCGCAGGTAAATCCCTGTCCCGTGCGCTGACCGACATTGGCCAGGTGGTGGAAGGGGTCCAGTCCGCCCGCGAGCTCGTTAACCAGGCACAACATTGGGCCGTTGACATGCCCATTGCCCACCAGGTCTATCGGGTGTTACATGAAAATCTGCCGCCGAAGGCCGCGGTCGATGCCCTGCTGCTGCGGGAACAGAAGCGCGAGGCATTCCGCTGATGCCTGGCAAAGCTGGCCAGGCGGAGATTAATAGCCTGCCGGCACGCTGATGAAGGCGATGATTCTGGCGGCAGGTCGCGGTGAACGTATGCGACCATTGACCGACCGGACGCCAAAGCCATTATTGTCGGCCGGTGGCCGCACCCTGATCGAATATCATCTCATGGCACTGGTCGCCGCCGGTTTCCGTGAGATCGTGATCAATCATGCCTATCGGGGCCGGCAGATCGCAGACTATCTGGGTAACGGTAGCCGTTATGGGGCCTGCATTCACTACTCATCCGAAGGCAACACCCCCCTGGAGACTGGCGGCGGCATACTACAGGCCCTGCCCTTGCTGGGCAAGGCGCCGTTTATTACGGTCAATGCCGATATCTGGACGGATTTCCCCTATGCCCAGCTGCGAAACAAGCCCAATGACAAACTCGCGCACCTGATTCTAATACCCAACCCGCCCCACCACCTACAGGGTGATTTCGTCCTTGATGGGGCACAGCTATGCAACCAGGGCGCACCGCGCTATACCTTCAGCGGTATCGCCTGTTACCATCCTGAGCTGTTCTCCGGCTGTCACCCCGGCGCCTTCCCGCTGGCGCCCCTGCTGCACCGTGCAGTCGCGCAAAATCGCGTCAGCGGTGAACTCTACCGGGGCCAATGGCTGGATATCGGCACCCCTGAGCGCCTCACCGCGCTCAGGGGTCTGCTGGGAGAAAACCCCCAGGCCAGGGAGTGATTGTGCTATCGGCAGGAAATGCCGCATAATTCCAGCATCGCAATATGTAAACAAGAGTCATCCATGGGTACTGAAGTAAGTTCCAGCCGGTTTAACAAACAGGACTTCAGGGCCTATGAAGAACGCCTCGCTATGGAAACCGACTTGCTGGAGGAATGGTTTAGAAACGACGTTTTTACGGAAGAACATCCCAAGGGCGGCTTTGAACTCGAGGCCTGGTTGATCGACCAGGACTGCCTGCCCGCTCCCCTCAACGAACAGTTTCTTGATCTGAGTGGCGACCTCCTGGTCGTACCCGAACTCGCAAAATTCAATGTCGAGATCAACGGCAACCCGCTCACCCTCACGGGCAATGCCCTGGGCCAGATGGCGGACGAATTGCAACAAACCTGGCACCGCTGTGGCGCTGTGGCGACGGCACTCAATAGCTCCTTGCTGATGATCGGCGCCCTGCCCACAGTTCGCGACAGGGATCTCTCCCTGAAAAACATGTCGAATATGACACGTTTCCGCGCCCTCAACGAGCAAATACTGCGACTCCGCAAGGGCAGTCCCATTGGCCTGGATATCCAGGGCCGCCAGCATCTGCGCACCGCGCATTATGATGTCATGCTGGAAGCCGCCGCCACCTCCTTTCAGATCCACCTGCAGATCAGTGCCGGCATGGCAAAGCGGGTCTACAATGCCGCCCACATCCTCTCCGCGCCCCTGGTCGCGGTCAGTGCCAATACACCCTATCTGTTCGGCAAGGATCTCTGGGACGAAACGCGCATTCCCCTGTTTGAACAGGCGATCGGCGTCGGGGGCTATGACTCCCCCGAGTGCGGCGCCGAACGGCGCGTCAGCTTCGGTACCGGCTATGTCCAGGAGAGTCTGCTGGAATGCTACCAGACAAACCTGGCCTGTTTTCCGATATTACTGCCTGCCTGTGAGGACTGCCCCCTTGAAGAACTCACCCACCTGAGGTTACATAACGGCACCATCTGGCGCTGGAATCGCCCGCTGGTCGGTTTTGACGCGCAGAATCGCCCCCACCTGCGCATCGAACACCGCGTGGTGCCCGCGGGCCCGACGATCGCTGACTGTATTGCCAACGCCAGCTTCTTCTATGGCCTGGTCTATGCCCTGGCCCGTCAGCCTGTCCCTCCCGAGACCCTGCTCGATTTCAGCGATGCCCGCAGGAACTTCTACGCTGCCGCCAAAAATGGCCTGCGCGCCAGAATTCGTTGGTTGCGCGGTGAACGGGTGCCGGTTCAGCAATTAATGCTAGAGGAACTGCTGCCCCTGGCCCGCCAGGGACTGCAGGCGCTGGGCATCGATCCGCTACAGCGCGACTATTATCTGGACATCATCGAACAACGCCTGCGCAGCGGCCAGAACGGTGCTGACTGGCAACGCCGCTATATCGAGAAATACCGCTGCGATATGCGGGCACTCACTGCTGCCTACCGGGAACGCCAGGAAGCCGGTCTTCCGGTGCATCAATGGACGCTCTAAGGGCCACCCTCAGTGCAATGTGAGCTGACAGTCCGGGATGACTGCCCCGCCGGTTTTCTGGAGGTGGATGCCCGACAACTGTACCAGTTGCTACCCGGCCCTACGCTGATTCATTTGCCCGGCAGGCGCCAGGAACCCCTGTTCGTGTCCATCCTGCTGCACGGCAATGAGATTACCGGCCTGCTGGCCGTGCAGGCTCTGCTGCGTCGCTATCAGGAACGGGAACTGCCTCGTGCCCTCTCACTGTTTATCGGTAATGTGGCAGCGGCACGCTATGGCCTGCGTCGTCTGGATCATCAACCGGATTACAATCGTGTCTGGCAGACGGGGGAAAGCCGCGAACATGCCATCATGAAACAGGTCGCACTTGAAATGCGCCGGCGGCATAGCTTTGCCAGTGTGGATATCCACAACAACACCGGCCAGAACCCCCGCTACGCCTGCATCAACCGGCTGGCACAGCCTTTTTTCCACCTGGCCTCGCTATTCGGGCGCACGGTGGTCTATTTCCTCAGGCCGGCGGGTGTCCAGTCAGCCTGCTTTGCGAAGTTCTGTCCGGCCGTAACGCTGGAATGCGGACAGCCGGGAGAGGTCCACGGCGTGACACACAGCGAGCAATTTATCGAAGCAGTACTCAAGTTGGCCGCCATACCGGGGCACCCGGTCGCTCACTGCGACATCGACCTGTTCCATACGGTGGCAGTGGTCAAGATCCCCCGTGATATCAGTTTTGGTTTCGGCGCGACGGCCACGGACATCCAGTTTATCGAAGATCTGGATCGGCTGAATTTTTCCGAATTGCTGGCGGGCACGGTACTGGGATACAGCAACGTGGACAAAGCGGTTCGCCTGGAGGTGCGCGACGAACAGGGTCGCGAAGTCAACCAACGATATTTTTCCTATAATGATGGTATGATCTGCACGCGTACCGCCGTGATGCCCTCCATGCTGACGCTGGACAGCCAGGTCATTCGCCAGGACTGCCTGTGCTACCTCATGGAACGCCTGCCCCTGCCTGAACAACCCCGGAGGGAGAAAGCATGACCGCCAAACACCCCAACGAAAGCCAGCTGCTACGTCACAAGCTGGAGGACTTTATGATGCAGGCGCGCCAGAATGAGCGCAAGCTGCGCCGTTTTCAGTCCTTTGAACTACAGTTGATCAGCTTGTACTCCCTGTACGATCTCCTCAAGGCCGTGCTTTATCCGGACTATCCGACTTTCAAATGGGACATGGTCAGCCTGATGCTGCTGGATCCCGAATATGAAATCCAGAGGATACTGGAAGACGCCTGTATCGACCTGACGCAGCACCCCAGCCTGATGTTTGCCACCGCCGACAAAGAATTGCAGCCCCTCTATCCCAATTCTCTGTTTCCCATGCTCAGCCCCTACCGCAAGAAACACCACCAGGCCCTGTTTCACGGTCTGAAACGGCCACCTGCGAGCGTTGCCCTGCTCCCCCTGGTGCGCTATGGCCGTCTGATCGGCAGTCTCAATATCGGCAGCTACTCGGAAAATCGTTTCATCAAAGGCATGCAGACGGATTTTTTTGAACATCTGAGCGCAATCGTGGCGATTTGCCTGGAAAACGCTGTTAACCACGAACGCCTCAAGCGGCAGGGACTGACCGATACCCTGACCGCCATCAACAACAGGCGCTTCTTCGATCAGCGTCTCAGCGAAGAAGTGGCGGCGGCCAAGCGCGACCAGCACCCGCTGTCCTGTCTGCTGCTGGATATCGATCACTTCAAGCAGGTCAACGACGTTTACGGGCATCAGACAGGTGACCGGGTATTGATGGAAGTGGCGGCCCTGATCAGGGCGCAGATGAGAGGTAATGATGTCCTGGCACGCTACGGCGGTGAGGAATTCTCGGCACTGCTGTCACAAACTGCTCAGGAAGAGGCCGGCGAGGTCGCGGAGCGGATCCGCTGCAGCATTGCCGGGCGGGTATTCGCAGCGACGGCGGGTCAGGATTTCCAGGTCACCATATCCATTGGCATTGCCACTTTTGAACCTGTCCAGGACCCCCAGTCACATCGCCTCGCAGGTGAATATCTGGTGGGTCAGGCCGACAGGGCGCTCTATGCCGCCAAGGCAGCGGGACGAAACCAGGTGATCAGCGGCGGTACGATTCTCATCGACGATGAATGGCAAATGGTCTGTTAACCCACTTGAATTACTGAAGTTTTCTCACCAGGCGCGCCATGCTCAAGCCCTGCACCATGATGGAAAAGATGACCACGACATAGGTGGCCATCAGAATCATATCCCGCTCACTACCCGCGGGGATTGACAGCGCCAGGGCCACAGAAATGCCGCCCCGCAGCCCGCCCCAGGTCATAATCTTGACAACATTGGGACTGAATTCGCGACGAAAACGCAACAGGTTAACGGGGATACTCACACTGACATAGCGGGCCAGCAGGACGATCGGGATGAGAAAAACGGCCGCCAACAGATATTGCATGGAAAAACTCAATAGCAGGATTTCCAGCCCGATCAGGACAAACAGCACGGCATTAAGCACTTCATCCACCAGTTCCCAGAAGGTGTCGAGATGCTCGCGGGTCCGTTCAGACATCGCCAGCATCCTGCCCTGATTGCCGATCAGCAGCCCGGCAACGACAATTGCGATCGGTGCAGACACATGGATCAGCTCCGCCAGAGCATAACCACCGGTCACCAGCGCCAGAGTCACCAGAATCTCCACATTATAATTGTCCACACTCTTCAGCATGAGATAAGCCAGACCACCCAGCAGCAGGCCGAACAGCAGCCCCCCAACGGCTTCCTGCAACACCAGCAGGGTCACGCCGACCACACTGGCCGTCTCTCCCTCCACCGCAATACCATACAGCAGCAGAAACACCACCACCCCGACACCGTCGTTGAACAAAGACTCACCGGTAATTTTGGTTTCCAGACTGCGGGACACGCCCGTGGTCTTCAGAATCCCCAGTACGGCGATGGGGTCTGTAGGCGATATCAGGGCACCGAACAGCAGACAATAAACCAACGGCAGGTCGATACTGAGCTGACCCAGCAGCCACCAGCTAGTGAAGCCGATCAGCGCCGTCGAGATCAACACGCCGATGGTCGCCAGCAGTGTAATCACCCATTTCTGGGAGGCCAGGTCATTGAGATTGACATGCAGGGCGCCGGCGAACAACAGAAAACCCAGCATCCCGTGCAACAGGGTCTTATTGAAATCGATCTGGTCGAGCAAGGCCCGGGCCTGATCGGCAACCCCCCAGCCCCAATGATCCAGCAGCATCAAACCAAAAGACATCAGCAGGGCAATCAGCATCAGGCTGATCGCCGTAGGCAGCCTGATCAGGCGTTCGTTAATATAACTGAACAAGGCCGCAAGAGAAATCAGTACGGCAATGACTTCAAACAAGCTCATGTCAAACGCGCTTCACACATAGTTTCCACGTGCCATCCTGGGCAGATCACCCTTCAGCCCCATAGCATGGCGTATCAGCCGATGTTTCACCGGCGGCGCCGCATCCACCAGCCGGAGACCGGCATTGCGCAGTAATCGCAGCGGGGGAAACTCAGCACCGAAGCAACGCTTGAA
>CAZFJS010000028.1:12631-14603 GCA_964519605.1 uncultured Gammaproteobacteria bacterium
CGGCATTGCGCAGTAATCGCAGCGGGGGAAACTCAGCACCGAAGCAACGCTTGAAGCCATCCATGGCCAACATGGTGAGCAGGTTGTCACCTTTGCGCCAACGTTCATAGCGTCGCAGTACCGGCAGTGCGGCGAAATCCCTGCCCCTGTCCAGGGCGTCCTGTATCACCTCGGCCAGCGCCGCTGCATCCAGCAAGCCCAGATTCACCCCCTGACCCGCCAGCGGGTGAATCGTGTGGGCGGCGTCTCCCACTAGCGCCAGACGCTGACTGATATAGCGGTCAACATGCTGCAGGCGCAGAGGGAAGACGGCGCGGGGGCTCGTTTCCAGCACCTCACCCAGGCGATGATCAAAGGCCCCGCCCAGGGTCCGGCAGAAAGCGCTCGCTTCCATGGCCAGCAATTCCCGGGCACGCGCCGGACTGACTGACCAGACGATGGCACTGCGGCCATCGCGCAGGGGCAAAAAGGCCAGTGGTCCTGCCGGGAGAAAACGCTGCCAGGCGGTTTCTGCATGCTTGAGACGCGTATTGACGGCTGCCACCACCGCCTGTTGGTCATAGGACCAACCCTGGGTACTGATCGCCGCCAGCTGCCGTAAGCGGGAATTGCCGCCGTCGGCCCCCACCACCAGCGCCGTGGTCAGACTCCGGCCATCCGCCAGCAACAAGCGCACGCCCTGAACATCCCGCTGCATGCCACTAATGGCGGCGGGACAAATCAATGTGACCGAGCTGCTGCCCGCGATACCCGCCAGCAACGCAGTCTGGACCACCCGGTTCTCGATAATGTAGCCCAGGTAAGGCACACCGATATCCGCAGCTTCAAAGTGAACGGCACCACCACCCGCCGCATCCCAGACCTGCATTTCCTGGAACGGACTGACACCCAGGGCACGCATCCGCTCCCAGGCATCCAGGGCCATGAAGATATGGCGGGATGCTGCAGTGATCGCCGAGACCCGGAGATCCACCGAGCCCTCCGGCCAATGGGTCCGGAGCGAACGCGCCTCGATGAGGGCTACCCGTAATCCGCTACCATCGAGCATACAGGCCAGGGCGGCGCCCACCATACCGGCACCGACAATCACCACATCATAATCGTGCTTCAGCATGGCATCATCCCGACAGCGGCAGCCCCCGAGCCAGCCGCGGCAGGCGGCCGCTCAGCCCCATGGTCTGCCGCATCAGAGCCCGCCGCACCGGCGGCAGCAAATCCAGGGCGGTCAGCCCCAGGTTGCGGGCCAGCGCCAGGGGCGGCAGATTATTGGAGAACAGGTGCACCAGGGTATCGGTCATAGCGGCCACGCGACGCTGATCGCGCTGGCGCCAGGCGTGATATTTCTCCAGCACAGCGGCTGCCCCGATATCCTGCCCCTGCACCCGGGCCTCCTCCAGCACCTCGGCCAGCGTGGCAACATCCCGGATACCCAGGTTAAAGCCCTGCCCGGCGATAGGATGCAGGCTATGGGCTGCATTACCGATCAACGCCAGCCGGCATGAGCCTTGCGATCCGGCCATCATCAAACTCAGGGGATAGCTGCTGCGCCGTCCTACTTTCTGCAACAAGCCCAGACGATAGCCGAAATGCGCCTGCAAACGGGCCAGGAAAGCATCATCGTCCAGGGCCAGTAGCGCTGCTTCCTCTCCCCGACGCACTGTCCACACCAGAGAACAGCGTTGCCCCGACAAAGGCAACAGCGCCACGGGCCCCGTCCTGGTAAAACGTTCGTAGGCAATATTGCGATGGGGCTCACCCGGCGTGATATTGGCGATCACAGCGGACTGCTCATAATCCCGGCGCATGAGCCCGATCCCCGCCAGGCGACGTACCAGGGAATTACCCCCATCGGCACCCACCAACAACCGCGCGCTTAGCCTACACCTACCATCCGGCCCTGCCAGCTCCACACACACAGCACCGGGACTGGTCTCCAGCGCCACCAATTCTGCCGGACACAGCAGCTCGACAT
>CAZFJS010000028.1:14703-16396 GCA_964519605.1 uncultured Gammaproteobacteria bacterium
GCACCGGGACTGGTCTCCAGCGCCACCAATTCTGCCGGACACAGCAGCTCGACATTATCCAGGGCCGCCAGCTGGGTGGCGAATACCCGGCCCAGAGCACGACTCTCGACCACATAGCCCAGAGCTTCAACGGCGCTGTCGGCCGCATCCATACGCACCATGCCAAAATGGCCGCGGTCGGAAACATGAATTCTCTTGATGGCCGTGACACCGGCCTGCAGCGCCGACCACAGACCCATGCCCGTAAAAATACGTTGGCTTCCGTAGGCCAGTGCGATGCTGCGGTCATCATAGCTGGGTTGGGTCGCGGCCTGCAGAGGCACGGCCTCGATCACAGCAATACGTAAAGGGGTGTTAGCCAGCGCACAGGCCAGGCTCGCGCCTACCATGCCACCACCGATAATGATCAGATCATAATCCATCTGTCCGGCATCAGCAGTCATGGCGCCATAACAGCCTCTATCTCAGCTACCGTCTTGGGAATATCCTTGCTGAGTATTTCACAACCCTGGCGGGTAACCAGCACATCGTCCTCGATACGCACGCCGATATTCCACCATTTCTTCGCCACCCCTTTGGTACCGGCCGGGATATACAGGCCGGGCTCTACCGTCAGCACCATCCCCGGCTCCAGCATGCGCCAGACACCACCCACTTTGTAATCACCCACATCATGGACATCCATCCCCAGCCAGTGCCCGGTACGATGCATGAAAAATCGCTTGCAGGCCTCTTTTTTGATCAGGCTGCGAAGATCACCCCGCAGCAATCCCAGATCACGCAAGCCCCGGGTCAACACCCGTACTGCAGCTTGATGAGGATCCAGCCAGTGATTACCGGGCCGCACCTTCTCGATAGCCGCCAACTGAGCGGCTAACACCAATTCATAAATGGCGCGCTGCGCCGCTGAAAAGTGTCCGTTAACAGGAATGGTACGGGTGATATCCGCCGCGTAGTTCTGGTGCTCTGCACCGGCATCGATCAGTAGCAGATCGCCATCTTTCAACTCGTCATCATTGTCAGTGTAGTGCAGAATACAGGCATTCTCGCCCCCCCCCACGATGGAGGGATAGGCGGTACTGCGGCAGCCATGTTCCATAAAAGTAGCCAGCAACTCCGCCTCTATCTGATATTCCTGCAGGCCCGGCCGGCAGCGTTGCATGGCGCGCCGGTGGGCCAGTGCGGAAATCCTGGCAGCACGACGCATCGCGGTGATTTCCCTGCGGCTCTTGAAGAGACGCATCTCGTGCAATAGGTGCTCCAGGGCTACGATCTCTCCCGGCACATGGACCCCGGCACGGGATTTTTGTCTAAGCTGCCGCAACCATTCCGGAATCTTCAGATCATATTCGGTGCTACAGCCCATGGTATAGAAAACCTTTTCCCGATTCTCCATGAGTCCGGGCAATATTTCATCGATGTCACCGATGGGGAAAGCATCGTCGGCACCAAACACGCGGCATGCACCTTCCTGCCCGGCGCGGCGTCCTGTCCAGATCTCCATGTCGGGGTCACGTTCCCGTCCAAACAGAATGAACTCGCCGTGAGTCCGGCCGGGAACAAGTACGATGACAGCATGCGGCTCTGAGAACCCGCTCAGATAATAAAAATCGCTGTCAGGTCGGAAAGGGAATTCAATATCCCGGTTACGCGCAGCCACCGGCGCCGTGGGCAGGATGGCGATACTTTCCCG
>CAZFJS010000029.1:0-11675 GCA_964519605.1 uncultured Gammaproteobacteria bacterium
GTAACTGTGCCCAACGAACACGCCAATGTGCGTCTCTCCAGACGCGAGGCAGGGCGCTGCCTGGCTCAAGATCAAGGTCGGCGGTCAGTGGCCTGAGTGGATGCAGTTTGCCCGCCAAGCCGCCGATTTCAAGCGTATCTGCAATTGAACCAATCCGGCGTAATGCAGCCGCCCAACCCAGGTCTTCTGCATAGTGGGTAAGTGCTGTGACATCAATTTTGTTGCTGGCTGTGGCAATAGCCTCAGCCAGCACCGCAGCACCACCCACGAGATTTGGCCGCATTGCTGCATCAAGCAGCGCACGTTCAAGGCCGGAGATCTGTCGGGATCAATCTTCACAAGATGTAAAGCAGCATGGCAAAGTGTGAAATACTGCCGGCCAGCACGAATAAGTGCCAGATACCGTGGGCGTGTTTCATTTTTTTATCGAGGGCATAAAATATAATTCCGCTGGTGTAGAACACGCCGCCCAGCACTAGCAAAACCAGCGCGCTATGGGGCAAGGCCTTGATCAGGGGGTACATGGCAACCAGGATCAGCCAGCCCATCAGAAAATAGATGACCATGGGTATGATGCGCGCTCCTGTCTTATGCAGGCTATCTACAATGATGCCGACGATCGCCAGCCCCCAGATGATGCCGAACAGGGTCCAGCCCCAGGTGCCACGCAGGGTTACCAACGTAAGCGGGGTGTAGCTGCCAGCGATGAGCAGGTAGATAGCGACGTGATCCAGCTTCATGAAAAATTTCTTGGCCCGTCCACGCAGCGAATGATACAGCGTCGACAGGGTGTACATCAGGAACAGGGATGCGCCATAGATACTGAAACTGACGATTTTCCATGGGTCGCCCTGTAAGGAAGCGAACACCACCAGTACGACCAGGCCGGCGAGGGCCAGGGCGGCGCCGACTAGATGGCTGATGCTGTTAAATCGTTCTCCGTGATACATGGTATTGTCGAGCCAAATAAAACTGGCCCCCAGAGTTGGGGGGTATTGCATGAATACGATGGCTCAACATGGGCACTGGAAGCGCCCTCTGCCGGCCATGTTGGATAAAACCCGGTGGCGGAGCTTGTCTTAGTAATCAGCACCTTCTGCGATATTGTATTTAAATTTTTTTGCCGTCTCTGTACAGAGGGCGCTAATAATAGAGATCTGAGCGGCGCTCAGGCCCTTCTCCCATTTTCTCATATTGCTATGATTGATCGGTGCCGCATTATCTGTGTTGCCAATTGACATACCGCTATGCAGACGATGATGCCTTAAAACATCATCGTGCCAATCCAGTCCCATGAAATCGAGTACTGCCTTGATTGTTTCCCGCGGGGTGGAAATAAGCTTTTCATAATGCACGACCAGGTACTCGATTCCTGCTTCCTCATAAGTTTCCGGGATATTATTTTTGATTTCCCAACACAGTGCGCCGGTGAAAATAGCGCTATCACGACTACGTGAACCGGGAGGCTGTTGTTCAATGCCGCTGTACTTCTTCAAATAAGGCAGCAGACGGGTTTTAGCGTTTGCAGACAAGGCCGGAAAACAATTGGCAATCTCACGCCTGGCGCCCTGGGGATGGTTGACCCAGGCCATAGTTTCCGCTTCGCTGATTTGCAGCCTCAGAGAGGCCATAGAAAGGACGACATCCCGGGGGTCACGGATACACCAGATCACCTTAAGATTTGGGACCAAACTATTGATGGCCTTCACCTCGTGACAGGCGGCCGGTAATTTTAGCGTGACGCAAGGGTGATAGCGGGGATGTGTGAGATAGCTTTGGAGTTCGCTAGCGTCAGCATCCATCTCATCAATACCCGTGATTTCAGGGTGGGAGTCTAGGATTAGATTGAGCAAGGTTGTTCCGCTTCTTTGACAGCCCGTGATTAGCGCAAGTGTATTTTTCGCATCCATGATCATATCTTTAACATGCCATCCAGCAATCTGCAACGACAGGAATAAATGGGGGCAGACTTGATTTATGCCTATGCCATTAGCAAATAGGCAGGGAATATATGAATGTAAGGGAATAAATCGACTCTGCCCCCCATTTTAGATTAACCCGGGTAAAAGGCCAGCGGGTAGGTGATGGTGATGGCGTCTACGTCCTTGGGGCCGAAGTCGAATAACAGGATGCGGGCGACCAGTTTGCGCTCCAGGCGGGGGTCGTGTAGTTCGCTGGAGACGATGCTGCATTCGGTCACTTCCCCTGAAGGGGCGATGCTCAGTTGGAGTACCACTTTGCCTTCCAGTGCCGGATTTTTACGCAGGGCGCGGTTGTACAATTTGTTGAGCTTGCCCTTGTTCATGTCGAAGACCAGTTTGATCTCCTCATTGCTACGCCCCGGGGCATTTTCCCCCGGGGCGGGCAGATTTTCATCGCCGGGGCTGACGACCTGGATGAGTTGATGCTCCGCCAATTGCGTGTCGCCGGTGGCGCGGCTCAGATGGCGGGTATCGATGCCTTGGCTGGCACGGCTAATATCCTTGTCGATCAGGCTTGGACGAGTAATTATAGGCGGGTGGCTTTTCTGTGTTGGCTGCAAGGCTTGTGGGTGGTGCTCGATTTTTTTGAGGACCTCATTGCTGCGTAGAGCGGCCAGTTCATTGCGCAGGGCAAGCAGGCCAGAGCGGGCGGCCTTTTTACGGGCGGCTGCCACAGTCTCATGCGGTTTTTTGGGGAGCGCTTTGGGCGTACTTTTGGTTTTCTTCTTGTGGGCCTGTTTCTTTTTCTTAGGCGGCTTCTTTTTTACTGCAGGCGTTTTTTTCTGTACAGGTTTCTTCACGACTGGTGGTGTTTGTTTGCGCTGCATAACCAGTTTCGCAAGTCGTGGTGGTACCTCGCGGCTTCTTTCGTAGTGTATTTTTTCGACGGCGATCAAGGGGACGAGCAGGCTCAGTCCAAAAATGAGTAGAAGTACCGCCAGTAGGATGAAACGGAAGCGTCGCTCCTCGGTGCTGGAAAGCGGCCAGCTTGGCAGCTGTGCGAGATGGCTGGTTGCGGGCATCAGTTCATTTTCCGGGGTTGCTGAACTTGTGCAGCACAGCGAGGGAAACCTGGCCGTATCCGGCTAGGGTGCTGGTTAGCATGATTTTTTTTAGCAGGCGGTAGGGGATATCTT
This sequence comes from uncultured Gammaproteobacteria bacterium, assembly GCA_964519605.1. GTDB lineage: Bacteria > Pseudomonadota > Gammaproteobacteria > SZUA-140 > SZUA-140 > CAZFJS01. The sequence continues at coordinate 3,119 of CAZFJS010000029.1, forward strand.
TGTCGGCCATGATGTTGACCCGCAGTCGTCTGCCGTCCGTCGGGACATGCCGCTGGTCGTCCGCCAGATGTTTTTCCAGCACCGTCTCCAGTGCTGGTAAGTTGCTCAGCTGCCGGTCCAGGGCCTGTCGGATGGTGAGCACTTGCTGTCCCTGCACCAGAATCGCTTGGCGGGTGACCATGATGGTTACTGCCCGCTCTGGTTGTTCCTCAGAGAAGGATTCAGGCAGTTTGATGGCTTTGGTATGAGGCAGCACTTCCACATCGGTCGTGTTGACTAGCAGGAAAAACACCAGGATGGTAAAGATATCCATTAGCGATACTAGGTTCAGCTGACTGCCACCCTTGTGTCGTTTGTAGGTGCGCGCCATCCGCTCGGCGCGGCGTGACATTTTCATGGGCTTGTGTTCCTGGTGACGGGAGGGGCATCGCCGATGCCGATATCCGGAAACAGCTCGGTGTTAGCGGCGCGGTTATCCTTGATCTTATGCACGCTCCTGACAGTGTCCATGACCTGGATCAGGCTGTTGTAGGGGATGTCGGGTTCCAGCAGGATGGTGGCATCGCGCTTTTCCGGCCGGGTGGTTTTGATGTCTTTCAGGATGGTGGTGAGCTTTTTAAGATCATAGCCTTTTGTGTTTTTGGCGATCGCGACGATTTTTCCGGATGGCCTGGCCACTTCGATGCGGTCTGCCCGCAGGATGATTTCGAGCTGCTGAGGCGGGGGTGACTGCTGCGCTTTGCTACCGGCCTCGGGCAGGGCAAGATCCAGAATCGCGATGCGGGAAAAGACTGCCGTGATCAGCAGAAAGGGCACCAGGATAACCATCAGGTTCATGAAGGCGGTGATGTCCATGTCCACCGCCTGGTGATGGCGGTGGTGACGCCAGCGTCCTTTCATTTCAGGATTGCTCCCGCTTGCAGATCAGGTTGAGGAACTTGACCGCGGACATTTCCAGGCTATCCACCATCTCGGTGGTTTTGGTCTGCAGCAGGGCATGTACCAGCAACAGCGGGATTGCCACCATGAGGCCGAAGGCGGTGGTGTTCATGGCGACGGAAATACTTGCCGATAACAGATCCGCCTTATCGGCGGGGCTGGCTGTGGCGACGGCGGTAAAGCCCTGGATCAGGCCGATGATTGTCCCCAGCAGGCCCAGCAGGGTGGCCAGATTGGCGAAGGTGGCCAGGTAGTGGGTGCGTTTTTCCAGTTGTGGCATGACTTCCATCAAGCCTTCCTCCATGGCGGTCTCGATTTCATCACGTTGCGCTGCCGCGTCGGAGCGGTTGAGGCCGTAGGCCAGTATTTTTCCAATGGTGGCCCGGGATCTTTCGGTAATCTGCGCTGCTTTGGCATAGTCCCCCTGGCTGAGGGCCGCCATGATGGCCGTCCAGGCTTTCTGATTGTGACTGTTGACCGAGCTTAGATAGAGGTAGCGCTCCAGTGCAATCGCGATACCGAAAGCCATGATCAGGACGATGGGATACATGAAGATCCCGCCATTCTGAAAGAATAAAACTATCGCATTAAAATCCATGCCTATTCTCCTTTATCAATGGGCGGCAGGCCAAGCCTGTCGGACTGGTACCGCTGTTCCCATTGTAGTTGTTGCTGAAAAATTTCCCGGTCGATGGGTGCCAGTCGCCGGGTGATCAGACTGAGCCAGGGGCGGGTGATGGGACGGACAGGAGCGCCTGCCTGCCAGGGGATGGTGAAGTGAATTTGTGGTCGTTCCTGTTCACCGATGATGGCCGTGCCTTCCATGCTGACCGGTGGGGCAGCCGGTGCTGCTGCGGCTGCCAGCAGGAGGACAATCATGAGTCCTGTCGATAGCTTGCCGATGTGTGTCTTCATGGCTTTTTCTTCAGTCGCCGTTTGAGATCGATGATCCATAGCTTGACCTGTCTGTCTTCTTTGTTTTGTAGTTGCTGATAACGTTCATAGTGCGCGAGGGCCTGGCTCGGCTTTTGTAGATAGAGATCCAGCAGGATTCCCAGATTGAGGTGGGCGTAGGCGTAGTCGGGTTTTGCTATCAGGGCCTGCTGATAGGCCTGCTCAGCTTTTTTGAAATGGCCCGCTTCGCGGTACAGGATACCCAGCTGGTTATGAGCGGCGGCACTGTCCGGTTTGATCCGTATGGCCTGCTGCAGGGCGGCCTCGGCCTCCTGCTTGCGGCCGCTGCGGGCGTAGAGGATACCCAGGTTGATATAGGGGCCTGCCAGACGGGGGAACTCCCGGGTCAAGGCCTGCAGCAGGGGTTCCGCCCGTTTGTTCTGGCCCTTTTTGATCAGTGCCAGCGCGCTGGCATACTGGCGTCGGGCATCGGCAGGGACCGTGATGGGTGGGGCCGTGGCGCTTGCGGCCTGGGACGGTTTTTCCACCCGGGTGGTCGCGCAACCTGCCAATATAATGGACAGCAGGAGCCATGGGAGATAATCAGTTAAGGGTTTCAACAAAGGTTACTCTCCTTTCATTTTTGCCGTAGCGTGCGGGGAACAGTTCCGCCAGTTGTTTGAGGCTGGCCCTGATCCACTGATTATAGATACCGGTCTGGATGTAACGGACATTGGCCTCGTGCAGCTTGATGGCTTGTTCTTCAAAGGGATAGGCCTCTTCTTCCAGTAGTATGTCATATTGTTCGCGTTCTGTTGATGACAGGCCGCTGGGCCGCTGGGAGTTCAGCAGGCTGCGGCTGAGGTCGTAATAGATTTCACCAAGATAATAGGTGGCCGTGGTGGTGATGTCGGCGATGTGATAATCGATGGCCCGGTTGTAGGCCTTCAGGACAGTTTGCAGTGCGTGTTTTTTGGCAGCCAGGCTAGCTTTCAGAGGACTCACCAGAGGAATTTTCTGAAAGGTCTCGCGGGCCGGTTCTGCCAGGGCCAGGGCGGCATGGGCCGCCAGCTGGCGGCTATACTCAGAGGGTTTGGCCGCCGCCTCATCCGCCGCAATAATCTGTTGCTGCCAGTAACGTTGCTGTTGCCGGTGTGCGCTTCCCGTCAGTTCTGCCAGACGCTGGCGTGTCTGCTGGGCCTGATCGAGTGGTGTAGGAAAGGTGCTGACATAGCGTTGATAGGCCATGATGGCCTCGTCACGTTGCCCGGCCTGGCCATAGAGCTGCGCCGCTTGCCACCAACTCTCTTTTTTGAGCTGCCGGTCGGTGGTGTGATCGCCTAACTGCAGATAGCGGGCTGCGGCGCGCGTGGGCGCTCCGCCCTGCAGATAGGCATAGGCCAGTTTACGGACAGCTTCCTGGTGCAGCGCGTGTTCGGGAAAGTCCTGGAGAAATTGCTCCAGCACCTGGATGGCCCGGGGCCATTGCTTGCTGCTGATGAGGCTGGCGGCTGCGTCGAATTCGGCGCTAGCGGCAATGGCGCTGGCGGGGGCGACCTGGGGGATGCGCAGAAAGTAATCGATCATTGCTGCGGTCTTGCCCTGTTGGCGGGCGGCTTCACCCCGTTTATAAAGTGTGGCGCTGAGGCGTTCCTGCAGCACGGCATACTGTTGGTTTTCCCGCGGAGTCAACTGCAGGGCCGCGCTGTAACTCTGTGCCGCCTGGGCATAATCCTCACGGTCGAAGGCGGTGTGCCCTTGAATTGTCCAGGCAGTACGCCGCAGGGATGCGGCTGCCGGTGGCTCATGATGCAGTACCCGCCTGGCCAGCATCAAGGCCCGGCGGTAATCCTTGCGGGCGAACAGGGTTTCCGCTGTGCGGGTGAGTACCGCGCCGGCCTGGGGATGATCCGGAAAATGGGTTGTGAAGCGTAGGGCGCTGGCGATGGCCTGCTGTTGCCAGGCCGCCTGTTCCTGTGGCGGGGCTGTGGCGGCATATTTATCCGTGGCCAGCAGTGCGGTATAGCCCGCTTCGGCCGCTTGCCCGTGTTGGCGGTAGCCATAGGCGGTCTGTTCGTAGGCTTTGATGGCTTTCCGGTAGTGACCGGTTTGGTAGAGCAGTTCCGCCAGCAGATAATTCAGTCGGGGGGCCTGGGGGTCGTTGGGGAAGAGGGCCAGATAATTACGATACATTTGGGCCACCAGGGCGAAGTCCTGTGCCTTTCCCGAGGTCTGGGCCAGGGCATGGTAGTGTTGCGCCAGTGCCGTCAGGCTTTGTTTCAGGTCGGCAACGATCTGCGGGTACAGCTTGATATCATGTGTTTTCCAGAATGGGCTGTTAAAGCCATAACGGTCGATGAAATCCTGCCGCGCTGCCCAGGCGGGTGCCCGGAAGCCTGCCTGCTGGTAGGTGGTATAGACTCTGACCTGGAAATAGGGTGCCTCCGGGTGGTCCGGGTTGAGTTCCACGAAGGCCGCATAGGTGTCGGCGGCATCGGTATGGCGTTCCTTGCTGAGATAGCGCTGCGCCAGGGCTTCATAGATCAGGTCATCATAAGGCCGTTGCTGCCGGCTGCTGAGATAGCTGTTGACGGAACGCTGTTCTTCCAGATAAGAGAAACTCATGTTGATTGCCCGCAGGGTGTCCTGTACCAGGGACTGGTCTTCCTGGCTGAGGCTGCCCAGGGATGTGGTGCCGACGAAGCGGCCACCGGGGGCGAGCTTATTGTCCAGCAGCATCAGCAGGGCATCGAGCGCCTGTTCATACTCCCCCTGGCTGAAGAGTGCCCAACCCAGTTTGTAGAGTGCTTCCACATAGTAAGGTGTATTCCTGCCCTGAGTGACGACCTGACGATAGGCGTGGATGGCGGCCGGCCAGTCTTTGCGTGCGAAGCGGATCTCGCCACGGCGGAACCAGGTCTCCGCCCGGTACGGCGTGTCGGGATGGGCAGCCAGCAGCTGTGTCAGCATGTTCAGGGTGCGCTCCTGGCGCCCGGCGGAGGCATAGGCGTGGGCGAGCTGGTAGCGAATGACATCGGCATCCGGGTCGTGAGGAAAGGCCTGCAGCAGCTGTTTATAGGACTGTGCCGCCTGGTCGATCTGCTGTCCTGTGTCGGGCCGATGTTGTTTGCTGGCGTCGCTGGCGATGGCAAGCTGGAGATCGGCAATGCGCCGCATGACCTGGTGGCGCAATGCCGGGTCAGGGTGGGCTGCCAGCAGTTTACGGTAGGCAGTAATGGCGACCCGCCGGTCAATGTGTGGCTTGGGTTCATAGACGATGACCGAAGGGGCGTCTTCCAGGCTGCGGATCGTAGGCGCCCGGTCACGGTCCGTCGTGGCGCAAGCCTGCAGCAGCAAGGCGCTCAAAAGAAGACTGCAGGTTCTGTTGTTCATGGAATGCTATCCTGAGTGCCCGCCAGTTCATCAAGCAGACGGGCCAGGAAGAGCCGCGCATCGATCAGGCGTTGAGCCAGCTGTAAGCGTTGCCGTTGCAGTTCTGTGGTGATCAGTTTCTGGAGTAGGCGAGCGTGTTGTTGCCGGTTTTGCTCAATGTCACGTTGTAGCTGTTGCCGGCGTTGGTCCAATTGCCGCAGGGAAGTGCTTGCGACTGCTGCGCCAGGTCGTGTCTTCAGGATGCTCAGACGCCGGGCACCGGCGGATATCCGCGTGGCCAGTTCATCCAAATGTTGGTAGCTTTGCAGGGTGGCCCGAAAACGGGGGGCATAGAGCAGGGCTTGTAGATAATGGGCCAGCGGACTGGCACCGATGACTTTCCAGGCGTGCTGCAGGACGGGCATCTGTCCGTTACGGGTGAGCAGCCTGGTTTGCCAGATGCCCTTGCCGGCCCTGGCGATGGCCTGATTCAGCAGCCTCAGTTGTTGTTGATAGATATCAATGGTCTCACGGAACTTTTTGGTGGCCAGCGTGTGAGATTGCAGTTGCCACAGGCTCTGGGGGATACCCAGCAGCGCCTCTTGTACTCGCGGGTCGCTGTCGTCCTTAGTGCCCAGCAGTTCGGACCAGGCGAGCTGGGCGGCGCGGGCTTTGCCGGCATTCCATTCCGCCCAACCCAGCCCCAGCAGGGCTTGCCGGGCGTAGGGGCCCTGGAGTTGAACCCGCTTGAAGGCGATCTTAGCCATCCTGGGCTGGCTGTTTTTCAGGTAGAGCTGGCCCAGAGTGACATTGGCCTGATCACGCAGTGCCTGGAGCACCGGGTCAGTGGTCGCCCGCTGTCCCAGGGACTCCAGTTGGGTGAGGCCGGCTGTTTGTTCTCCCGCCTGATAAAGGGCGATGCCCAGGTTATAGCGGGCGAAGGGTGTCCAGTCCCACAGTTTGCGGGCTGATTGCAGTACGTCGGCGGCCTGTTGATATTCATTTTGGGCCATCAGGATCTGGGCAAGCAGCGGAGGATAGGCCTTGCGGCGTGTGCCTGTCAGCGCTTCGTGGCTGTGTCGCAGCGCCGCTTCTGCTGCCGGGTAGTCACCACGGAGAAAGAAGGCTCTGCCCAGGTCGAACCAGATTTCATCTCGGACACCGGGGGACAGTTGTTTCTTTAGCAGGCGTGAAAAGCGTGGTCCTGCTTTGTCGGTGGCGTCACTGGTGAGGTGCAGCCAGCGGCTCAGTAATTCCACGGCATCGGCCTGATCGTTCAGCAGTCCCTGTTGCCTGGCTGCCATGAGTCGTGACAAGGCAGTGAAATAATTCTGCTGGAAACTATAGTAAAGCACTTCGCCATAAAAGGGATTGCGCTGGGGATGCTGACCTACAGGCACAGTCACTGCGCCGGCACTGCGTCCTGACAGACAGGCAGTGAATAGCAGGATGCTTGTAAAAATAATGCGGCGATATGGCGTGTAGTTAGACATCAGGGTGGTCGGCACTTATTGCTGCATCTTGAGGTTCAGGCCTGGCGCACGAATTTTTTCCTGCGTCAGCAGGTCGAGGCGAATGATTGCCGCCGTGCTGCTTTTGGTGAAATTCAGCGTCACCGGTTTACTGAAGGCCTTGCTGTCCGGCAACAGACCGCTGATGAGGGCTGTGAGTCGATGTCTGCCGATATCGATATTGCCGGTGTACAGGCGCTGGACAGCGCCGCGTTGCAGGGCCTGAATGTCTGCCCGGTGGAACTGCCGGGTGCTAACCGCAGTGCCGTCCAGCGACAGCTTGACAGACTGGAGGGCGAAGTCTTGGCGTAGCCGCAGGCTGATGAAGATCGTGACTCGGGTGGCTGCGGGGTAATTGATGGCTTCATCCAGAATGGCCAGGTCACGGTCGAATAGCAGCGTTTTCTGGCGCAGTTCGCGCACGGATTGCTGCAGGTTCTGCAGCCCGGCGGCAACATCATCCTGTGCCCTGACATTGTTGCTGAACGCTGCCAGGCTGCTTAACAGCATATATAAAAGTATCTGGGCCATGATCCTGGGTTTTGCAGTTGAACGGTGGTCTGGAGCATGCCGGAGTGGGTGTGGCAGGCAAGATAAAACGGGGAGAAATAGCGCGCTTAGTGTGAGCATTCGCAAGGCCGCCAGACACAACAGACAAGGTGATGCAGGTCATTGCAGCTCACCCGGAGGGTAAGCCTGTTGCATCCCTGAGCTTTATTAGACATCAACACGTTAAATATGTTCTCTCAGCAGTCAACTGCGGAATCAAGGACCATTTTGAAGCGGCTGTCGGGAATGCGGGCGCTGAGCCAAAAAGGCCAGCCGTAAATTATACAGATTAAGACGTTCCTGTGGCATCTGATCGTTCCCGCTGTCCGTCAGTGCAGCGCAGCGATCAGTGTTTGCAGCCTGCTAATAGCCAAAATAATCGATAAAAGGGGCGAGCATGGGCATCACCGGCCGGAGCTGTTCATCATAGCGCTGCCAGCGATAACGGGCGCGGGTGTAGATTTCTTCGGTGACCTGATTATAACTGGGGGTGTTGATATGCTTGCGTGCCCGGGCGTGCCGGTTGTACTCCAGTACCCGGGCGTCCCAGTCAAGGCCGAGAAAATTCAGTAGTCGGCGGGTTTCACCGGCGAAGTCAGCGACGATATCTTCGTATTTGACCCGATGATAATTCAGTGGCAGCAGGCTTTCATAATGTTGCCATAAACCCATCACCTCGGCATAGAGCCTGGCGGTGTCCTCTATCGTATAGAAATTGGCCATGGCGTCATTGGGTGCAAAGGCCTGCATGAAACAACTCAGACAGACATCACAGGGATGGCGCAGGGCCAGGATAATCCGCGCCTCCGGGAAGAGGCGTGCGATCAGGCCGATATCGGCCGTATTGAGCGGCAGTTTGTCGATGAAGTGGGTGCCCGCACCGGCTTCCAGGTAGCGGGCTGCATGGTCGAAATATTGTTGCCGCAGTTTGCGGATCTGGTCGGTATCCAGGGTGGCCAGGGCGGCGGGATAGCCTGCAGCCGTCTGCGCCAGGTTGCGGTAGATGTTTTCGATCAGGGCTTGTTCCTCAATGACCTGCAGGGCAGGATGGCTGTCCAGGATCTGATCCAGCAGGGTGGTGCCGGAGCGGGGAAAGCCGATGAGGAAAATGGGCTCAATGGGGGCGCGGTCCACCGGGATGGCAGGTGCTGGCCAGGTGTTCAGCCATTGCGGGGTGAAAGTTTGGCGAAGGTGACGGACCCGCTGCAGATAGGCGTGTTTATCCGCAAGGGCGGCCGCCGAGCACTGAGAGAGCAGCTGATTGCCTTGTTGAAAGTGCGCGAAGGCGCGTG
>CAZFJS010000029.1:11775-12890 GCA_964519605.1 uncultured Gammaproteobacteria bacterium
GCCGAGCACTGAGAGAGCAGCTGATTGCCTTGTTGAAAGTGCGCGAAGGCGCGTGAGCTATCCTCTGCCCGGTCGTAGAGCCGACCCAGTTCGAAGTGAATGCTCTGGGCCAGCAGTTGATCGTTCGGCGGGATAGTGATGGTTTCCAGCTGGGTGATGGCCTCCTTGATCTTGCCCTGGCGGCGCAACAGGGTGGCGGCCAGCCGTCTGGACAGCAGGTGGTCCGGTGCCCGCTGCAGGGCCTGTTGCAGGTAGCGTTCTGCTTCCGGCAGGTGGTTGGTCATTTCGCAGATATCCGCCAGTTGATAACAGGCATTGGCATTGTCCGGGTTCAGGTTCAGCGCGCGCCGGTAGCAGGCCGTGGCGGCGGTGAGATCCCCTTGTTTCTGTTTTAGGGCCCCGAGGTTGAAATGGGCATCGGCATGTTCAGGCTCGAGTTCGACGGCATGTTGCAAGGCCTGGCTGGCAGTCTGCATACGGCCGAGATGCTGGGCTGCGATGCCCAGCTGGATATAGCCCTGTGCTCGTTCCGGTTTCAGCTCGATGACACGATTGAAGTGGCGGATAGCCTGTTCGTATTGTTGTTGCCGTTGCAGCAGGATACCGCTGTTCAGGTGAGCGGCGGCATGCTCTGGATCCAGCGTCAATACTCGGCAGTACTGCTGTAGAGCTGCCTTGTCATCGCCCAGGTGTTGATGGGCGGCGCCGAGAAAATAGTGGGCCTCAATGTGTTCCGGCAGTTTTTTCAGCAGGCTCTGGCAGCAGGCGACGATTTGCGCATACTCGCCACGCTGCCTGTACAGTTGGCACAGCAGGTTCAGGGCCTGACTGCAGCGCTGTGGATCAGGGGAGGGGCCATCGATGATCCGGCGCCAGTCTTGCTCGGCCGCTTGTAGCTTGCCATCCTGCTGCAGGCTGTGCGCCTGGTGCAGCAGGGTGGTGGCTTCGTCTTCCTGAAGGCGGGGGCTGTTTTCGGGACGCTGCCGCTTGAAAGTCATGGGGATCGTGTGGTGGACTGCTGCATTGAGATCTTGATTATCCTCCAAAAGGGGGCGAAAGACGAAATTTCCTGCGATATCCGTTATCTTAGCCCGGCTTCACTGCTTGACAGCGGG
>CAZFJS010000029.1:12990-16217 GCA_964519605.1 uncultured Gammaproteobacteria bacterium
CTTCCGCACTCAGAAATCGATACGGTAGCCGGCATTGATGAAATAGGCGGAGCTGTCTTCATTGCTGTTGCTCAGGTTTCTGGTTGACCATTCGGCACCGGCATCCAGTTCCAGATGGCGACTGCGCCGCCATTCGTAGTCCAGCCGCACTGAGGGTGACAGGGTCCACTGGTCACCATTGGGCCGCAGACTGCGGTAATCCAGCAGTACGCGTGGATTAACCCGGAATAAGGGCGTGATCGGGAAGCGGGAATCCACCGACAGGGTGGTGGTGCTGGCGTTGTCAGTATCTGAATAGCGCAAGCCAAGAATGCTCAGGTCGTTTTTGTCGAAAAGATTGTTGCCAATCAGCTGCAGGTCGTAGAAGAATTCATAGCCGGTGCCATCGGCGGGATCAACGCCGCCTGATCCCGGTGTGTCTTCCAGCTTGGATGCCGTCACTTCACCGCTGAGCTGGAACAGTGGGTTGATGGGCTGGGTGGCGCCTAGTGAGAAGGTGGTATAACCCGCAGTGCGATCATCGGCAAGATTCTGGATCGTGTTGCTGTTGAAGATTTTCTTCAGATCATTGACATGATTGCTGTTTTGTCCAATCAGGGCATTGCTGGTGGTCAGGATGGGGGACAGACGGTATTCCAGCAGCATGTTGAAGGTGGTTTTGCTGGCAGGCAGCGTCATGTTGCCGAGTAGCTGCAGGAGATTGAGCCGGGCATAGTCGATATCATAATCGATGCTTGCCAGCAGGGAACGCTCGTTCTCAAAATAACGGGCTTCGCCACCGAGTGCCTCCCGGTCGATAATGCCATCGACCATTTGTTTGATATAGAAGCTATTGAAATCCCAGACTTCGAGATAGGTGCCCAGGTCAGCATTGATTCCGTAAAAATAGCGGTCGGTATCGATATGGGTATCCGTCAGGCTTTCCACCGGAAAACCGCTGACGAAATTGATTTTTGTCTGCTGATCGAGCTGATAGCTGAGGCGTAGACCGTCGAAGCGACCCAGTACGCCGCCGGTGCTCAGGGTCTGGCGGCCAAGGCGGCCGGAGATATTGCGTTCCTTGTCGATGCCGTCGATGTACAGGGAAGTGATGCGGCTGTCATTTGCGCCGCGGTCAAGAAAATCGTAATCGTAGCCGCCACTGAAACGGGTGCGGATATCATAGCGCCCATCCCGGTATCTGCCGGTGATATCCAGGTCATTGATCAATGATGACTGGTCGACGGATTCCCCGGCATGGTCTACAAAACTGATGTCGCGGCGGTAGAACTGAGAAAACCCCCCATATACCATCCAGCTGGCCGGTATTTTCCGTTTCTTACGGCCCGTTTTTTTTCTGGGGACATCCCTGGCGGTGATAATCGCTTCCAGCCGCTGTTTTATCCGTTTAGCATCTTCCCCCTGGGGATAGAGTCGGAGATATTTTTCATAAATCGCCTTGGCATGTGCCAGCTGGCCGCGGCGTTCGCGGGCGACACCGAGGTATTCCAGTGCATCCTGGCGATAAGGGTGTTTGGGATAACGCAGAATCTTGGTATATAAGGCAATGGCATGAGAGAGCCGGCCTTCAGCCATGGCTCTGCGTGCCTCTTCCATCATCTGCGCCAGTTCTTTATGACTGAGCGGTATGAGTACGCCTGCCTCGATGGTGGGGCTTAAGTGAGTGGGGGCAAGGGCCAGTTTGGCCGAGCGCTTTCTTTCCTGTACAGGGATTTTTACGATCCAGCTGCCTGGAAAACTGTCCTGTAGTTCCCGGTTTGCGCTACGCGCCAGCGCCAGGTTGGGAAAGAAGCCCAGGCGCAGCTGATACCAGCGTTGCTGATTGATGTTAATGGTGGTGACATAGAGCCGGTAATGTTTGAACAGATCTATCTGTGGTAGACGGGTGCGGTTAGGGCGCTGCTTCGACAGTTTGAGCTGGATGGCATAGGGATTGTTTGCTACGTTGATCGTGCGGGCCATTGCAGACGAGTTGAGGAAAGTCAGCTCGTTTGCAGGCATGGCCTCAGCATCAGCCAGATTCAGTATGCCCATACTGAATATCAGCGCGCCAACTGTGAACCGCTGGCATAATTTTCCACTCTCCCGGTTGTCCGGGGAAATACTTGTTACCGGATTCATGTCAGTGCGCTGTCTTATCGGGCAGGCAGCGTCCGGAGGCATGTTCCGTATCGGAGCTGAATACGCTGATGATAATACTGCGGAAATCCTTGCCCTGGTGGACCGCGAATTTCACTACCTGGCTGAAATGCAGCACCAGATAGGGGCCAGTGGCCGTTTCACCGTCATAGATGATATTGATCAGCGGTAGCAGGTCTTCATCCCGGGTTCTGACCGCTTCCCGGATATGTACCAGGTTTTCATCTTCGGCGCCGTTGATCATCGGCGTCAGCTGAATGTGCAGGTCATCCCCACCGCTCTGCGGGAAGTGTTGCTTATAGCGTATCGGGAAATTGAAGTTGACCCGGATGTTGGCGCAACCGTTTTCGCTATAGACAGCGGCATTGTCCAGAATGACATTCTTAATGGGTTGGGCCCGTGGGGCAGTCATGAATGACAAGCCCCACACACTGATCAATAATATCTGCAACAAACGTTTCTTCATTTTCATACGGCCTTTTCTATTTAATCCCAACTTCTATCGCTGACGCGGTGCTCGGGGCCCGGCTTATGACAGCTGCCGGAACAGTTACGCAGGCTGCTCACCGAGGCATTCCGGTGTTCGCCGGGTTTGTAGTCATTCGCATGGCAGGCGGCGCAGGCTGGTTTATAGGCGCTAAAACGCCAGGGGATGGTTTCCCGGTTGCTGGTATGGCAGCGGGTGCAGCTGAATCTTCCACGGTGATCGCCGGGATAGTTGGCAGTCCTATGACGGAAACGCAGCGTTGTCCAGTTGGTGGTGTAATGACAGGTATTGCATTCCTTGCTAGTGATGAAGTGTCCACTGTTCTTGCCGGTAGCGGTGCGGCCATCATGGCAATTGGAACAGGAGCCGGTGACCTTGCTGTGGTCGAAGTTGGCCGGGGTCCATGCGCGGGTGGTGTGGCAGGAGTCGCACTGTGCGGTGGTGGCGATATGGGTGCTGTTTTTGCCGGTAGCGGTACGGCCATCGTGGCAGCTGGTGCAGGAGCCGGTGACCTTGCTGTGGTCGAAGCTGGCCGGGGTCCAGCCACGGGTGGTGTGGCAGGAGTCGCACTGTGCGGTGGTGGCGATATGGGTGCTGTTTT
>CAZFJS010000030.1:0-16217 GCA_964519605.1 uncultured Gammaproteobacteria bacterium
GGAACAGGCGGTGAGCTGAAGAGGTATTTTATGCCAGCGCTTGGAATGGTGTCGGTATTATAACAATCCAGCAGCAGATTACTATGCTATTTCCAAATGACAGACAGGTCTCAGGTGTAAGCTTTTCGATTGCCAACCTACCGATGTCCTGAAGCTGGGTTGTGGGAAACAATTCAGCCTAAAGATTTTGCTAAATCAAGCGGATAACCATTGGACATGGCGAGGCTGTGGAGTAAGAACATTGTTGTCAGGATTTACATTGAAAGGTTGGCTGATCGGCTCCAGCCTGTTGATTTTCCAGATAGCGCTGAGACATGAAGCAACAAATGGTAGCACTCCAGATCTGGGGTCTGCTGGATTGTGAGCAGATCTGCATGAACTGCATTTTCTGAAGGAAGAACTGCGATAGCTCAAGGAGGAATAGGGAATTAGTAAATATTCAACGAATTGAGGAGCGATCGCTATGAGCAAGAAACAACAGGGCATGCTGTTATTTTTGCCTTGTACCCGCCAAGCTTGTGTCCAGACTCCTGGTTGGGCTGGTTTATCTGGTGGGGCCTTGGCATGCAGGTGAGCGACCCTGTCTTAATGATGCGCTGTCAGCGCATCAAAATATCCTGTACTACTAAAACCCGGAACCCGAGTACTGTCTTCAGCATTTTTTGCTGTCTACAGGGCGTGTCTTGTGCGCATATGAATGGATTTCAGATGACCGGGATACAGGCAACTCGCTGCGGGTAAACCTGATGTCATTGGCTTTAGAAAAAACGTCAAGGACACGGATCGTCATTGTCGGAATTTTCATGACCATGATTATTCTGGGTCTGTATTACGCTTTCTATCGAATAACAGGACTCTACCGTATGCAGGCAGTTATTCAGGAAGAGGCAGCGACCAAAATTCATCTGCTCGATGCACTGGATGGCGATCTCCTGCGGTTGCAGTTAGTGGAGCAGGATTTTCTGGCGACGCCTGATCCTATACTGGTAGAGGCCCATCGTTTTGGAATAGACCGCATTATCCACAGACTCGGCGAGATCCGGCCTCATAAACTGAATCAGGATCTCAATATGAACCTCAATGCGCTGACTCGGCTGATCATCGAGGATGAGAAGCTATTTGGTGCCGTCGAGAAGCACTTGTTAGCGCGAGGACGTTCAGATGATGAGGGGCTGCATGGCGCAATGCGAGTGGCTGCTCATGCCATCGAGGGGGCCTTGAAAAAGAATGCCGCTCAACTGGACAATCTGCTCTCCCTGAAGTTGGCACGCGCGCTCCTGATGTTGCGGCGCCATGAGAAGGATTTCATCCAGAGGCAGCAAAAAAAGTATATCGATCAGTACAAGGAGGAGTCTCGGCGTTTTGTCAGACTTCTGGAGGCATCGCCGAAGCGTTTCAGGAGGTTCATATTACCTTTGGCCGATACCTACCGAATGGATTTCCTGAATCTGGTGAACAACACGCAGGAACTGGTGGTGTTACGTGAGGATATGAGCGCGCTAAAACACCGGGTACCCCTGTTACTTGAGAAGCTTCATCAGCAGATCTCTGAGATGGAGCGCGCACGTAATGATCAACTGAAAGATCAAACCCGTATGGAACACCGTGCCATGCTGATCCTGTTGCCCGGGGTGTTGTTTGTCAATTGGCTGCTGGTTTATTTTTACTGGCGAATGATGCGGGAACGACAGGCCGCGGAGGTGGCACATGCCGAGGCCATCCTGGATCGTGAACTTGCGCAGACCACTCTGAAATCGATTGGTGATGGAGTGGTCGTGACTGATGTATCGGGACGCGTGACGGATCTCAACCCTGTCGCCTCTCAATTGTTGGGTATCAGTCTGGAGGAGAGTCGGGGACAGCCGATTGTGAAGATGGTGAACCTGTATGATGAGGATACAGGGGCGCCCATTGAGAATCCCATTGAGACCTGCCTGGAATCCGGAGAAGTGGTTTATCTGTCTGGGAACATGGAGCTGCGACGGGCTGATGGGGTGAGAATACCCATTGAGGACTCAGCGGCACCGATACGAATATCTAATGGCAAAATGGTCGGGGCCATTATGGTTTTCCGTAATGTCAGTGAGCAGCGGGATATGCTGCGACGTATCCAGTACCAGGCTTGCCATGATTCGTTGACGGGGCTGATCAATCGGTCGGCCTTCGAGGCGGTGCTCAAAGACGTTTGGCAGTCATGCGAGTCAGATGCGGCAGAGCATGCCTTGGTCTATATTGACCTGGACCGGTTTAAGATCATCAATGATACCTGTGGGCATCATGCCGGGGACGAACTCCTGAAACAAATCACGGTTCTGATACGCAATCGCATCAGGAGTTCGGATGTGCTCGGGCGTTTATATGACGGGGAGGAGAACACAGCAGCTCATGAAAGGCGCCAGGAAGAGTACCTGGCGCGTCTCGGTGGCGATGAGTTTGCCCTACTTCTTCTGGCTTGTCCTATGGATGCGGCCCGCAGGATTGCCAGTAGTGTTGTAGAAAACATCAAAGCCTTTAATTTTCTCTGGGAAGGGCAGACCTTCAAATTGGGCGCAAGCATCGGCATCGCGCCGATGAATCGTGCTGCGGGTTCCCTTGAAGAGGTCATGAAGAATGCGGATATGGCCTGTTTCGAGGCCAAGAACCGGGGCAGGAGCCGGGTCTGTATCCATATTGAGCATGATGATGAGATCCATGCCCGACACCGGGAGATGTCCTGGGTGCCAAGACTCCACCAGGCGCTTGCCGAAGATCAGTTTATCCTCCGCCGCCAGGCCATCGTGCCGGTTTTAGCTGGGGGGGCTGAGGTGATGCATTACGAAGTGCTGATTTCCCTGCAGGATGGGGCGGAAATGGTGCCCCCGGGGGCCTTTCTACCCGCAGCAGAGCGCTATCAGATGATGAGTGATATCGACCGTTGGGTCGTCGACCGGGCCTTTGCCCGGATAGCGGAAGAAGATGGCGATGGAATCTATGCCATCAACCTGTCTGGCGAGTCCTTGGGGGACGAGGGGATGTTGGAATACCTCTTTATGAAGATCAATGAGTATGAGGTAGCGCCGCAGCGAGTCATCTTTGAAATTACCGAGAGTGCGGCGATCCGCCATCTGCAGAACTGTCAGGGATTGATCGGGTCACTGCGTAATCTGGGATGCAGGTTTTCACTGGATGACTTTGGCTCTGGCCTTTCTTCATTTGCATACCTGAGGGATATGCAGGTGGATTACCTGAAAATTGACGGCCAATTTACCCGAAATATCGTTGAGGATGGGATCGATCGTATTCTGGTACATTCGATGATTCGTATGGGGCACGATCTGGGTGTCAAGGTGATTGCGGAATTTGTTGAGAACAGAGAGATCCTGAAATTCCTGAAAGAACTGGGTGCTGACTATGCTCAGGGCTGGGGCGTGGGTAGGCCAGAGATCTGGGTGAAGAGCGCCTCAGGCTGATTGCGCGACGAGATTGCTCAGGCGGACGAAGTTTGCTACCGACACCATTTCCGGGCGCAGGCCGGGATCGATGCCGGCGGTGCTGAGCAAGTCCGGGGAAACCAGCCCCTTAAGGGCATTACGCAGGGTTTTACGGCGGTAGCTGAAGGCCTGGGTGACCACGCGGCTGAACAGTGCTTCGTCAACGGCAGTCAGTGGCAGTGTGCGAAAAGGCTTCAGGCGTACCACGGCGGATTCCACCTGTGGTGGCGGTGAGAAGGCCGTTGGGGGAATGTGGAACAGGTCCGTGAGCTGGCAGCGGTACTGGAGCATGATGCTCAGCCTGCCGTAGGTGCGGCTGCCGGGCGGTGCCACCATGCGTTCCACTACTTCTTTCTGCAGCATGAAGTGCATGTCGTGGATCAGCGGGGCATATTGCAGCAGGTGGAAGAGCAGCGGGGTGGAAATATTGTAGGGCAGGTTGCCAACGACACGCAGCGGCCGGTCATCGCCCGTCACCAGCTTGTTGAAGTCGAAGCGCAGGGCATCGGCCTGGTGAACCTTCAGGGCGGCAGAAGTCGTTGCCAGGCCCTGGAGGGCAGGGATCAAATCGCGATCCAGTTCGACCACATCCAGCTGTGTGCAGTGTTCCAGCAGGGGGATTGTGAGCGCCCCCTGTCCCGGCCCGATTTCCACCAGATGATCTTCCCGGCTGGGCGCCAGCGCGGCCATGATATGGGAAATCACCGTGCGGTCATGGAGAAAGTGCTGACCGAAACGTTTGCGGGGCGTGGGCGGGCTCATGAGCCTGCACCCTGTGGCGGCGGAGACAGGGGCCTCTTCATGCGGCCTGCCGGGGCCGTGCAGACATCGCCACGGCGGTCTGCAGCGCGGCTTCCAGGCTGCCGGTATCGGCGCGGCCACTACCGGCCAGATCCAGGGCGGTGCCGTGATCTACCGAGGTGCGGATGAACGGCAGTCCCAGGGTGATGTTAATCGCCTTGCCGAAGCCCATGTGTTTTAGTACCGGCAGGCCCTGGTCATGGTACATGGCCACCACGGCATCGGTAACCTGGAGGTATTTGTCGATGAAGATGGTGTCAGCGGGCAGGGGGCCATAGAGTTTCATGCCTTCCTGGCGCAACCGTTCCAGCACGGGTTCAATGATGTCGATTTCTTCCCGGCCCATGTGGCCGCCTTCTCCGGCATGGGGATTCAGGCCGCAGACCAGCAGGCGAGGATCGGGTAGACAGAACAGCTGGTGCAAGCCCTGCCAGGTGATGCGTAGCGTCTGCTCCAGCCAGGCCGGGGTGATGGTTGAGAAGATCTCCCGCAGGGGCAGGTGGGTCGTGACCAGGGCGACCCGCAGGCCAGGGGTGGCCAGCATCATCACCACCTGCGACGTGCCGGTGAGCTGGGCCAGGAATTCCGTGTGGCCGGTGAAGGGGTGGCCGGCCCGGTTGATCACTTCCTTGTTGACCGGTCCGGTGACCAGGGCGGCATAATCCCCTCGTTGGCAGGCCGCGGCCGCGGTACGCAGCGTTGTCAGCACATAGTCTACATTCGCGCTGTCGAGGCGGCCGGGCAATGCCGGCCGGGCCATGGTGTGTGGCTGGATTTTCAGGGTCCCGGGGCACTGGGGCTGTGGTGGTGCGGCCAGGTCCACCGGGCTCAGTTGCAGGGGCAGGCCCAATAACCGGGCGCGGCTTTCCAGCAGTTGCGGGTCGGCGATGGCCACCAGTTCCACGGGGTGGGCCTGTTGGGCGCACTGGATGCAGAGATCGGGACCGATGCCTGCCGGTTCGCCCGGCGTGAGTGCAATGCGTTGTAGTGGCTGCTTCATAGTTTGCAGCTTGCGATGCCTTTTGTGGTCATTACAGACGGTACTCCACGTAGGACTCGCCCCGCAGTTTGCGCAGCCACTCCGCTTCGGCCTCGTCCAGCTTGCGCTGGTAGATAAATTTGCGCGCCTGCTCGCGTTTGAACTTGTCGGTATCGTCGACTACCCGGCGACCCAGTACCTTAATCAGGTGCCAGCCGAAGGGTGTTTTGACGGGTTGGCTGATTTCTCCGGGGGCGAGTTTGTTCATGGCCGATTCGAAGGCCGGCACCATTTTTCCGGGACCTGCCCAGCCCAGGTCGCCGCCGTTGGCGGCGGAGGCTTTGTCCGCGGAGTTGCTGGCCGCCAGTTTGGCAAAATCCTCGCCTTTGAGGGCACGTTCCCGGAGTTTCAGCAGCTTCTTTTTAGCGTCTGCTTTGCTGACGAGGGCATTGGTGCGGATCAATATATGACGGGCCCGAGTCTGTTTGATGACATGGTGTTTCGTGCTGCGGTGGCCCAGTAGTTTGATGATATGGAAGCCACTGGGGCTGCGGATGATGGCGCTGAGAGCGCCGGTTTTCATAGCCTGAACGGCATCGGCAAAGATGGTGGGCAGTTCACCTGCCTTGCGCCAGCCCAGGTCACCGCCCTGCAGCGCCTGCCGGCCGTCGGAGACGGCAGCCGCAGTGGCCGTGAAATCCTCGCCCTGGCGCAGTTTTTTGAGCACGGCCTGCGCCTGTGCCTGTTTTTTCCTGATCTGCGTTGGCGAGGCGGACTCCGGCAGGGCGATGAGAATATGCCCAAGGTGGTATTCATCATCCGCGTGGCCCTGGGCGCGCTGGTTGATAAGGAAATTGTCGATTTCCTGCGGGCTAATGGTGATTCTGCTGGCCACCTGGCGCTGGCGCAGGCGCCGCATGGTGATCTCCTCGCGCATATTTTCGCGGAAGTGGGCGAAGTTGTAGCCATCCTGTTGGAGCACCTCGCGGAAGCCGCTCAGGCTCAGCTTGTTCTGGGTGGCGATGGCGCTGATGGTCTTGTTGAGCATTTCGTCGCTGACCCGGATGCCATTAGCCGCCGCCAGTTGCAGCTGGATACGGTCGAGCACGAAGCGTTCCAGTACCTTTTTGCGCAGCACATCGGGTGGTGGCAGGGTGGTGTCCTGACGGCGCAACTGTTTTTTCAGATCATCGATGCGCGCCCGTAATTCAGTGGCGGTGATGACATCATCATTGACCACGGCCACAATCCGGTCGATTGCGGTCGTATCGTCTTTGTTATTTGCCGCCAGTACACTGGTGGTCGCCCACAGCAGGAGTGCCGTGCCCAGCAGCACGGCCGGAGAGAATGTGTGTCGTTTCATGGTTGTCAGTATATCAGGGGTTTTCCGGTTCAATCTTCATAACCGAGAATACCATTTTCCAGCAGTGTATCGATGTCCTTGCCGAGCCGGGTCAGGCCTTTGAGTTCGATCTGAAAAAGAAAGGCAGTGTTGTATTTGTCATCACTTTTCAGATAATGCCGGGTCAGAAAAGTAAAGCTCCAGCAACAGCTTTGATACTCAAAACCGGCTAAAGTTTCCAGATTTTTGCCATCCAGCAAGGATCGGTTCCAGCGGCCGATGATATGCCAGTTTCGCCGCAGGGGCCAGAGCAGGGAGGCGTCCGTCTGCCGCAGGCTGGCATTGCGGTAACGGTAGGAGATGTTGAATATCCGCCGGTAGCCCGGATGATAGCGCAACTGGATGTTGCCTTTGTCCACCTGATTTTCCTCGGTGTCCCAGCGCAGGTCCGCAGTACTGCTGAGGCTGCGGGTGATCAAGGTGCGGGTTTCGGCGACGATCGCCGAGTTTGAACGGGTTTCCGGTGGGCCACTGAGCGTCACCTGGCGGTCGTCGAAATAGAAAATCTGGCCGATCCGGGCATTAAAGCGTTCCTCGCCGCCGTTTTCCAGCAGCCGGGTAGTGAGTGCCAGCGTCACCTGGTTGGCGTCACTAACCCGGTCGTTGTTGCTGAAACGGTTATCACGAAACAGTTGGTCGTAATTGAAGTCCGGGATGCCGGTGTCGAACAGGGGTATGTCCGCCTGATCACGTACCGGTGCATAGAGATAGAAAATACGCGGCTCCAGGGTATGCAGGTAAGTTTGTTCTCCCCAGTGGTAGTCGCGTTCCAGAAACAGGCCGCTGTCGATGCTGAAGATTGGAATCGTGCGGTGCGGGCGATTGTCCAGGCCGTTGGCCTGATCGCCGAGGGAATAACTGGTCTGTTCCAGTTTGATTGCGGGGGTGACAAAGCCCGACTGGTTGCTTAGCGGCAGACTGATGACGGGTTGAAGATCAAAGCGTTTGCCGCTGACCCGGCTGTTGCGGGTGAAGTTGATCAGCTCACCCTTGATATCCAGGTTGATGCGGTTCGGCTGTTCCTGGCCGGCAGAGGCAAACTTGATTGCCGGCAGCAGCTGGTAGGGTCGGGCACTATCGGGGATGCTGGCGTCTACCGTCTGAAAACCCTGAACCTGGACTGAGGAAGTCCAGCTGTCTCCCTGATAACTGATAGAGCCCTGCTGGGGGAGGTGGCTGACGCTGGTGATGCTGAGGTTTGTGCCAAAGTCATTCAGATAATCCTTGTCCGAGACCAGATTGTAATCCACTGCAGTGCGGATGCGCGCAAAGGGGTGGCCGTCGTGACGGTAGCTTAGGGCGCCACGGTCCTTGTTACCGAACTCGTTGTCCCTGGGGATATAGTCCAGGCTCAGCAAGCCATGGTTGCGCGGGGTGAGATAGCGGAATTCCCCCGCCATCAGCAGGCCTCGCAGAGAGAGATAGTTCGGCGTGATGGTGGCATCGTAGTTGGGGGCGATGTTGAGGTAGTAGGGTGCCACGAGCTCCGTGCCAGACTTGTTGGAGCTACCGAAGGAAGGTGTTAAAAAACCGGACTTTCGTTCGTCATTGAGCGGGAAGCTGATATAGGGCAGGTAAAGAAAGGGTACTTGTTTGAATGACAGTACCGCGTTGCGGGCGGTGCCGACCTGGGTTTCATGATTGAGGACGACCCGGCTGGAGCGCAGCAGCCAGTCTTTGTTGCCGGGGTCACAGGTGGTGTAGTTGGCCTGGTGCAATATGGTGAGATTTTTGCCTTCCAGCTCGATTTTTCGGGATTTGCCACGGCCATGTTCCTGTGGCAAGCGGAAGCGGGCCGCAGTGACCGTGCCGGTGTCCTGTTCCAGTTGCATATGGGCCGCTTTACCGTCCAGCAATAAATTATCCTGTTCGTAATGGATGTGACCTTCTGCCTCGGCCTGGCCCGTGGTGCGATAATAGGTGAGCCGGTCTGCCTGCAGGCGTTGATGGTCACGCAGGACCGTGACCTTGCCACGCATTTTATAGATTTCCTGCTGTTGTACCTCGCTCTGGTCTGCGGTGAATTCAATATTGCCGCGGGTTTCGTGAGGGAATAGCGGGGCCGGATAAGGTTGCCTGCACAGGGCCCATTTGGAGGGCGCAGCCTGTGCTGCATAGAGCGCTTCCGGCAGCGTGCAGCTTAGCAGGACCGCCAGCATGATGAAGCGGCGCACAGAGTGATGCGGGTTCACGGATGGCTTTCTGTCATTGGTATGATGGTTGTTGTTTGTATAGAATGGTGCACTTGTTGCACATCGCAGGCGAGTGCCGGTGCCCGTTAAACCTTCTTCTTACAAGTATAGCTTGATTCTGCTGTTGGTAGTTGTTTCGATTGCATTTTTTCTGATCTTCACCAAACCTGTCAAACAACTTCCACTCCAGCAGATTCCTCCATTGCGGGTGGCCGTTATCCAGGTGCAGACCGAAGATATGGCGCCGCAGATCAGCGTGACGGGTTATCTGCGCCCGGCCCGCAAGGCCAACTTGCACTTCGAACTGGCGGGCCAGTTACTGGGCCGTTTTGTGAAGGCCGGCAAACAGGTGACCAAGGGTGAATTGTTGTTACAACTGGAGGATGGCGACTATATCGATGCCGTTACCGAGGCGCGGGCAGGCTTGCAGGAGGAACAGGCGGCGATTGAGCGGGACCGTCAGTTGTTAGCCTACCTGCAGGACAACAGAAAGCTGCAACAGCAGGAAGTCGCGCGCATGCAGCGGCTGGGAAAAAAGTCTCTGGCCTCCCGATCCAAGTACGATGAGACCCGCCAGCGGCTGCTGCAGCTGCAGGCTGATGAGGAAAAGCTGCGTTACAGTGTGGTCACCGCTGCGGCGCGTTTGCAGCTGCGCCAGGTGAGCCTGCGGCGTGCCCAGCGCAATCTGGCGCGGGCCCGCCTGGTGGCGCCCTTCGCCGGGGTGGTCAATGCTGTTGCTGTTCAGGTAGGGGATTATGTGTCACCCAGCCAGGCAGCCCTGGAGCTGGTATCGATTGACAGGCTGGAGCTGTATTGCGAGGTGGACAGCCAGACCGCCTATGCCCTGAAACTGGGGCAGCAGGTGGCGGTACGGATCAACGGCGTAGCACAGCAGGGCCGCATCGTTGCCATTCAGAGCGATCCGGATCCGGCGACCTTTACCCACCAGGTGCGGGTTAGCCTGGCGGGTGAGCACCTATTGCCGGGGCAGCTGGGGCGAGCGGAGTTGCCGCTGCAGGTGATCAGGGATGCAGTGGTGATTCCGGTGTCGGCCGAGCTGCGCGATGAGGGCAGGGTTTCCGTCTTCGTGGTGGACGGCGATCGCGTCCGGCGGGTGACAGTGACTCTGGGGCGTCGTCAGGCTGATCGGCAGGTGGTGACGGCCGGGCTCAGCGGTGGTGAGCTCATCGTGGCGCGGGATGTTGCCCTGCTCAGTGATGGTGCCGCCGTGCAATATCAGCCCCTGAATCCCGGATCCTGAGCGGCTGCAAGCCGCCACGTCCTATGTCTATTACCGATTTCTCCATTCGCAATCCGCTGATCACCAATTTGCTGCTGGCGCTGGTGGTGATCGTGGGTATTCTGTCCTGGTATGCCATGCCGCGGGAGATGTTCCCGGTCATCGAACTCGACAAGGTCAGGATTGCTACGGAATATCCCGGGGCATCGCCGGGGGAGGTCGAGCGCCAGGTGACGCTGCCCATCGAGGAGGAGTTCGAGGGGACGGCGGATATCGAGGCCATCACCTCGACCAGCAGCGAGGGCCTGTCCAATATCCTGTTCGAATTCAAGCAGGGTGCGGATATCGATAATTTTCTCCTCAATGCGCGCACAGTGATCGACCGGATCACAGACTTGCCGGAAGAAGCCGAGCGGCCGGAAGTAACCCGTCTGCAGACCCGTTTCCCGGTGACCAGCGTTGCCCTGTATGGCGATATCGCCACCGCCCGGCTGCTGGAGATCGCCGATCAAGTCAAGCGCCGGCTGCTGGCGATACCCGGGGTGGCCGGTGCCGGGGTGGCCGGGGAGCGGGACTGGGAACTGTGGGTGGAGGTGGACCCGGACAAGCTGGCGGCGCGGCGTATTCCCCTGTCTCTGGTGATGCGGGTATTGCGGGACAATCTGCGTGATCTGCCCGGTGGCTCCATTGAAGCGGCGGAGGGTGATATTCTGTTGCGTGGTGTCGGTATTGCCCCGCAGCCGGAGAAGATCGCCCACCTGCTGCTGAAGCGCAATGCCGCTGGCGGTCAACTGCTGTTGCAGCAGGTGGCCGATGTGCGCCTGCGGCTGGAGAAGCCCCGTACCCTGGCGCGCTTCAACGGCCAGCCCTCCATCAATATGACGGTGACCAAGACCGCGGCCTCGTCCACCATCGCCGTCTCTGCCCGGGTGCGGGCGGTGGTCGCCGGGCTGGCCCATGAACTACCGCCCACCGTGCATGCGGCGGTCTACAGCGATCTGTCCCGCTACGTGAAAACCCGGCTGGAAACAGTCAAATCTTCAGGACTCGTGGGTTTAAGCCTGGTGCTGTTGTCGCTTTACCTGTTTCTGAATTTTCGCGTAGCCCTGATTACTGCCCTGGGGATTCCGGTATCCTTTCTGTTTGCCACCATCATGCTCCATTATTTTTCCTACACCATTAATATGGTCTCGCTGTTTGCCTTTCTGATTGTGCTGGGCATGATCGTCGACGATGCCATTATCGTCACCGAAAATATCTATCGTCATATGGAAGGCGGTATGGAGGCCGCGGCGGCGGCCCGCCAGGGGGTGCGGGAGGTGTTCTGGCCGGTGGTGGCCTCTACCGCGACGACCATCGCCGCCTTTCTGCCCATGTTTGCCGTGGGCGGTACCATGGGGGCCTTTATCACCGTGATTCCTGTCGTGGTGATCTTCGCCCTGCTGGGTTCCCTGCTGGAGGCCTTCGGGGTGCTGCCCTCCCATGCCTGTGAACTGCTGCGGGTGGCGCGTCGTCGTCGCCGCAGCCTGGTTGACTGGTCGGCATTGCTGGTGCGCTATGTTGCCTTTATGAAGTGGAGCCTGCGCAACCGTTATCTGATGAGCCTGGGTATTGTCGGGCTGTTGCTGATCAGTGTACTGTTCGCCACCACCCGGATGTCCTTCGAACTATTCGGTCATGTGGAGACCGGGCAGTTTTTTATCAATATCGAAACGCCCAACACCTACAGCCTGGAGGACTCGGGGCGACTGGCGGCCCACATTGAGCAGGAGGTTATTGCCGAGATCGGCAAGCGCGATCTCGGCAGCATCCTGACCAACGTCGGCGTCACCTTCCTGGATTTCAGCACCATCAAGTTCGACAGCAGTTATATCCAGCTGATCGTCGATCTGGCCCGGCGCAAACCGCAGGGTTTCATCGAACGCTGGATTACGCCATTGGTCAGTCTGCATTTCAGTCGGGAGGGGGTGCGCGAAAAAGATACCATGACGATCATCAACGAGATTCGCGCCCGCCTGCAGACGGTGGCCGGTATCCGGCGGTTGTCCATTCTGCGTCCTCAGGGTGGGCCGGCCGGCGCCGATGTGGAAGTGGGCATCGTGGGTGAGGATGTGCGGCGACTGCATGGCTATGGTGTCCGCCTGGTGCATTTTCTGCGGCAGCTGCCCGGGGTTCACGATGTGCGCCAGGATCTGGAGCCCGGCAAGCTGGAATATCGCTATAGCCTCAATGACCGGGGACGGCAGCTGGGACTGAGCCAGTCCCAGCTCGCTGAGGCAGTGAGGGTGGGTTTCCAGGGACTGGAGGTGCTGCATGTCACCCGGGGAAATCAGCGCATCCCGGTGCGGGTCATCTATCCGGAGGCCTTGCGCCGCCAGCCGGCCGGGCTGGCGGGCCTGCGAGTCGTGCTGCCCTCGGGGCGGATGGTGCTGCTGGGCGATGTCGCCGATATTAGTGTGAGTCGGGGTGTTAATCTCATCAAGCGGCGGGATCTGCGGCGCCTGGCCACGGTGACAGCGGAGGTCGATTCCTCAGTGACGACCGGCATTGAAGTCTCTACCCGGATCAAAGCGCAGTTTCCGGAACTCTTCGGGGACAAGACCGGCTACCACATGATTTTTCTGGGCGAGAAGAAAAGGGCTAGTGAATCCATCCGGGATATGCTGCGGGCGCTGGTCATTGCCATTGCCATCATCTTCTTCATCCTGGCGGCGCTGTTCAAATCGTTGCTGGATCCATTGGTGGTGATGTTCGCCATTCCCTTCGGCCTGATCGGTGTGATCTTCGGCCACATGCTGTTGGGTTATCATCTGCAGTTCCTCTCCCTGATCGGTTTTCTGGCGCTGGCCGGTATCGTGGTCAATGATTCACTGATTCTGGTGGATTTCGCCAAGCATCTGCGCGCGGCGGGTTGGTCGCGAGTGGAGGCCATGGTCGAGGCCGGGCGGGTCAGGACGCGTCCGATCCTGCTGACCAGTATCACCACCTTTCTGGGCATTTCGCCGCTGATATTTTTTTCCACCGGGCAGACCGCTTTTCTGGCACCCATGGCGGTGAGTCTGGGTTTTGGCCTGCTGTTCGCCACCGGGTTGATTCTGATCGGTATTCCCTGTTTCTATCTGGTGGCGGACGATATGCGTCAGTATGTTCATGATCGCCTGAGGCGCGGAAAGGACAGGCAACCGCAGCATGACTGAACGCCGGGAAAGACTGCAGCGATGGTTGTCCGGGGTGCTGCTCGGGTATAGCGGGGATCTGGAGCCGGCCTCTGAGGATGCCAGCTTTCGCCGTTATTTCCGCATTCATAGTGACGGGCTAAGCCGCATCGTGATGGATGCGCCGCCCGATAAAGAGGACTGCCGCCGCTTCGTCAGGGTGGCCGGGGCCTTCGCCCGGCGGGGTCTCCATGTGCCCAAGGTGCTGGCGGCGGATTATGAGCAGGGTTTTTTGTTGTTGAGCGATTTCGGGGCCTGTCACTATCTGTCCGCATTGACGGAGGACAACGCCGATGCCCTCTATGGTGATGCCCTGCAAAGCTTGCTGGCCCTGCAGCGCGGGGGCTCACAGGACCTGGTTTTACCCCCCTATGATCGTGCCTTGCTGATGAGTGAAATGCAGCTGTTCCGTGACTGGTACCTGGGACGGCATCTGGGGCTGGCGTCCGATGTGGCTCGGGAAGGCGTGCTCGCCGATAGCTTCGCGGCGCTGGCGCAGGCGGCGCTGGATCAGCCCCGGGTCTGGGTGCATCGGGATTTCCATTCCCGCAATCTGATGGCGATGACAAGCGATAATCCCGGGGTGCTGGATTTTCAGGATGCTGTGGTGGGGCCGGTGACTTATGATCTGGTCTCCCTGCTGCGGGACTGTTATATCGCCTGGCCGGAAGCCCGGGTGGGTGAGTGGGTGCGGCAATATCATGCACAGGCGCAGGCGGCGGCGATCATCCCGGATATTTCCTTGTTACAATTCCAGTACTGGTTCGACTATATGGGCATACAGCGCCACTTAAAGGCCGTCGGTATTTTTGCACGTCTTTATCACCGCGATGGGAAAGCCGCTTATCTGCCGGAAATTCCCAGGACCATGAATTATCTGCGGACGGTCTGTGAGCGCTATCCGGGATTACAGGGCCTGCAGCGCTTGCTTGCCGCACTGCACTGAGTGCGCATGGGCTTCGTGCTATGATCAGGCCTTTCGTTTGCAGGAAGCTGACTTTTTCTAATGTCATGATGATCATGAAATCCTTCAGGTTTTTTCTGCTGCTTTTGTGCCTGCTGGCAACAGCGGCCCAGGCGGCCAACGGGCCGCCGGTGGCGCAGGTCAGCGTTGCCCGGGCGGAGACCCGCCAACTGGCGCCCATTATCTGGGTTGCCGGCACTGCTATCAGTCGCCATGATGCCCGCCTGGCGGCGGAAATTTCCGGCCGGCTGATGACCGTGGCTGAAGTAGGCGACCAGGTTAGGCAGGGTGCGACGGTGGCGCGTATCGATAATCAGCCACTCAAACTGCAACTGGCGGAATACCGGGCGGCGATCCAGCGTGTCAGAGCACGGCGGGTTTTTCTCAGCAAAGATGTCAGACGGCTGAAGCGCCTGGCGAAAAGTAACAACGCCGCCCAGAAGCTGCTGGACCAGACCGAGGCGGATCTCGGGGTTTCCGCCGGTGATCTTGCGTCTTCTCAGGCACGCCTGAAACAGCTCCAGGATCGTATCAACCGCGGCATCCTGCGGGCGCCCTTTGCCGGCATCGTGGTGCAGCGTTTTTTGCACCCCGGTGAGTGGGCGGACAGTGGTGATCAGGTGCTGCGGCTGGTGGATGTTGGCTCCCTGGAGGCGCGCGCCATGGTACCGCTGCTGACGCTCCCGTTCTTGCACAAGGGCATGAAGCTGCGGATGCGCGCGGGGCAGACCGAAGTCGTGGGACGTCTGAGGACCTTTGTTACCGCCGGTGAAGATCAGTCCCATCTGGTAGATATGCGCATCGATTTCAACCACAACAGTTGGTCTGTAGGTACGACGCTGCGGGTGGCCGTGCCGACCGCAGCCCCCCGTCAGGTGGTGGTGGTGCCACGCGATGCCCTGGTGCTGCGCCGTAGCGGTATTACGGTTTACCGGGTGACGCCGGAGGGCAAGGCGCAGCCGGTGAAGGTCACTACCGGCATTGCCCAGGGGATTGTGATCGAAGTGAAGGGCGGTATTGTCGCCGGTGATCGTGTGATTGTGCGTGGGGGCGAGCGTCTGTTCCCCGGGCAGGCGGTCCACATTGCCGGCAGTCCCGGGGGGGCGCAGCCATCCCGATGGCAACAGCAGAAAAAATAGGAGGCCTGCTTTGATCTGTGCCACAGGCGCAGCCCGCCGGGAGTATGACAGGACTCCATCCCCGGGGAGGGGCGCATGTTCCTGACCCGCCTGTCTCTGGCCAATCCGGTGGCTGTGGTGGTCGCCGTGCTGTTGGTGCTGTTGTTCGGCGCCATTAGCCTGGCGCGTCTGCCGGTACAGCTGACGCCGGAAGTCGAGGAACCGGCTATTACGATCAGTACCCACTGGCGCTCGGCCGCCCCCGAGGAGGTGGAGGCCGAGATTATTGAACCCCAGGAGGATGCGTTGCGGGGCCTGCCCGGCGCTACCCGGCTGTTGTCGCAATCCCAGCGGGAGCAGGGGAGAATCACCCTCACCTTTGCGGTGGGCAGTGATCTGCGCCGCGCCCTGCTGGAGGTGATGAACCGTCTTAATCGTGTGCCGCGTTATCCGCCGGACGCAGATGAGCCGGTGATCAGTACCGTCGGCAGCAATAGCCGCGCCATTGCCTGGTTTATTCTCAAGGCCCTGCCCGGCAATAAGCGGGATATCGCCTCATACCAGGATTTCATCGAAGAAGTGGTGCAGACCCGTTTCGAGCGGGTGTCCGGGGTGGCTTTATCCGAAGTGCGTGGCGGCCGGGAGCAGGAGATTCGCATCACCTTCGATCCTTACAAGGCTGCGAGTCTTGGGGTGCAGCTGCCGAAAGTGGTGCAGCTGGCGGATAGCGAGGATGTGACCGGGGGATTTGCCGAGGTGGGTAAGCGGCGTTACACCCTGCGCTTTACCGGCAGTTATGATCTGCAGACGCTCAAGGAAATGATCATCGACTGGCG
>CAZFJS010000031.1:0-15432 GCA_964519605.1 uncultured Gammaproteobacteria bacterium
GATATTAGGCCAGTAGCTCAATTGGCAGAGCAGCGGTCTCCAAAACCGCAGGTTGGGGGTTCGATTCCCTCCTGGCCTGCCACTCAGGTGGCAGGTTCTGGAAGGCTAAGGATTTTAGAGTAAAATATAATGGATAATTTTAAATTTGCCCTGGCGGTACTGATTCTCGGCGTCGCTGTTGGCGGGTTTTACGTCTATGGTGATCAGTCACTGCTGTTGCGGGTGATCGGGTTGCTTGCGGCGGCGGGTGTCGCCACGACGATTATATCGCAGACCGCGGCGGGTCGACAACTGTGGGGTTTCCTGGGTGATGCCAAAGTAGAAGCGCGCAAGGTGGTCTGGCCCAGTCGCAAGGAAACCACCCAGACAACCCTGGTGGTGGTATTGATGGTGCTGGTGGTGGCGTTCATTCTGTGGATGTTTGATTGGTTTCTGACGTGGGCGGTTCAGCTGCTCACCGGCCAGGGAGGCTGATGTTTAATGGCTAAACGTTGGTATGTAGTACATGTCTATTCTGGTTTTGAGCAACAGGCGATTCGTTCTCTGAAAGAGCGTATCCAGCACAGCAATCTGGAAGATAAGTTCGGCGAGATTCTGGTGCCGACAGAGGAAGTCATTGAAATGCGCGGCGGGCAAAAGCGCAAAAGTGATCGCAAATTCTTCCCCGGCTATGTGCTTATTCATATGGATATGGAAGACGAGACCTGGCACCTGGTGAAAGAAGTGCCCAAGGTAATGGGTTTTATCGGCGGCACCAGCGATCGTCCGGCCCCGATCTCCGATAAGGAGGCCGAGCGCATCATGAGCCGGATCGAGGAGGGCGTGAACAAGCCGCGTCCCAAGGTCCTGTTTGAACCGGGAGAGGTGGTGCGGGTAACTGATGGTCCCTTTGCTGATTTTAATGGGGTGGTGGAAGAGGTTAATTATGAAAAAAGCCGCCTGCATGTTGCCGTCACCATCTTCGGGCGGTCTACGCCAGTGGAGCTGGGTTTTGGAGAGGTGGAGAAAGGATAGTCTGTTTTTGTTTCGGCAGGCCGTCGTCGTACTGCCGGGAAAATAGTTGTTCAACGATAATGGGGAGCCGTGAGGCGTTTGTACCCGGGAGTATGTCATGGCAAAGAAAATAGAGGCTTATATCAAACTGCAGGTCGCTGCAGGTCAGGCCAACCCGAGCCCGCCCGTCGGGCCGGCGTTGGGGCAGCATGGCGTTAATATCATGGAGTTCTGCAAGGCTTTTAATGCGAAGACCCAGGGGTTGGAACCCGGTTTGCCAACGCCGGTCGTCATTACGGTTTATGCTGACCGCAGTTTCTCTTTTATCACCAAGACACCGCCGGCATCCGTCCTGTTACGCAAGGCGGTTGGAATCCCCAAGGGTAGTGCGACCCCAAATACCCATAAAGTCGCCAAGGTGAACCGTGCTCAGCTGGAAGAAATTGCCCAGACCAAGATGCAGGATATGACTGCAGCGGATCTGGATGCGGCTGTCAGGACGATTGCCGGTAGCGCACGCAGCATGGGTATTGAGACGGAAGAGGTGTAATCATGGCGAAATTGACAAAACGCGCACAGCAGATTCGCGAGAAAGTCCAGAGTGGTCGGCAGTATGCTATTGGTGAGGCCCTGCAACTGCTGAAGGAAGTTTCCACTGTCAAGTTTGATGAGGCCGTGGATGTCAGCGTCAATCTTGGCGTAGACCCACGGAAATCCGATCAGATCGTCCGGGGTGCGACGGTGCTGCCACACGGTACCGGCAAGACGGTGCGGGTGGCGGTATTCGCTCAGGGTGAAAAAGCCGAGGCAGCCAGGGCGGCCGGCGCGGATGTGGTGGGCTTTGAAGATCTGGCCGAAACCGTTAAGGCAGGCAATCTCGATTTCGACCGGGTGATTGCCACACCGGATGCCATGCGCGTCGTGGGGCAGCTGGGACAGATTCTGGGCCCCCGCGGTTTGATGCCGAACCCCAAGGTAGGCACCGTGACTCCAGATGTGGAGACGGCAGTGCGCAATGCCAAGGCGGGCCAGATACAATACCGCACTGACAAGACAGGCATCATTCACTGCACTATCGGCAAGCTCAGTTTTGATAACGCTGCGCTGCAGGAGAATCTGCAGACGCTGCTGGATGCGCTGAAAAAGGCTAAACCCAGTGCTGCCAAGGGCATTTATCTGAAAAAGATTTCGCTCTCCAGCACCATGGGGCCAGGTATCGCTGTAGACCAGGGTACGCTGGCTGCCTGAAGAGATGACTTTGGGATCTCCGTTGCGGCTGCAGGATAGCCGGGGCGGGGCGTCAAAGACCGCGGGTGCATCCCCCAGGATGCTTAATTAGATGCCGGAGACGGTGTGTGGCCTGCGCAGACGGTATTACCCGACAACAGGTTTAGCCTGCGACGGTTGCCGTAATGGTGGGGTGTGCTTGCACGGCACCCTTTGGGAAAGGCTTGATGCGCCTTGCCGGGCGCACCAGTAGATTCGAGAGGTGGACTTTTGTTAACCCTGGATGAAAAAAAGGCAATCGTTGCGGATGTGGCGTCCCAGACGGCGCAGGCACAGTCGGCGGTCGCGGCTGAATACAGCGGCCTGTCTGTTACCGAGATGACGAGCTTGAGGGCGGATGCCCGTCAGGCAGGTATCTATTTGCGCGTCGTCAAGAATACCCTGGCGCGCCGTGCGCTGGAGAATACGGAATTCGATTGTATCCGTGATTCTTTAGAAGGGCCGCTGATTCTGGCGTTTTCCGGCGAGGATCCCGCTGCCAGTGCACGGGTGATGACAGATTTTGCCAAGCAGAATGACAAGCTCGTAATCAAGGTTGTTGCCCTGCGTGGCAAGCTGCTGACAGTTGCCGATGCCGAGCGGCTCGCCAAGATGCCGACGAAGGATGAAGCCATCAGCATGTTGATGGCAGTCATGAAGGCGCCGGTTGAGAAACTGGCGCGCACGCTGGCGGAACCGGCCAATAAACTGGCACGGACCCTGGCTGCGGTGCGTGATGACAAACAGGCGGCTTGAGCATCGCATCAATCATTCTAGAACCAATGAACTGAATTAATATTATTAGGAGTTTAAACCATGGCTGTAAGTACTGAAGAAATTCTGGAAACCATTTCAAACATGACGGTGCTGGAAGTGGTCGATCTGATCTCCGCGATGGAGGAGAAATTCGGCGTTTCCGCCGCAGCGGTTGCCGCGGTTGCCGCCGCGCCGGCTGCCGAGGGTGGTGCTGCCGCGGAAGAACAGACCGAGTTTGATGTGGTGCTGACCAGTTTCGGTGACAACAAGGTGAGCGTGATTAAGGCAGTGCGCGCCCTGACCTCGCTGGGTCTGAAAGAGGCCAAGGAAATGGTTGAAGGCGTACCTTCCACAGTCAAGGAAGCCGCATCCAAGGATGAAGCGGAAACCATCAAGAAACAGCTGGAGGAAGCAGGCGCTTCGGTTGAGCTCAAATAACCGACAGCTGCTTGAAAGTTATTCTTGATGGGTCCGGGGAAAGGGCCGGTGGCGTCAAGCTGCCGGCCCCTTCCCCTATGGATTTTGGGGGGCGGATGCCCCTGGGCATGTCACCTGACAGCAGGTGGCATCCAATGTTTAACAAGTGCTGAGGAACCCCGATGGCATACACATATACCGAGAAAAAGTGTATTCGTAAGGAATTTGGTAAGCGGCCCAGTGTGCTGAAGGTCCCCTATTTGCTGGAGACCCAGCTGGCCTCGTACCGCTCCTTTTTACAGCTTGACAAGGCGCCTGCAGAACGCAGGGATCTGGGGCTGGAAGCCGCTTTTGGCTCGGTTTTCCCCATTGTCAGCTATTCCGGCAATGCGGCGCTTGAGTATGTCAGCTATGTACTGGGTGAGCCGGTATTTGATGTCAAGGAGTGTCAGCTGCGCGGGGTGACCTACTCTGCACCCATGAAAGTCAAGGTGCGGCTGGTGATCTACGACAAGGAGTCACCGGCCAACGCCAAGGTCGTCAAGGACGTCAAGGAGCAGGAAGTCTATATGGGTGAGATTCCCTTGATGACTTCCAATGGTACCTTCGTCATCAATGGTACCGAGCGGGTGGTGGTCTCTCAGCTGCATCGATCACCGGGGGTGTTCTTCGACCATGACAAGGGTAAGACGCACTCTTCGGGCAAGGTGCTTTACTCTGCCCGAGTGATCCCTTATCGCGGTTCCTGGCTGGATTTTGAATTCGATCCGCTCGACTGCGTTTTTGTGCGTATCGATCGCCGCCGTAAACTGCCGGCCACAATTCTGTTGCGGGCTCTGGGCTATACCAATGAGCAGATGCTGGCGATGTTTTTTGACACCAGCACGATTCGCTTTACTAAGGACGGTATCAAACTGGACCTGGTGCCCGAACGCTTGCGCGGTGAGATTCTGCCTTTTGATGTCAAGGGCACACGCGCCAAGGTCATTGTCGAGGCGGGGCGGCGTGTTACTGCGCGTCATATCCGCGAAATGGACAAGATGGGTATCAAAAGCATCGCCGTTCCCGATGAATATCTATATGGCAAGGTGATTGCCAAAGATCTAATCGATAAGGAAACCGGCGAAGTGATTGTTGAGGCCAACAGCGAGTTGAACGCTGAACTGCTGCAGCAGTTGCAGGATGCGGGTATCAAGGAACTCGACCTGCTGTACATCAACGAACTGGACTGTGGCCCGTTTATCTCTGATACCCTGCGTATCGACCAGACCCGCACCCGCCTGGAGGCCCTGGTTGAGGTGTATCGCATGATGCGGCCCGGTGAACCGCCGACCAAAGAGGCGGCGGAATTGCTGTTTCAGAATCTCTTTTTCAACCCTGACCGCTACGATCTGTCCGGTGTCGGACGCATGAAATTCAACATGCGCCAGGGCAGAAGTGAGCCCACAGGGCCGGGTATACTCTACGATTATTGTTATTTCTCCCAGCGCAATGATGAGGCCGCCAAGGCGATGTGTGCAGAGCTGGGTGAAGGTTCCGATATTGTCGATGTCCTCAAGGTGCTGATCGAAATCAAGAATGGTCGTGGCAATGTGGATGACATCGATCATCTGGGTAATCGTCGGGTGCGCTGCGTCGGTGAAATGGTCGAGAACCAGTTCCGGGTGGGGCTGGTACGGGTTGAGCGTGCCGTCAAGGAACGACTGGCACTGGCTGAATCCGAAGGCCTGATGCCTCAGGACATGATCAATGCCAAGCCGGTGACGGCGGTGATCAAGGAGTTTTTTGGCTCCAGTCAGCTCTCCCAGTTCATGGATCAGAATAATCCCCTCTCCGAGGTGACCCACAAACGCCGGATCTCGGCCCTGGGTCCTGGTGGCTTGACACGCGAGCGAGCGGGTTTTGAGGTGCGCGACGTGCACCCCACCCATTACGGTCGGGTCTGCCCCATCGAAACGCCGGAAGGTCCAAACATTGGCTTGATCAACTCCATGTCGGTATATGCCCGGACCAATGATTATGGTTTTCTGGAAACACCTTATCGCAAGGTGAGCAATGGCAAGGTGAGCAGTGATATCAACTATCTGTCGGCAATCGAGGAATGCGATTATGTCATCGCCCAGGCCAGCGCCAATATGGATAGCAAGGGCCTGTTGGTGGATGAGCTGGTATCCTGCCGTTATCAGAACGAATTCACCCTGAAGTCGGCTGATGAAGTGCAGTATATGGATGTTTCGCCGCGCCAGATTGTCTCGGTGGCCGCCTCGCTGATTCCCTTCCTGGAACATGATGACGCCAACCGCGCCCTGATGGGTTCCAACATGCAGCGCCAGGCGGTCCCGGCACTGCGTGCCGAGAAGCCTTTGGTCGGCACCGGTATGGAGCGCACTGTGGCCATTGATTCGGGGGTGACCGTGGTGGCCTCCCGTGGTGGTGTGGTCGATGCAGTGGATGCCGGTCGTATCGTAGTGCGCGTCAATGACGATGAGACTGCTGCCGGTGAGTCCGGCGTGGACATCTATAATCTGACCAAGTACACCCGCTCTAACCAGAATACCTGTATCAACCAGAAACCACTGGTCAAGCCGGGCGATGTGATTGCCCGGGGCGATGTGCTGGCGGATGGCTCATCTACCGATATGGGTGAGTTGGCGTTGGGGCAAAACATGATGGTGGCCTTTATGCCCTGGAATGGCTACAACTTTGAGGATTCCATCCTCATTTCCGAGCGGGTGGTGGATGAAGATCGCTATACCTCGATCCATATCGAGGAGATCACCTGTGTAGCACGGGACACCAAGCTGGGGCCGGAGGAAATTACCTGCGATATCCCCAATGTGGGTGAGGGCGCATTGGCCAAGCTGGATGAGTCCGGCATCGTCTATATCGGTGCCGAGGTGGCGCCGGGTGATATTCTGGTCGGCAAGGTGACGCCCAAGGGAGAGACCCAGCTGACGCCTGAGGAAAAACTGCTGCGTGCCATTTTCGGAGAGAAGGCCTCGGATGTCAAAGATACTTCCGCCCGGGTGCCCTCGGGCATGATGGGGACGGTGATCGATGTGCGCGTCTTTACCCGTCAGGGAGTGGATAAGGATAGCCGGGCGCTGGATATCGAAAAGGCCGAGATGGAGCGCATCAAGAAGGATCTTAATGATGAGTACCGCATTCTTGAGGGGGACATTTTTCTCCGCATCGAGAAACTGCTGCTGGGTAAAACTACTGATGGTGGTCCCATGGAGCTGAAGGCGGGGGCCAAAATCACCAAGTCGTATCTGGAGGAAGTGCCCCGCGAAAAGTGGTTCGAGATCCGCCTGAAAAGTGAGGATGCCAACAGACAGCTGGAGCAGCTCAATAATCAGCGCCGGCAGGAGAAAAAACGCTACGACGCCAAGCTGGAAGAAAAGCGCGGTAAGTTGACTGCCGGCGATGATCTGGCGCCCGGTGTGCTCAAAATGGTGAAGGTCTACATGGCCGTCAAGCGTCGTCTGCAGCCGGGTGATAAAATGGCCGGCCGCCACGGTAACAAGGGGGTGATCTCCATGATCGTGCCGGTGGAGGACATGCCTTTTATGGAGGATGGTACGCAGGTTGATATCGTGCTGAACCCCCTGGGCGTACCCTCCCGTATGAATGTGGGGCAAGTTCTGGAAACCCATCTGGGCTGGGCGGCCAAGGGTCTGGGCCAGAAAATCGGTGCCTTGTACGAGGCCCAGAACAAGGTGGCGGAACTCCGTGCCTTTCTGGACAAGGTTTACAACAGCAGCGGCAAGAAGGAGCAGCTGGAAAGCCTGAGTGACGAAGATGTGTTGGCACTGGCGGCCAATCTGCGCAAGGGCGTGCCCATGGCGACACCGGTTTTCGACGGCGCCGAGGAAAGCGAGATCAAGCAGATGCTGGCGATGTGCGATCTGCCGGCCAGCGGTCAAACGGTGCTCTATGATGGCCGTACCGGCGAGGCCTTTGATCGTCAGATTACTGTGGGTTATATGTACATGCTGAAGCTCAACCACCTGGTAGATGACAAGATGCATGCCCGTTCTACGGGGCCCTACAGCCTGGTGACCCAGCAGCCGCTGGGCGGCAAGGCCCAGTTTGGTGGTCAGCGCTTTGGAGAAATGGAAGTCTGGGCGTTGGAGGCCTATGGCGCTGCCTATACCTTACAGGAGATGCTGACGGTGAAGTCGGATGATGTCCATGGACGTACGGCGATGTACAAAAACATCGTCGACGGTGACCACCGCATGGCACCAGGCATGCCGGAATCCTTCAATGTGCTATTGAAGGAGATTCGGGCGCTCGGCATCGATGTGGAGCTGGAATAAGGACGGTAAAACCATGCGGTCAGCCGCCGGGGTAGGCGGCTGAATCATGATATTTTGTGAACGACTCAAGACTTAATTGAGCAGGAGACAAGGCGTTGAAAAATTTACTGAACTTGTTAAAACAACAAGGAAAAATCGAGGAATTCGATTGTATTCGCATTGGCCTGGCGTCGCCTGCGAAAATCCGCTCATGGTCATACGGTGAGGTTAAAAAGCCGGAAACCATTAACTATCGCACCTTCAAGCCAGAGCGCGACGGCCTTTTTTGTGCCAAGATTTTCGGTCCTTTGAAGGATTACGAATGCCTTTGCGGCAAGTATAAAAGGCTCAAGCATCGGGGCGTGATCTGTGAGAAATGTGGCGTAGAGGTCACCGTAACCAAAGTGCGCCGGGAGCGTATGGGGCACATCGAACTGGCCAGTCCTGTGGCCCACATCTGGTTTCTCAAATCCCTGCCATCGCGGATGGGGCTGCTGCTGGATATGACGCTGCGCGATATTGAGCGGGTACTCTACTTCGAAGCCTTTGTGGTCATCGATCCGGGAATGACCCAGCTGGAACGGGGGCAGTTACTGACGGATGAAACCTATCTGGATGCCATTGAGGAGTTCGGTGACGAGTTCGATGCCCGCATGGGAGCTGAGGCAGTCTACGAACTGTTGCACACGCTCGACATCAAAAGCGAAGTGGTGACCCTGAGAGAGGATATCAGTGCCACCAACTCCGAAACCAAGATCAAGAAGCTGAGCAAGCGCCTTAAGTTGATGGAGGCCTTTCTTGCCTCCGGGAACCGGCCGGAATGGATGGTAATGTCGGTGTTGCCGGTGTTGCCACCCGAGCTGCGTCCCCTGGTACCACTGGACGGTGGTCGTTTCGCCACCTCTGATCTTAATGATCTGTATCGTCGGGTGATCAACCGGAATAACCGTCTGAAGCGCCTGCTGGATCTCAATGCGCCGGACATTATCGTGCGTAATGAAAAGCGTATGCTGCAGGAATCCGTAGACGCCCTGCTGGACAATGGCCGCCGCGGCAAGGCCATTACCGGTACCAGCAAGCGGCCATTGAAATCTCTGGCGGATATGATCAAGGGTAAACAGGGGCGCTTCCGCCAGAACCTGCTGGGTAAGCGCGTTGATTATTCCGGGCGTTCAGTCATTGTAGTGGGACCGACACTGCGACTGCATCAATGCGGCCTGCCCAAAA
This sequence comes from uncultured Gammaproteobacteria bacterium, assembly GCA_964519605.1. Classification (GTDB taxonomy): domain Bacteria; phylum Pseudomonadota; class Gammaproteobacteria; order SZUA-140; family SZUA-140; genus CAZFJS01. Next base: position 8,961 of record CAZFJS010000031.1, read on the forward strand.
AGATGGCACTGGAGCTGTTCAAGCCCTTTATCTTCAGCAAGATCGAACGCCGCGGCCTGGCAACCACGATTAAGGCAGCCAAGAAACTGGTGGAGCGAGAAGGACCGGAGGTCTGGGATATTCTCGACAAGGTGATTCGTGAACATCCGGTGATGCTCAATCGCGCCCCGACCCTGCACCGTCTTGGTATCCAGGCCTTCGAGCCGGTACTGATCGAAGGCAAGGCCATTCAGTTGCACCCGCTAGTGTGTACCGCCTTCAATGCCGACTTTGACGGGGATCAGATGGCCGTGCATGTACCACTGTCGCTGGAGGCACAGCTGGAAGCGCGTGCCTTGATGATGTCTTCCAACAACATTTTGTCACCGGCTAATGGCGAGCCGATCATCGTGCCCTCCCAGGATGTCGTCCTGGGGCTTTATCAGATGTCCAGGGAAAAAATCAATGTACCGGGTGAGGGTATGGTCTTTGCCGATATCGCTGAGGTGCACCGGGCCTATGAAGGTCGCCATGTGGACCTGCACGCCAAGGTCAAAGTGCGGATTCGCGAGGTTCGTCTGGAGAATGGCGAACGGCAGGAGATCACCCGCCTTGTAGATACTACCGTCGGCCGGGCCCTGATTTTTGAAATTGTGCCCGAAGGGATGGCCTTCGATCTGGTCAACCGGGATATGACCAAAAAGTCGATCTCTAACCTGGTCAATGTCTGTTACCGCAATGTGGGATTGAAAGAGACGGTGATTTTTGCAGACAAGCTTATGTATACCGGTTTCGCCAACGCCACTCGGGCAGGGATTTCCATCGGCGTGGACGATATGATCATCCCGGAGGAAAAGTCCGAGATCATCAATGCTGCTGAGCAGGAAATCAAGGATATCGAGAATCAGTACAAATCGGGACTGGTGACCGACGGTGAGCGCTATAACAAAGTGGTGGATATCTGGTCCCATACCAATGACCAGGTCGCCAAGGCCATGATGGACGAACTGGGCAGCGAGACCGCCAGGGATGCTGAGGGCCGGGAGATCAAGCTAAAATCTTTCAACTCGATTTATATGATGGCCGATTCCGGCGCGCGCGGTAGTGCCGCTCAGATCCGCCAGCTTGCCGGGATGCGTGGTCTGATGGCCAAGCCGGACGGTTCTATCATTGAAACGCCGATTACCGCTAATTTTCGCGAAGGTCTGGATGTGCTGCAATACTTTATCTCCACGCACGGCGCCCGCAAGGGATTGGCGGATACTGCTCTGAAGACCGCCAACTCCGGTTATTTGACACGACGGTTGGTTGATGTGGCCCAGGATATGGTGATCACTGCGGTAGATTGCGGCACGACCCGCGGTTTAACCATGACGCCGCTGATCGAGGGCGGAGATATTGTTGAATCGCTGGACAATCTGGTGCTGGGGCGGGTGGTGGCCGAGGACGTCATGATGCCGGGGAAGCCGGATGAAGTCTTTATTCCTGCCAGTACCTTGCTGGATGAGCTTTGGGTGAAGCAGCTGGAGGAGTACGGGGTGGAGCAGATCAAAGTGCGTTCGGCGATTACCTGCGAGACCCGCTACGGTATCTGTGCGGCTTGCTATGGCCGTGATCTTGCCCGTGGACACCGGGTGAATAATGGTGAAGCGGTAGGGGTGATCGCTGCCCAGAGTATCGGTGAGCCAGGCACTCAGTTGACGATGCGCACCTTTCATATCGGGGGTGCCGCTTCCCGGGCGGTTGCTGCCAACAGTGTGGAAATCAAGACTCGGGGGCGGGTGCGGCTGCTTAATATCAAAGTAGTGGAAAATGCCAGTGGTAACCAGATTGCGGTATCACGTTCGGTAGAACTGGCGGTGCAGGATGCCAATGGTCGGGAGCGGGAACGTTATAAGATTCCTTATGGTGCCATACTGACGATCAAGGATGGTGATGAGGTCTCGCCGGGACAGGTGCTGGCCACCTGGGATCCGCATACTCATCCGATCATCACCGAGGTTACCGGACGGCTGAGTTTCAGCGATATTGTCGATGGTGTCACAGTGCAGCGCCATACGGATGAATTTACCGGCCTGTCCAGCCTGGTGGTGACAGATCCGAAGTCGCGCGGTCTGAACGCCAAGGATCTGCGGCCAATGATCAAGATTGTCGACCAGCAGGGTAAGTCGGTCTGTTTTGCCGGTACGGATATCCCTGCAGTCCACTATCTCCCTGCCGCCGCTATTATTCACATTGAGGATGGTGCTGAGGTAGATGTCGGGGATGTCATTGCCCGTATTCCTCAGGAATCTTCCAAAACCCGAGACATTACCGGCGGTCTGCCCCGGGTTGCCGACCTTTTTGAGGCGCGCAAACCCAAGGAGACGGCTATTCTCGCTGAGATGACCGGTACCATCGATTTTGGCAAGGAGACCAAGGGTAAGCAGCGGCTGGTGATCGTCGGACCGGACGGTGAGACCAACGAAACCCTGATTCCCAAATGGCGCCATATTACGGTGTTCGAAGGGGAACATGTGGAACGTGGCGAGGTGGTTGTGGATGGTGAGTATTCACCCCATGATATCCTGCGTTTGCTGGGCGTGGCGGCGCTGGCCAATTATATCGTCAAGGAGGTTCAGGACGTCTACCGTCTCCAGGGCGTCAAAATCAATGACAAGCATATCGAGGTGATTGTGCGTCAGATGCTGCGCAAGGTGGAAATCGTAGATCCTGGTGATACCGCTTTCCTGCGGGGAGATCAGGTGGAGCGTACCCGCTTGCTGGAGGAAAACGAAAAAGTGATTGAGGAAGGCAAGCAGCCGGCAGAATTTGAAAATGTTCTGTTGGGCATCACCAAGGCTTCGTTGGCGACAGAGTCGTTTATTTCCGCCGCATCCTTCCAGGAAACGACCCGGGTACTTACCGAGGCGGCGGTCAACGGCAAGGTAGATAACCTGCGAGGTCTCAAGGAAAATGTCATTGTGGGACGGTTGATTCCCGCGGGTACCGGAATGGCTCAGCAAATGGAGCGGCGGCGTCAGGAAGAGCTGAACAGCGCCCAGGAGGTGGAGAAGACGCCAATTAGTAGTGATGAGGTAGAGGAGGCCCTGCGTCAGGCACTTAACGTGACCTGAGCAGCTGTAGAGAGCAGAACAGCACCTGTTGATGGCACGATCCGGGGCGGGTGCGCCTGACCCGGAGGCTATGCCGATGGGCATTCATATTTTTCTCGGAATGCCTTGACAGCAGGCGCTGATAACAATAAACTTTCGCGGCTTCGTAGAGATACATTAAATCTCTGATTCGCTGGATTACCGTAAGATTTAAGCGTTCAACCGTTGGAAGCCTGCGCCTCACAGGCGTTGTGCACGATGGCTGGACGCTTAACTATTTTAGTTGGGGTGGAGTGTTAGGATGGCAACAATCAATCAGTTAGTTCGGAAACCTCGGGTGCGGAAAAAGTCCAAGAGTGCGGTACCGGCTCTGGAAGGCTGTCCGCAGAAACGCGGCGTCTGCACCCGTGTTTATACGACGACTCCCAAGAAGCCTAATTCGGCGCTGCGAAAGGTCGCCCGCGTGCGTCTGACCAATGGCATGGAGGTCACCACCTATATTGGCGGTGAAGGGCATAATCTGCAGGAGCACAGCGTGATTCTGATACGCGGCGGTCGCGTCAAGGATTTGCCGGGCGTGCGCTACCACACGGTTCGTGGCAGCCTGGATACCTCGGGTATTGACGGGCGGCGTCAGGGCCGTTCCAAGTACGGCGCCAAACGGCCAAAAGCCTAAGCGGATATCAAGTCAAGGTAATAACGATGCCAAGAAGAAGAGTTGTAGCAAAGAGAGAAGTGCTTCCCGATCCCAAGTATGCGGATAAGACGCTGGCGAAGTTTATCAATATGGTGATGGAGAGCGGCAAGAAGTCTGTGGCTGAGAAAATCGTCTACGGCGCGCTGCATCAAGTGGTAACAAAGGGTAAGGGAGAGCCGCTGGAGGTGTTTAGCCAGGCACTGGATAATATCCGCCCGCTGGTGGAGGTGAAGTCGCGCCGCGTGGGGGGTGCCACTTATCAGGTGCCCATCGAGGTTAGTGGTGCTCGGGGGCAGGCGCTGGCTATGCGCTGGTTGGTGGATGCCGCGCGACGCCGGGGCGAGAAGTCCATGGGGCTGCGCCTGGCAGGTGAGATGATGGATGCTTTTGACAGTCGCGGTACTGCGGTGAAGAAGCGCGAGGACACCCACCGCATGGCGGAAGCCAATAAGGCCTTTTCGCATTACCGCTGGTAAGGTTTCTAAATATTTAACAGGCAGGATTGACAGGAATAGTTGACGTGGCACGAAAAACACCAATTGAGCGCTATCGCAATATCGGCATCATGGCGCATATTGATGCCGGTAAAACAACCACCACCGAGCGTATACTGTATTACACGGGTGTCTCGCACAAGATCGGTGAGGTGCACGATGGCGCGGCCACCATGGACTGGATGGAGCAAGAGCAGGAGCGTGGAATTACCATCACCTCCGCCGCCACCACCTGTTTCTGGGAGGGGATGGAGAAGCAGTTTCCCCAGCATCGCATCAATATTATCGACACCCCTGGCCACGTGGACTTCACCATCGAAGTGGAGCGTTCCCTGCGGGTGCTGGACGGCGCCTGTTGCGTGTTTTGTGCGGTGGGTGGGGTGGAGCCTCAGTCAGAGACCGTGTGGCGTCAAGCCAATAAATACGGTGTGCCAAGATTGGCCTTCGTCAACAAAATGGATCGTGCCGGCGCAGACTTTCTGCGGGTGGTTGCCCAGGTCAAAGAACGGCTGGGAGCCAACCCGGTGCCGATACAGCTACCCATCGGTGCCGAGGACAACTTCGAGGGTGTGGTTGATCTCATGAAAATGAAGGCCATCTACTGGGATGACAGCACCATGGGGATGCGTTTTGAGGAACGCGATATCCCGGCCGATATGCAGGCGGAATGCACCAAGTGGCGCGAGAATATGCTCGAAAATGCCGCCGAAGCCAATGAAGAGTTGATGGAAAAATATCTGGAGGAAGGTGACCTCAGTGCGGCAGAGATCAAGGAAGGGTTGCGTCAGCGCACGCTGCATAATGAGGTTGTGCCGACGCTATGCGGATCCGCCTTCAAGAACAAAGGGGTGCAGGCCATGCTTGACGCTGTTATTGAGCTGCTACCTTCACCGCTTGATGTGCCTCCGATCAAGGGGGTTCTGGATGATGCAGCGGAGACCGAGGCGGAGCGGCATGCCTCGGATGATGAGCCCTTTTCTGCTCTGGCCTTCAAGATTGCCACGGATCCCTTCGTGGGGACGCTGACTTTCTTCCGGGTTTACTCCGGAGTCATTAATTCCGGCGATTCCATATATAACCCGGTTAAAGGCAAGAAGGAGCGTGTGGGTCGTATCGTGCAGATGCACTCCAATACTCGTGAGGAAATCAGAGAAGTGCGTGCCGGTGATATTGCCGCGGCAGTGGGGCTGAAGGATGTGACCACCGGGGATACCCTGTGTGATCTGAAAAATATCATCACTCTGGAGCGCATGGAATTCCCCGATCCGGTAATTTCAGTGGCGGTGGAGCCCAAGACCAAAGTAGACCAGGAGAAGATGGGGGTCGCGCTGGGTAAGCTGGCGGCCGAGGATCCTTCCTTCAGGGTGCATACTGACGAAGAATCTGGTCAGACGATCATTTCCGGAATGGGGGAACTACATCTGGAAATTATTGTTGATCGTCTGCGCCGTGAGTTCAGCGTGGAGGCCAATGTGGGCGCGCCACAGGTGGCCTACCGTGAGACCATTCGCAAGACGGTCGAACAGGAAGGGAAGTTTGTCCGCCAGTCGGGTGGGCGCGGCCAGTACGGTCATGTCTGGCTCAGACTGGAGCCCCAGCCATGCGGGGAGGGCTACGAATTCGTTAATCAAATTACTGGTGGTGTGGTGCCCCGGGAGTATATCTCCTCGGTGGATAAAGGTATCCAGGAGCAAATGCAAAATGGCGTCATCGCCGGCTATCCGGTGGTGGATGTCAAGGTGTCGCTCTATGACGGTTCCTATCATGATGTCGATTCCAGTGAAATGGCCTTCAAGATTGCCGGGTCTATGGGGTTCAGGCAAGGTGCATTGAATGCCAACCCCGCACTTCTGGAGCCGGTTATGAAGGTGGAAGTGGTCACTCCGGAAGACTATATGGGAGATGTGATGGGTGACTTGAACCGTCGCCGCGGCATCCTGCAGGGTATGGAGGATTCCCCTACCGGCAAGATTATTAAGGCCGAAGTGCCATTGGCTGAGATGTTTGGTTATGCCACTGACCTGCGATCAGCTACTCAGGGTCGGGCCACCTACACCATGGAGTTTGAGAAATATTCCGAGGCGCCTACGAATATCGCGGAAGGCGTAATCAAGAAAGCCTCCTAAGGTTTGGGTTAATACAACAGAAAAGAGGTATAGAGCTGTGTCCAAAGAAAAGTTTGAACGTACGAAGCCGCACGTTAATGT
>CAZFJS010000032.1:0-1802 GCA_964519605.1 uncultured Gammaproteobacteria bacterium
TCGTCGTATCCGGATGCTCTGGATTGAATGGTGGCGCGTCGGCAAGTATAATCTCCTCCCTTGTGCTCGCGTTTCATGCGCGAAGATAGGCGGCGGTTCTGCAGCGGATGGACAGGGTTTTGCGCTGACGTCCGTCGGGGCCGGGCGCGGATGCGTGCTGACGGAAATAATGACACTAGACTGATTCGGGGTTTGCTGAAGATGGTTCATCAGGAGGGATTGCCGGCACGACCGGGGAAACAGGGTTTATATGATCCTGCCAATGAACACGATGCCTGCGGAGTAGGTTTTGTCGCTAATATCAAGGGCCGCCGCAGTCACGCCATTATTCGTCAGGGATTACAGATACTAGAGAATCTTGCTCACCGGGGTGCGGTGGGCGCGGATCCACTGGCAGGCGATGGCGCCGGTATCCTGATGCAGATTCCGGATGACTTCCTGCGGGAAGTCTGCGCCCTCCAGGGCCTGAAGCTGCCCTCTGCAGGCCGTTATGGGGTCGGGATGATCTTTTTACCCCGCGCGGATGACAGTCGAGAGACCTGTGAAGCTCTGTTGAAGCGCACCATCGAGGCGGAGGGTCAGCAGCTGCTCGGTTGGCGTGACGTACCTACCGACAACAGTGGCCTGGGTGACAGCGTACGGCAGGTGGAGCCGGTAGTGCGCCAGGTCTTCATCGCCCCCGGTGCCGACAGTAATGACCAGGATGCCTTTGAACGCAAACTGTTTGTCATTCGCAAGCTCATCGAACATGCCGTTCGTAATACCGCCATGACGGACCGGGAACAGTTTTATGTTCCCTCGCTGTCTAGCAGAACGCTGTGCTACAAGGGTATGCTGCTGGCCAATCAGGTGGATGCCTATTATCCGGATCTCCGTGACCAGCGGATGGTATCGGCGCTGGCCCTGGTACATCAGCGTTTTTCGACCAACACCTTCCCTTCCTGGGATCTTGCTCACCCCTTTCGCATGATCGCCCATAATGGTGAGATCAACACCCTGCGGGGCAATATCAACTGGATGGCGGCACGCCGTCACGCGATGTCGTCACAATTACTGGGCGAGGATTTGCAGAAACTGTGGCCCTTGATTGCCGAGGGACAGTCGGATTCCGCCTGTTTCGACAATGCCCTGGAACTGCTGGTAGCCGGGGGTTACTCTCTGGCTCACGCCATGATGCTGTTGATTCCCGAGGCCTGGGCCGGCAATCCTCTGATGGATGAAAAACGGCGTGCTTTCTATGAATATCATGCCGCCCTGATGGAGCCCTGGGATGGACCCGCTGCGGTTGCCTTTACCGACGGCCGGCAGATCGGAGCCACCCTGGACCGCAATGGTTTGCGACCGGCCCGTTATCTGATCACCGATGATGACCTGGTGCTGATGGCCTCTGAAATGGGTGTGCTGGAAATACCGGAGCACAAGATTATCAAGAAATGGCGGTTGCAGCCGGGCAAGATGTTCCTGATCGACATGGAGGCGGGGCGGATCATCGATGACCAGGAACTCAAGACCCAGTTGGCAGCGGCACACCCCTACCAACAGTGGCTCGATGGCACCCAGATTCTGCTCAACAACCTGCCCGGTAAGGCCCAGGCCAATCATTATAATCTGGACAGCCTGCTGGATCGTCAGCAAGCCTTCGGTTATACCCAGGAAGATCTTAAATTCCTGATGACGCCCATGGCCGTAACCGGCCAGGAAGCCATCGGTTCCATGGGGGCGGATAATCCGTTGGCGGTATTGTCTCGTCGCCCTAAGCCCTTGTTCAATTATTTTCAGCAGAATTTCGCCCAGGTAACCAA
>CAZFJS010000032.1:1902-9096 GCA_964519605.1 uncultured Gammaproteobacteria bacterium
GCCCCGGGTATGGAGGCAGCCCTGGACACCTTGTGTGCGCAGGCTGAGGCTGCTGTCAACGAAGGTTTTAATATTCTGATTCTTTCCGATCGCGATGTGGATGAGCAGCATTTGCCCCTTCCTGCACTGCTGGCTACGGCGGCAGTTCACCATCACCTGGTGCGGGCCGGCCTGCGCACGGAAACCGGTCTGGTAGTGGAGACCGGCACTGCCCGGGAAGTCCATCATTTTGCTGTGCTGGCCGGCTACGGCGCTGAGGCCATCAATCCTTATCTCGCCTTTGAGACCCTGGCTTCCCTGTGCGTCAATCTGCCCGAACCCATGGAGCTCGGGGAGGCCCATGGGCGCTATATCAAGGCCATTGGCAAGGGCCTGCTGAAAGTGATGTCGAAAATGGGCATCTCCACTTATCAATCCTATTGCGGCGCGCAGATTTTCGATGCGGTTGGGCTGTCCAGTCGTTTTGTAGATCGCTATTTTACCGGTACGGCCACCATGGTGGAGGGTGTGGGTTTGCAGGAGGTAGCAGAGGAGGCGGTGCGCTGGCACCGGGATGCCTATGGCGACGCGCTGATTTATCGCAATGCGCTGGATGTGGGCGGGGAATACGCTTTTCGTCTGCGCGGCGAGGATCACATGTGGACACCGGATAGCATTGCCAAACTGCAACATGCCACCCGCGCCAATGATGCGCGGACCTATCGTGAATTTGCCCGCCTGGTCAATGATCAGAATGAACGCTTGCTGACCTTGCGCGGTTTGTTTGCCTTCCGTTTCGCACCCCAGGCGATTCCCCTGGAGGAAGTGGAACCGGCAGCCGAGATCGTCAAGCGTTTTGCCACCGGCGCCATGTCTTTTGGTTCCATCTCTTTTGAGGCCCACTCCACGCTGGCCATCGCCATGAACCGCATCGGGGGCAAGTCCAATACCGGTGAGGGAGGGGAAGAACCGGAGCGCTTCAAACCGCTGCCCAATGGCGATTCCATGCGTTCCGCCATCAAGCAGGTGGCCTCCGGACGCTTTGGAGTGACCACCGAATATCTGGTGAATGCCGATGACATCCAGATCAAGATGGCCCAGGGCGCCAAGCCCGGTGAGGGTGGCCAGCTGCCGGGGCACAAGGTCAACGCCATTATCGCCAAGGTACGGCACTCCACACCGGGGGTTGGGCTGATTTCACCGCCACCCCATCATGATATTTATTCCATTGAGGATTTGGCGCAGCTGATTCACGATCTGAAGAATGTGAATCCTGCTGCAAGGATTAGTGTGAAGCTGGTTTCCGAGGTGGGGGTCGGCACCGTGGCCGCCGGGGTGTCCAAGGCCCATGCCGATCATGTGACCATTTCCGGTTATGACGGCGGTACCGGCGCCAGTCCGCTGACCTCCATCAAGCATGCCGGTTCACCCTGGGAAATCGGTCTGGCGGAAACGCATCAGACTTTGGTGATGAACCGGCTGCGTGGCCGCATCGCCGTGCAGGTGGACGGCGGCTTGCGCACCGGCCGCGATGTGGTGGTGGGCGCCTTGCTGGGGGCCGATGAATTCGGTTTCGCCACGGCGCCCCTCATCGTTGAGGGCTGCATCATGATGCGCAAATGCCATCTTAATACCTGTCCGGTGGGTGTGGCCACCCAGGATCCGGAGCTGCGGCGGCGTTTTACCGGCAAGCCGGAGCATGTGGTGAACTACTTTTTCATGGTGGCCGAGGAAGTCAGGATGCTGATGTCCCGACTGGGTTTCCGTCGTTTCAGCGAGATGATCGGCCATGCCGAATATCTGGATATGCGCCGCGGCATCGATCACTGGAAGGCGCGGGGGCTGGATTTCAGTCGTATCCTGGCCAGACCGGAGGCGGCGCCTGGAACGGCAATTTATAACTGCGAGCGTCAGGATCATGGCTTGAGCACGGCACTGGACCATCAGCTCATTCAGCAGGCGCGACCGGCATTGGAGCATGGTGAAGCGGTACGTATCGAGACTGCTATAGCCAATACCAACCGGACCTTTGGTGCCATGCTGTCAGGGGAAGTGGCCAAACGTTATGGTTACCGGGGACTTCCGGAAGACAGCATCATGATCACTGCGCGCGGCACCGCGGGGCAGAGCTTCGGTGCCTTCCTTGCCCATGGCATTGCCGTCGAGCTGATTGGTGAGGCCAATGACTATGTGGGCAAGGGCCTTTCCGGCGGTCGGATTGCGATCTATCCGCCGGCGGAGACGCCGATTGTGGCGGAGGAAAATATTATCGTGGGCAATACAGTGCTCTATGGTGCTGTCGGTGGGGAATGTTATTTCCGCGGGGTTGCCGGCGAGCGCTTTGCAGTGCGTAATTCCGGGGCTGTTGCCGTGGTGGAAGGTGTCGGCGACCATGGTTGTGAATACATGACGGGAGGTGTGGTCGTGGTGCTGGGTGAAAGCGGGCGCAACTTTGCTGCCGGGATGAGTGGCGGCATCGCCTATGTGCTGGATGAAGCCGGCGATTTCCGGCAGCGCTGCAATCTGATGATGGTGGAGCTTGAGCCCATCGAAGAAGAAGATGCGGCACTGGAGCAGCTGGAGCATCAGGGCGGGGATCTGGAAACCCATGGGCTGGTGGATATCAGCCACGACATGTCCCGTTATGACGCCCGTCGCTTGAAGTGTCTCATACAGCAGCATTTACACTATACCAACAGCAGCCGTGCCAGAGAGATCCTGGCAGACTGGGAGGTCTGGCTGCCCCGCTTTGTCAAGGTGATGCCGGTAGATTACCGCCGCGCCCTGGAAGAAATGAATCTGAGCCAGCATCTGGCGGAACTGGATGCCGAGGCCAAGGGAGGAGAACAAAGCGATGGGTAAGCCCACAGGTTTTCTGGAATATCAGCGGCTGGATCGAGGGTATGCGCCAGTTGATGACCGCATCAAGCATTTCCGGGAGTTCGTCATTCCTCTGCCGGAGGCGGAGATCAGGACACAGGGGGCCCGCTGTATGGATTGTGGTATCCCCTTCTGCCATCAGGGTTGCCCGGTCAATAATCTCATCCCGGACTGGAATGATCTGGTCTATCGGGCTGACTGGCGCCGGGCGGTGGAGGTGCTGCATTCAACCAACAATTTTCCGGAGTTCACCGGGCGCATCTGTCCCGCCCCCTGTGAGGCTGCCTGTACCCTGAATATCGATGACAATCCGGTGACGATCAAAACCATCGAATGTGCCATCGTTGATCGCGGTTGGCAGGAAGGCTGGATCAAGCCGTTGCCTGCGCCACGCAAGAGTGACAAGGCGGTGGCCGTTGTCGGTTCCGGACCGGCTGGAATGGCTTGTTCCCAGCAGCTTGCCCGTGCCGGTCATGAGGTTACCCTGTTCGAAAAAAATGGCTGGGTGGGGGGGCTGCTGCGTTTTGGCATCCCTGATTTCAAGATGGAGAAGCATCATATTGACCGTCGCTGTGAGCAGCTGGCGGCCGAAGGGGTGGTGTTCCGCTGTAATACCCATATCGGTGCCGATCTTCCCGCTGTGCGTTTGCTGGAGGACTACGATGCTGTTGTATTGACAGGTGGCAGCGAGCATCCCCGCGATTTGCCGGTGCCGGGCCGCGAGTTGCAGGGCGTGTATTTTGCGCTGGAATTCCTGATTCAACAGAATCATCGGAACAGCGGTGCAGTGATTCCTCCGGAAGAGGAGATCAGTGCCTGTGGCAAGCATGTGGTGGTGATTGGCGGCGGAGATACCGGTTCCGACTGTATCGGTACCTCATTCCGTCAGGGCGCACTGTCCGTCACCCAGCTGGAAATTCTGCCTAAACCCCCGGAACAGGAAGACAAGGCCTTGACCTGGCCCGATTGGCCCAACAAGCTGCGTACTTCAAGTTCTCAGGAGGAAGGTGCAGTGCGTGACTGGTGCGTGGCTACCCAGTCATTTCAGGGGGCGGAGGGTAAAGTGACGGCCTTGCAACTCATCCGCGTTGCCTGGGAGCGGGATGAGCAGGGCAATTGGCAGATGCAGGAGATTTCCGGCAGCGAATTTGAGATCAAGGCGGATCTGGTGCTGCTTGCCATGGGCTTTGTCCATCCGGTACATGAAGGCATGCTGGCGGAATTGGGTGTCACCCTGGATTCGCGTGGCAATGTCCGTGCCGACACCGATGATTACCAGACTTCTTTGTCCAAGGTGTTCGTTGCGGGTGATATGCGGCGCGGCCAGTCCCTGGTGGTTTGGGCCATCCGCGAAGGCCGACAGGCGGCCCGGGCGGTGGACCATTTTCTTATGGGACAGAGCGACCTCCCGAGATGAGCAACTTGCAGAACGATCGTCTGTTAAGGGCCCTGCTGCGCCAGCCGGTGGATGCCACGCCGGTATGGATGATGCGCCAGGCGGGCAGATACCTGCCTGAATACCGCGCCACTCGCGAGAAAGCGGGCAGTTTTATGCAGCTTTGCCAGACGCCGGAACTGGCCTGTGAAGTCACCCTGCAGCCCCTGGAGCGCTTTCCCCTGGATGCGGCTATCCTGTTTTCCGATATTCTCACCATCCCTGACGCCATGGGGCTGGGGCTGTATTTCAGTACCGGTGAAGGTCCCCGCTTCGAGCGGCCGGTGCGCAACAAGGCCGATATTGAGCGCTTGCCGGTGCCGGATCCCGAGGGGGAACTGCGTTATGTGATGGATGCAGTGCGCCTGATTCGGAGTGAGCTGCATGGCCGGGTGCCGCTTATCGGTTTCTCCGGCAGCCCCTGGACCCTGGCCACCTATATGGTGGAAGGGGGTTCCAGCAAGGAATTTGCCAAAGTTAAGGGCATGCTGTTTGACCAGCCTGCCCTGCTGCATCAGCTGCTGGACCGTCTGGCCCGGGTGGTGACGGCCTATCTCAATGCCCAGATTCAGGCCGGTGTCCAGGCAGTGATGATTTTTGATACCTGGGGCGGGGTGCTGACCACCCGGGATTACCGGGAGTTTTCTCTGGGCTATACGGAACAAATCATCAACGGCCTGCAGCACGAGCATGAGGGGCGGCGGGTGCCGGTGATCCTGTTTAGCAAAGGTGGTGGCGGCTGGCTGGAAATGATGGCTGCCAGCGGCTGCGATGCTTTGGGCATCGATTGGACGGTGGATCTGTCGGTAGCGCGCCAGCGGGTGGGTGGGCAGGTGGCCCTGCAGGGCAACATGGATCCTTGCGCCCTGTATGCTTCACCGGAGCGCATCCGCTGCGAAGTGGCGGCTGTGCTGGCCAGCTACGGTGAAGGCTGCGGGCATGTCTTCAACCTGGGACATGGTATCCATCAGCATGCCGATCCGGAGAAGGTAAGTGTCTTTATCGATGCCGTGCATGAACTGAGCACCCCATTCCACAGATAATCCCAGGATAATAGGTTCCAACAGCATATGCATGAGATGAATGGTTCCCCACAGGAGATGCCCGCGCAGTTTGAGAAGTTGCACGAGATGGAAGGCTTCAGCGAAGAGATGTTCAACCGCATCGTGGCCTTTCAGGAGCGGCTGCATCCAGCCTGGAATGCAGCATTGCCGTTTTCGGAAAGAATCCAGGGTTTGCCTCTCCATGCCCTGATTTTCAGCAACCCGGATCGTGATCCGGCGGTTTGTGCCCATACCATTGCCCCTTTCTATCCCTTACGGGAGGAAATGCAAAGGATCGCCCATTACGCGCGCCAGGTGGCGTCGCAGCCGGTGGTGTGCGATTTCCACAGCCGCAATGGCTTTCTGGGGAGTCTCCTCGGGCGTGAGGGCCTGACGGTGGTGGGGCTCAGGGATCCGGCCGACAAGCCCAACCAGATCCCGGATTTTTTTGATCCCGCGGTCTATCGGCGGTATGAGGCGGCTGAACGGCCGGTGGATTTTTCCTTTGATGTGGCCTTTTCCGCCTGGATGCCAGCGGATGTCGATCGCACGCCCGAGATACTGCAATACCGACCAAAGCTGATTGTCTATATTCATAGCGATCATGTGGATGAATCCAGCGGCCTGCCCCAGACCGGCACGGCAGAGGCCTACAACAACTTGCCGGAGCATTATCAGTTAGTGGCCTCGTGGTCCATCACGCGGCCACAGGATCTGCTGCACGAGGTCTGGCCTGACCTGACGCCCAGCATTGAGGAGATTCGTCAGGTGAAGATCTTTGCGGATACCCCCTGGCAGACGATTGATGTCAGCACGTCTCTGGAGACGGTAGCGCCCTATGACTGGGAGCAGGAGCTGGAGATGGCGTTGACCGCGCTGGAAGCAAAGGCGCATTTGCGAGCCCAGGGGCATGCTGTCTAGTTTGGACTGGCGGCGATATGAGAGCGACTGAGGCTGTAAATTTTCGGCAAGTCACACAACGTTCAGGGGAGAATCAGGATGAACAAGCGAAATTATATCGCCATGATGGCAGCCGGACTGGCCGCTCTACTATTAGTTGCCTGTTCGGTGCCTGAACATGCCGGCCAGTCGCGGCGCATCGCCCAGCATTATTATGATCTCATTAAGGCCGGGCAGTTTGCCCAGGCGGCTGCCATGTATCCGCCGAAGATGCGTGACAGGTGGCAGCATAAACTGCAGACCACTGATGCGCAGCTGGGCGATTTACAGTCCTACAAGATCAACAAGCTTGAGGAGAGCACGGTCTATAGCGGCAAGTTTTATATCTTCATGGTGAACACCCGCTATGAGAAGGCGACCGCCGGAGAGATCCTGACCCTGTTGGAAAAGGTCAACGACAACAAGCTCTATATCGTTCACCAGAAAGTCAGTCCTGACAAATAACCTATTCGGGCTCAGCCAGCAGGCGGGTGATGCGCTTTAGTTCCCTCATGGCCTCACTGTGGGTATGCTGGATTTTCTGGTGTCTCTGGCGCATGGCCTCATGTTTCTCCAGCCCCTGGCGATGGATGCGTACAAGTTCAGCATACTGCTTTTCCTCTCCATGACCGCTGAGACAGGCGGCCAGCAGCTGTTCCTGGGTCTGTAACTGTTGTTCGTGGGCCTGGATGGCCACGGCATGTTCTCGCAAGGTCGCCACATGATTGGGCAGGGCGCGGTCCAGTTTGAACAGCATCACTTCAGCCAGCTCCTGTTCGCGGCGCCACAGGTCCACATCCTTCAGCCAGTCCGCATGCTCGGTGCGCCACTGACTGTGTTTTTTGTGAATAATGCCGATCTCGGGGGGGCTCGCAAGTGCTGTATCCTGTCCCATGCTACGTCTCCTTGTCCGCTTGG
>CAZFJS010000032.1:9196-15281 GCA_964519605.1 uncultured Gammaproteobacteria bacterium
GGGGGGCTCGCAAGTGCTGTATCCTGTCCCATGCTACGTCTCCTTGTCCGCTTGGACGCAGGATTAATCAGAAGTTCCTCAAGGAACTTCTGATTAATCCATGAGCCGGCGTCTGGCGGCTGAAATTTCCCGGCTCGGCGTTAAAAATCTTGGCAATAGCTTGGCTATTACCTGCGCTTTTCGCCTTGATCCGGGAAACTTCATCTCGTCATCCATCCGGCCCAGAATCAATCAGAAGTTCCTTAATACCAATATGGATATAATGAGTCAAGTACTCATTGTCTGTTGCCAACCCGGGGTGTCATTGCGATCAAGGCACCGATAGGCGATGGCCTCGCCAAGGTGGGTGCTGGCGATTTGTTCTGCGCCATTCAGGTCCGCAATGGTGCGTGCGACCTTGAGGATGCGGTGGTAGGCGCGTGCGGAGAGCCCCAGCTGTTCGCTGGCTGTCTCCAGTAAGTGGGTATCATCCTCTGTGAGATGGCAGCTGCGGGCGATTTCGGGGGGTGTCAGCAGGTGATTGGCTTTACCGCAGCGCTGTAGTTGTTGCTGGCGCGCCTGGCAGACCCGCTGTCTGATTTCCCGACTGGTGGTGCCTGGTTGTGATGGGTATTCGCGCCACTGTTTGCGGGGTACTGCCGGGACTTCGATATGCATGTCAATACGGTCCAGCAAGGGGCCGGAGAGGCGGGCGCGGTAGCGCCGGACTTGCTCACTGCTGCAATGGCAGCGCCCGGAGGGATCACCCAGGAAGCCGCAGGGGCAGGGGTTCATGGCGGCGATGAGCTGGAAGCGTGCCGGAAATTCAGCCTGCTGGAGGGCGCGGGAAATGGTGATCCGGCCCGATTCCAGGGGTTCACGCAGGACTTCCAGCACCTGGCGGCTGAATTCCGGCAGTTCGTCCAGAAACAGGACGCCATGGTGCGCCAGTGAGATTTCTCCAGGGAGGGGCCGGCTGCCACCGCCCACCAGGGCCACCCCGGAAGCGGTGTGATGTGGTGTTCTAAAGGGACGCCGCCGCCATAGTTGCATGCTGAAACCCTGTCGGCTGACGGCGGTTATGGCAGCGGATTCCACGGCTTCTTCTTCCGTCATGGGTGGGAGCAGGCCAGGGAGGCGGCTGGCCAGCATGGTCTTGCCGGTACCCGGTGGGCCGATCATCAACAGGCTGTGGCCGCCGGCCGCGGCAATTTCCAGGGCGCGCTTGGCGTGATGCTGGCCACATACATCCGCCAGGTCCGGTGGCGGGTCGAGTGGTTCAGGCGCTGCGGTCGCCGGCTGCCAGGGTGGCAGGGGCTGTGAGCCGTTGATATGGGCGCAGACTGCCAGCAGGCTGTCTGCTGGTAGAATGCTAAGGCCGCTGATCAGAGCGGCTTCCCCGGCGTTTGCTGCGGGAAGGATCAGCTGCTTTCCCGCCCGGCGGGTATGCAGCGCCATGGGCAGGATGCCATGCATGGCGCGAATAGCGCCGCTCAGAGCAAGTTCGCCGATGAATTCATATTGATCCAGCTGATCCCCATTGATCTGGTCGGAGGCCGCGAGAATGCCCAGGGCGATAGCCAGGTCATAATGCCCGCCCTGTTTGGGAAGATCCGCGGGGGCCAGATTGATGGTGATGCGCCGGGCCGGAAATTCGAAACGGCTGTTCAGCAGCGCCGCCCGGACCCGGTCGCGACTTTCCTTAACGGCAGTTTCCGGCAGGCCGACGATGGCCAGGCTGGGCAGACCATTGGCGAGATGGACCTCGACGCTGACCGCTGGGGCATCAATACCGTTTTGGGCACGGCTGCAGAGTATCGCCAGTGACATGTCTCAATCCTTGAGCTTTATTGTTTTTCCTGGCCACCCGCAGGTAGCTGTCAGACGCTGTGCTTCTAGTCCTGCTTTTCCAGTTTCCTCAGGCGTTCCGACAAGGCATCCAGTTGACTGCGGGTGCGTGCCAGTACCGCTTTCTGGACGTCGAATTCCTCGCGCGTGACCAGATTCAATTTTTCCAGGCTGCTACTGAGGAGCGCGCGGATGTTCCGCTCTACATCTCCCTGCCAGTCGCGCGCGCCCGCGGGGATGGCCGCTGCAAGGCGGCTAGCAATGTCTTCAAATAGTTTGGGATCCAGTGCCATAGCGGATGTCCGAGAGTCTGTGCGTGCTGGTGAGTTTACCTGAATCTCAGGAGAAAACGTAGTGTAGGCGGGTATTCGGGGTGGCTTCGTATTGGTGCGTCACTCAGGATCTAGCGCACAAATAGGGTGCAATCAGCTTATAAAGACAGCGCATATATTTGTGAACCTATTGTTTATGAAGGTATTTATATTGTTGGCACAGATGATGCTATTTGGTGTGGGGTACAACAGTATTTCTGGTTCTGTTCTGAATGCCAACAGTGTTTCAGAACGTTGATATGAGGATAGTCTTATGAAGCTAGTCAGCGCAATCATTAAACCTTTCAAGATGGATGATGTCCGTGAATCCCTGTCTGAAATCGGCGTGCAGGGAATCACCGTGACTGAGGTCAAAGGTTTCGGTCGTCAGAAGGGGCATACGGAACTTTATCGTGGTGCCGAGTACGTGGTCGATTTTCTGCCCAAGGTAAAAATTGATGTGGCAGTGGATGCATCGCTGCTGGATCAGGTGGTCGAGGCCATTAGCAAGGCGGCTAAAACCGGCAAGATCGGTGACGGCAAGATTTTTGTCTTTGACCTGGACCAGGTCATTCGGATTCGTACCGGTGAAAGCGGTAACGACGCACTTTAAAAATAGCCCAGGAGTCAATCAATATGTATAGAGTTAATAGGAAAACGTTTTACACCGGCCTGGGCGCGATAGCAGCGCTGCTGTTGCCCGCCCTGGCGCAGGCGGAAGACACACTTAACAGCGGTGATACCGCCTGGATGTTGACTTCCACCGCCCTGGTGCTGTTTATGACCATTCCGGGGCTGAGTCTGTTTTATGCCGGTATGGTGCGGGCCAAAAACGGGCTGTCAGTAATGATGCAGTGTTTTGCAATCACCGCCTTGATGTCTGTGCTATGGGTGATTTTCGGCTACAGTATTGCCTTTGGTGGCGATGGCGCCTACTGGGGCGGGCTGAGCAAGGCTTTCCTGAAAGGGGTAGGTGTGGACAGCCTCAGTGGCACCATTCCGGAGACCGTCTTCATGACTTTCCAGATGACCTTCGCCATCATTACGCCGGCCCTGATTGTCGGCGCCTTTGCCGAGCGCATGAAATTTTCTGCCATGCTGTGGTTCATGGGGATCTGGCTGGCCGTCGTCTATGCGCCCATTGCTCACTGGGTCTGGGGTAGTGGTGGTTGGTTGGGCGGCAAGGGTATCCTGGATTTTGCCGGTGGGACCGTGGTGCATATCAATGCCGGTATTGCCGGTCTGATGACTGCACTGGTATTGGGTAAGCGCAAAGGCTACCCCACCACTGCCATGCCGCCACATAATTTGATGTTTACCGTGGTGGGTGCGGCCATGCTGTGGGTCGGTTGGTTCGGTTTCAATGCCGGTAGTGAACTGGCGGCGGATGGCACGGCCGGTATGGCCATGGCGGTAACCCAGATCGCGACCGCTATGGCGGCCCTGACCTGGATGTTTGCAGAATGGATGGCGCATGGCAAACCCAGCGTGTTGGGTATCGCTTCCGGTGCAGTTGCCGGTTTGGTTGCTATTACTCCGGCTTCCGGTGCCGTGGGTCCTATGGGTGCACTGGCCATTGGTCTGGCCGCAGGTGTGGGCTGTTTTCTTGCCGCCACCCGGCTCAAGCGCGCCCTGGGTTACGACGATTCCCTGGATGCCTTTGGGGTGCACGCCATTGGTGGCATTATCGGTGCGCTACTGACTGGAGTCTTTGCCGCCAAGAACCTGGGTGGCGCCGGTTTCGCTGAGGGTATCACCAGTATCGGCCAGCAGGTTGGTGTCCAGTTCATCGGCGTAGCCTCTACCCTGGTTTATACCGCTGTGGTGACGCTGGTGATCCTCAAAGTGCTTGATGCCCTGATCGGTTTGCGGGTTACGGAGGAGCAAGAAACCGAAGGTTTGGACCTGGCACTACACGACGAGCGCAGTTACAACCTGTAGTTTTGTTTTTCAGTGGCCAGGGATGGCATGAAACGGGCGCCTTCAGGCGCCCGTTTTTTTATGCCCTGAACAAGCTGCTAAAGCGCTGGATCAGAGACTATTGTGGCTGCCGTCACAAAATGGCTGATCTTTACTGTGTTTGCAGCCACACATGGCAACTGTCGCCGGTTTCTCGAGCGTGAATTCTGTGGGGGTAATATCAGAATCGGCATGTGAGCCATCGCAAAAGGGTTGCTTGGCTGATTTCCCGCAGGCGCACCAATAATAGGTGCCGGCATCGAGATTCAGGACATAAGGCGCTTTCTGGGCAATCTCAGGTGTTGTCATCACATTATCCTCAGTTTTGGCTAAAGCTTTGAATCGGCAAAACAGAGTGTAACCAATCCCGCTGTGGGATGCATAGGGGCTAATTATCGCTGTTGGAGCGGTCATGAAATCCGCGGATGTTCCGATATATATAGGTTAGTGGCAAATGAATCACTGCCGGAGGCGATCTATGATTAAGGTGACATGGGTGCTGTGGGTATTATTATTGGGTTTTGCAGCCCTGGCACAGGGCGGTAGTATCTATCGCTGGGTGGATGGCCATGGCCGCGTGCATTACAGTGATCAACCGCGGGGTGACCACTTTCAGAGTGTGGACATGCCGCCTACGGTACGTTACCCACACCAGATAGAGAAGCAGGAGCCGGAGAGCAAAGCTGTTCGCACAGGTGGTCAGCGCGAAAAAATAGCCGCAAAACCACCTGCGGTACCGGATTTGGCCTTACGCAGCAAGAACTGTCGGATCGCCCGGGATAATATGCAACACAATGAGCGTATTTCCCGGATGTATCGCCTTGATGCCGATGGCACACGTCAGTTTCTGACGGATGATGAGCGGGCGGCTGTGCTGGAAAAATCACGGCAGCAGATCAAGAACTGGTGTGACTGAATCAATCAGTTGGCCAGCACGCGGAGAAATTCCGGTGTTGCCAGGGCTGCCCGGTGAATATCCGGATTGTAGTAGCGAGTCGTGAATGTCCTGCTTTCCGCCGCCGCGCTCCTGAAGCTTGCCAATGTCTGTATTGAGCCCGCCATGGTCGCTGTCCACCAGCCTGAAGGATAGACGCATTGCGGAAAATGCAGCGTGCGTCGACTGCTAAAACCTGCGTTATTCATGGCGTGGTGCATCGACTTGATGAGATCCAGATGCAGCAGAGGCGATTCACTTTGCTGTACCAGGAGACCGTTCTGCCCCAGGGCGTGTCTGCAGCTGCGATAAAAATCCTCGGAAAAAAGACCCTTGGCGGGGCCAATGGGATCAGTGCTGTCGATGATAATCACATCATAACCGTCCGCTGCTGCTTCCGCGGCCCAACGGATACCATCACCGAAATGGAAATGGGCCCGGGGGTCCTGGTTGGCGCTGCACAATTCCGGGAAATATTTTTCGGCAAGCTGCGTAACCCGCTCATCGATCTCTACCTGCAAGACTGTTTTCACTTCCGAATGTTTCAGTACCTCACGCAAGGTACCACAGTCCCCACCGCCGATAATCAGTACCCGGCGGGGATCAGGGTGGGTGTATAGCACCGGGTGGGCAAGCATCTCATGATAGAAAAAATTGTCCCGTTCACTAAGCATGATAAAGCCATCGAACACCATCAGACGGCCGAAACATTCAGTCTGGTAAATTTCGATTTTTTGAAAGGGCGTCTGTTCCGAGTGCAGCTTCTTCTGAATTTTCAGGGAAAAAGCTGAGCCACTTTCCTCACAGATCTCCGTAAACCATTGTGCGCTTATTTTCATTCAGAAAGTATACGGTGCCTGCTTATGCAGTGCCAAATGAAAAAGCGTTACAAAGACAAGCGATATTGTACGGCAATATTGGGTATGTGGTGTCGTTAAACACCGCTGAGTATCCGGCTAAATTTCTGCCGGTAATTCGTTTGATTTTTTTCATCAAATAGACTGAGGCAATAATATGTGACATCCAGGCCGCCATATAAAAAGCTGAGGACAGC
>CAZFJS010000033.1:0-1249 GCA_964519605.1 uncultured Gammaproteobacteria bacterium
TCAGCAGCGAGGAACTGACGCGCATCTTTCTGGAGCGGATCAGGCAATTTGATGGCCGCCTCAATAGTTTTGTCACGGTCACGGAAGCGGCGGCGCTGCAAACCGCCCGCGAGGCGGATCGCCGCCTGCAGACGGGCGGTGCAGGTCCGCTGACCGGTATCCCATTGGCTCATAAGGATATTTTCTGTACCGATGGCGTCAGGACGAGCTGCGCCTCGCGCATGCTGGACAACTTCATCGCCCCCTATGACGCCACAGTCATCGCACGTTTCAAGGCGGCGGGCGCGGTCATGCTGGGCAAGACCAACATGGATGAATTCGCCATGGGCTCATCCAATGAAACCAGCTATTACGGCCCGGTCAAAAATCCCTGGGACACCGGGCGGGTGCCCGGGGGCTCTTCCGGTGGTTCGGCGGCTGCCGTGGCGGCTCGTCTGGCGCCCGGGGCAACGGGCACTGATACCGGGGGTTCCATCCGCCAGCCGGCGGCCCTGTGTGGTCTGACGGGCCTGAAACCCACCTACGGACGGGTTTCCCGCTATGGCATGATCGCTTTTGCCTCCAGTCTGGATCAGGGCGGCCCATTGAGCCGCAGCGCCGAGGATGCCGCCCTGATGCTCAATGTCATGGCGGGTTTCGATGAGCGGGATTCCACCAGTGTGGAACGCGCGGTGCCGGATTATCGCGCCGAACTGGATAATCCCATTGCCGGGCTGCGGATCGGTTTGCCGAAGGAGTTTTTTGCCGCCGGCCTGGATGCTCAGCTTGCCCGCGTGATCGAGCAGGCCCTGCAGGAATATGAGCGCCTGGGTGCCGAGCTGGTGGAAATCAGCCTGCCCAACAGTGAGCTGGCGGTGCCGACCTATTATGTGGTGGCGCCGGCGGAATGTTCCTCCAATCTGTCGCGTTATGATGGGGTGCGTTATGGCTACCGCTGTGAGAATCCCCGGGATCTGGCCGAGCTTTACGAACGCTCGCGCGGCGAGGGTTTCGGTGCGGAAGTCAAGCGGCGCATCATGATCGGCACTTATGTGTTGTCGGCAGGTTACTATGATGCCTATTATCTCAAGGCCCAGAAACTGCGTCAGCTGATCAGCGAGGATTACCGCCGCGCCTTTGACTCGGTGGATGTCATCATGGGGCCCACCGCCCCCGGCGTCGCCTTCCCCCTGGGGGAGCGTTTCGATGATCCCATCAAGATGTACCTGTCGGATATTTATACCATCGCCGTCAATCTGGCCGGTCTGCC
>CAZFJS010000033.1:1349-15168 GCA_964519605.1 uncultured Gammaproteobacteria bacterium
TCAAGATGTACCTGTCGGATATTTATACCATCGCCGTCAATCTGGCCGGTCTGCCGGCGATCTCGATTCCCTGCGGCTTTGCCGACAGCCTGCCGGTGGGCCTGCAGATCATCGCGCCCTATTTCGAGGAGGCGCGCCTGTTGAATGCAGCGCATCAGTATCAGCGGGCGACGGATTGGCATACGCGGTCACCGGCAGCCTTTGAATAATAATTCTTTCACCTGAATCATAGAGGTGTGATATGGAGTGGGAACCCGTGATCGGGCTGGAGATACATGTCCAGCTGGCTACCAAGAGCAAGATATTCTCCGCAGCGTCGACCGCCTATGGGGCGGCGCCCAATACCCAGGCCTGTGCGGTCGATCTGGGGATGCCGGGTGTATTGCCAGTGCTGAATACCCGGGCGGTGCGGATGGCCGTGAAATTCGGTGTGGCCATCGACGCGCAGATTACCCGGCGTTCGGTATTCGCCCGGAAGAATTATTTTTATCCTGACCTGCCCAAAGGCTATCAGATCAGTCAGTACGAGTTGCCCATTGTGGGGCCGGGTCATCTGGATATCCAGCTGGAGGAGGATGAAGTGCGGCGCATCGGGGTCACCCGGGCGCATCTGGAGGAGGATGCCGGCAAATCCCTGCATGAGGATTTTCACGGCCTCACCGGCATCGATCTCAACCGCGCGGGCACACCGCTGCTGGAGATCGTCTCGGAGCCCGAGCTGCGCAGCGCGGCCGAGGCGGTGGCCTATATGAAAAAAATGCATACCCTGGTGCGTTATCTGGAGATATCCGATGGCAATATGCAGGAAGGTTCCTTTCGCTGCGATGCTAATGTCTCGGTACGACCCCGTGGGCAGGCAGCCCTGGGGACACGCACCGAGCTGAAAAATCTGAATTCCTTTCGCTTCGTGGAGCGGGCCATCAATATTGAAATCGAACGCCAGATCGATGTGCTGGAAAGCGGTGGCAGCGTGACTCAGGAAACCCGCCTGTATGATTCCGTCAGGGATGAGACCCGCGCCATGCGCAGCAAGGAGGAAGCCTTCGACTACCGCTATTTTCCCGATCCCGATCTGTTGCCGGTGGTGCTGGACGAGGAGACCATCGAGGCGGTTCGCCAGACACTGCCGGAATTGCCGGATGCCCGGCGGGCCCGTTTCATGGCGGACTTCGGGTTGTCATCCTATGAAGCTGGGGTGCTGACCGCCAGCCGGGAACTGGCGGAATATTATGAAGCGGCACAGGCGGCTGCCGGTGGCGAATTCAGGCTGGCTGCCAGCTGGGTGATGGGCGATCTGATGGGCGCGCTGAATAAAGCGGGGCTGGAGATTAGCGCCAGTCCGGTCTCCGCCCCCAGCCTGGGCGGCATGATCCGGCGGATCAGCGACAACACCATTTCCGGCAAGATCGCCAAGCAGGTGTTTGCAGCCATGTGGCAGGGTGAGGGTGACGCCGATGCCATTATTGAACAGCAGGGGCTCAAACAGGTGACCGACAGTGGTGCCATTGAGCAGGTCATCGACGAGATCCTGGCCGCCAATCCGGAACAGGTGGCGCAATATCGTGGCGGTAAGGAGAAACTCTTCGGTTTCTTCGTCGGTCAGGCCATGAAGGCCACCCGGGGCAAGGCCAATCCTGCCCAGCTCAATGCGCTGCTGAAGAAAAAGTTGTCCTGACGCGCCTCCCGGATCAGAGTTCCAGCGCCGTTTCCTCGACCTGTCCGTCCCGGATGTCGTAGCCACGCATCTCCAGCACCCCCCGGGTACTGAGTGAGACGATTAGATACAGGACATCGGGGTAACCGGCCTCCTGCAGATCGGTGCGCGACGGCCGGGCCGGACTGCCGGGGTGAGAGTGGTAAATGGCGAACAGTGTCTCTCCCGCTTCCCGCATCTGCCGCAGCGCGGCGATCTGTTCCGCAGGGTCCATGACGAAACGCAC
Organism: uncultured Gammaproteobacteria bacterium; assembly: GCA_964519605.1. GTDB lineage: Bacteria > Pseudomonadota > Gammaproteobacteria > SZUA-140 > SZUA-140 > CAZFJS01. Next base: position 3,290 of record CAZFJS010000033.1, read on the forward strand.
GGCGGGCCGGTCGGCAATATTGCTAATGGCGTGACAGCGGCAGGGGATGCCATCCCGGGCGGCGATCAGGCCGCAGACTTCCCGTTCTTCGTCCGCCTGGACATGGGAAAGGATTTGGTTGACGATCTGACGGGGCAGCTGGACCGGTATGGCGGGCATCATCACAGCGCCTGGTATCTGCCGATGGCATTGCGCTCATGGCCGGCATAATCCCGGTAAGTCGCCACTTCCCGGTAACCGTGGTCCTGCAGCAGTGCCCGGGTAGCCGGACCTTGGTCATAGCCATGTTCCAGCAGCAACCAGCCATTTTCATGCAGATGGTCTCTAGCCTGATCGATAATGATTGTCAGCGCCTCGAGGCCATCCGCCCCGGCCTGCAGGGCCTGGCGGGGTTCAAAGCGCAGTTCCTGATCCAGGCGGGGGTCGCCGGCGCGTACATAGGGTGGATTGGCGGTGATCAAATCAAAGCGCCGGCCGGCCAATTGGCTGAACCAGTCGGATTGCTGAAACGCGACATTGGTAATGCCGAGACGGGTGGCATTGTCGGTGGCGACCTGCAGGGCTCGGGGACAGAGGTCGGTGGCCAGGACCTGACAGCGCGGCCGTTCATGGGCCACTGCCAGTGCCACGGTGCCGGGTCCCGTGCCCAGATCGAGTAGCTGGAAAGCGTCCTGTTCAGGCAGCTGTTGCAAGGCGAGTTCCACCAGGTGTTCGGTCTCCGGGCGGGGGATCAGGGTGGCGCTGCTGAGTCGATAGTTCAGCGACCAGAACTCCCGTTCCCCGGTCAGGTAAGCAACCGGCTGGCCGGCGCAGCGTCGTTTGATCAGTGCCTGGTAGTCGGTGTGGAGCTTAATCGGCAAGCCCGCTTCAGGCCGGGCACGCAGGTGACTGCGGGGTTTGCCGAGCAGGTGTGCCAGCAGGACTTCGGCATCGAGGCGGGGGCTGGTGCTGCAGCCTTGCAGTTGCACCGCTGCAGCGTCGAGGGCTGTGTGGATAGCGGCGGTTTTGATGATGGTCGCTGCCATGGCGTGTTATTCCCCCAACATGGCCAGTTGCCCGGCCTGTTGCTCGCTGATGAGCGGATCGATGATCTGATCCAGGGCCCCGCCCAGCACTTCTTCCAGCTTATAGAGGGTCAAGTTGATGCGGTGATCCGTGATGCGTCCCTGGGGGAAATTATAGGTACGGATGCGTTCCGAACGGTCGCCGCTGCCCACCTGGTTTTTGCGATCACGGGCCTGCTCGGCCTCCTGGGCATCCCGGGCCTGGGACAGCAGTTTCGCCTGCAGCAGGGACAGGGCGCGGGCACGGTTCTTATGCTGGGAGCGTTCATCCTGGCATTCCACTACGATCCCGGAGGGCAGGTGGGTGATGCGGATGGCGGAGTCCGTCTTGTTGATGTGCTGGCCGCCGGCGCCCGAGGCACGGTAGGTGTCGACCTTGAGCTCGGCCGGGTTGATGGTGATTTCTTCTATTTCTTCCGCTTCGGGCAGTACCGCCACCGTGCAGGCAGAGGTATGGATGCGCCCCTGGGATTCCGTTTCCGGTACCCGCTGGACACGGTGTGCGCCGGATTCAAATTTCAGCCGAGAATAGGCGCCCCGTCCGATGATGCGCAGGACGATTTCTTTATAGCCACCATGCTCGCCTTCATGGCTGCTGATGATTTCCGTCTGCCAGCGGTGTTGCATGGCATACTGGGTGTACATGCGGAACAGATCACCGGCGAACAGGGCCGCTTCGTCTCCGCCGGTCCCGGCACGGATTTCAAGAAAGATATTGGCCTGGTCAAGGGGGTCGCTGGGGAGCAGCAATTGATAGAGTCTGGCGATCTGTTCTGCTTTCTGCTGTTGCGCCATGCGCAGTTCGTCCTGGGCCAGGTCGCGGACCTCGGGGTCTTCATCCTGGAGCATTTCTTCACTGGCGGCGATATCCCGTTGGGTAGCCAGATAGTCATGGTAGCCGCTGACGACCGGACTGAGCTGGGCGTATTCCCGTGACAGGGTGCGGAATTGTTCCTGGTTGGCGATGACGCCAGCATCGGCCAGCAAGGATTCCAGTTCCTGGTGGCGCTCGGAAAGCGATTGCAGCTTGCTCAGAATGGAGGGCTTCACAGCAGACGGGTGTTAACGGTCTTCATCAGGATTCTTGATATCCAGCAGCTCACGGGCCGCCTGCAACAGATCCTCGCGGCCCTCAAAGCCGGCCTGGCGCATACTGGCGCTGGGGGCATGGGCGATTTTCTTGGTCAGGGCGCGGGCCATCTGGCGGAGTGTTTCTCCGGGGTCATTGCCGGCGGCCAGCAGACGCTCCGCCCGGACGACTTCCTCATCCCGAATCCGCACGAGTTCCTGACGGTAAGTGCAGATGGTGGAAACGGCATCCAGGGAGCGCAGCCAGCCCATGAAGTGAGCGGCCTGGGTGTCAATGATATCCTCCGCCTGAAGCGCAGCCTCCTGGCGCGATTTCAGCCCTTCATCGATGATTTCCCGCAGATCGTCCACCGTGTACAGGTAGACATCGTTCATCTCGCCCACCTCCGGTTCGATATCGCGCGGCACGGCAATATCAACCATCAGCATGGGGCGGTGTTTGCGTACCTTGATGGCCCGCTCGACGGCGCCCTTGCCCAGGATCGGCAACTGGCTGGCGGTGGATGAGATAATGATGTCCGCTTCGGGGAGATATTGAGGGATTTCGGCCAGGGTAATCGCCAGCCCGTCAATTTCCTGCACCAGGTTTTCGGCACGCGCCAGGGTGCGGTTAGCGATGATGATATGACGGATGCCGTTTTCCCGCAGATGGCGGGCCGCCAGCTCAATGGTGTCCCCGGCACCGATCAGCAGCGCCGTATGTTCCTCCAGATTGGCGAAAATCTGTTTGGCGAGACTGATGGCGGCGAAGGCGACCGATACCGGGCTGGCGCCGATGGCGGTATCCGTGCGCACCTGCTTGGCGACGCAGAAGGCGTGTTCAAAAAGGCGGTTCAGCAGCTTGCCCAGGGTGCCCGCCTCTTTGGCAGTGATGTAGGCATCCTTCATCTGCCCCAGGATCTGGGGCTCGCCCAGGACCATGGAGTCCAGCCCGCTGGCGACGCGCAGCAGATGACGCACAGCGTGCAGCTCCGGGTGAGTGTAAAGGTAGGGCTCCAGCTCTCCCCGGGGGACATTATGGAATTTGTGAAACCAGTCGATAAGGATTCTGCTGTCCTTGCTATCGATATTGCACAGCATTTCGGTGCGGTTACAGGTGGACAGTATGGCGGCTTCGCTGATGCGGGTGTGTGCGGTAAGATGGCGCAGGATATCCGGTAAACGTTCCGGTGCGAAGCTCACCCGTTCACGGATCTGGACGGGCGCTGTTTTATGATTGAGACCTACCGCGAGCAACATCATGTTCAGATTAGGCAGTGATTTTCCGGCATCGTGGGCTGTATTGGATTTAATGGGTAATGGCGCATGATTTTAACTAATTTTACGCTAAAATTCAGTGTTCCGGCGCTGTATTGTATATGAACTGCCGGCCTGAAATGGGAAAATATGCCGTCTATGCGACAAAATGTGTACTTTAGGGATCTTTTTGTATCCTGTAGGGTCTATCTGTCTGGACAGACCAAACAGATAGCGTGCCTGTTTTTCAGGCTGCGGCAGGCGAGATTGCCAGGCCGTGTGTTCGGGAAGGCAGTATTTCAGGCTTAAATTTATGGTAGGATATCAACAGCATGACTAGCACCCGCCCATTTTTCTCAATCCTTGCCGCCACTATGCTGGTGGGGGGCTGTTCGGCTATGCCACGGCATCAGCAGGCGGCACCTGGCATGACACCGGCTACCGAGGCTGCCACGACAGCACCCTTGCCACAGGTTTCATTGAGTGGTGATGTTCTTTATCAGCTGCTGGTGGCGGATATCGCTGTGCAGCGCAAGGACTATGCGCTTGCCATCCGGCGTTATCTCAGCCTGGCAAAACAGACCAGAGACCCCCGTATTGCCGGCATGGCGGCGCGGATGGCCATTTACACCCGTGACAATCAGCATGCCCTGGCGGCCTCGGTGCTGTGGGTTAAGCTGGCAGCCGGGGACCCCCAGGCACAGCAGGCGGTGATCGCCGCCTATATCCGCACTGGTCAGGCGCAGGCGGCCATCCCTCACATTGATGCCCTGCTGGCCATGAAGGGGCCAGGGGCGCAAGGCGGACTGAGGTTATTGTCCAGCCTGCTCAGCCGCGAGCAGGATGTCAACGCGGCCTTATCGTTGATGAAACATGTGGCGGAGCAACGGCCGGATAATCCCGATGTCATGATTGCCTACGGCCAGCTGGCCTTGCGGGCCGGTGATCTTGGTGTGGCGGAAAAAACGATCAGCCGTGTTTTAAAGATGCGGCCGGGATGGAGCGATGCCATTCTGCTGCAGGTGCGTATCATGCAGCTGCAGGGAAAGGCGCAGGCCGGGCTCGAATATCTTGCAAAAGCGGTGGGTAAGGCCCCCGGGGATTTACGTCTGCGTCTGTTTTATGCGCGTCTGCTGATGGATGAAAAGCGTTATGAGGCGGCGTTGGTGCAGTACCGGCAGCTGGCGCGCCTGTCGCCGCAGAACATTGAGCTGAAGTATACCCTGGGCTTGCTGCTGCTACAGATGAAGTACTATGACGAGGCGCGGGGCTACCTGCTGCAGATCAAAAGAAGCGGAGTGCGGTTCAACGAGGTCAATTTCTATCTGGGCTGGATCGCCGAGAATCAGGGGAATGTCAAGGAAGCGATCGGTTATTACTCTGCGGTGACGGCCAGCGCCAATTATCTGGAGGCAAAAGTCCGCTGGGCGGTACTGACCGCCAAACAGGGGCATCTGCAGCAGGCACGGACCGAGCTTGCCACCCTGCGCCGGGAGGTGCCCGCCCATCAGCGGCGCCTCTATCTTGTGGAGGGGGAAATACTCCAGTCTGCCGGCAAGGATACCGAGGCCATGAAAGTTTATTCAGAGGCCCTGCAGCAGATACCCAAGGATCAGGGGCTCTTGTATGCCCAGGCCATCGTGGCCGAGAAACTGGGCCGTATGAAACTGATGGAGCACAATCTGAAGCGCATTATCGACCAGGATCCCAATAATGTGGATGCCCTGAACGCTCTGGGATATACCCTGGCGGATCGTACTGAACGCTATCGAGAAGCCTTTAGCTATATCAAGCATGCCCTGGCATTGAGGCCCAACAGCAACGCCATACTGGATAGTATGGGCTGGGTGCTATACCGTATGGGAGACTACAAAGAGGCGATCAGGTATCTGCGCCGTTCCATCAAAATCAAGATGGACTATGAGGTGGCCGCCCATCTGGGCGAGGTCCTGTGGGTTTCCGGTGATCAGAAAGAGGCCATGACGGTGTGGCATCAGGCGCTGGAGCAGTTTTCCGGTAACAAGACCCTGCTGGACATCATCAGGCGTTTTAAACACTAGCAGGCTGTTGGCCTCAATGGCGCGTATTAATGCGCGCCGCCGAGAGGATTGACGGCAGGATAATGCAGCGATCTGAGCCCATAAAAAAGCGCTATCCACTCGTCATAGTCTCCGCCATGCTCATGCTGCTGGGCGCCTGCGCCGCCCCGCCTCCACGGCCGCACAGCGAGGCGAGTCCCACCCAATTGTGGCAGGCACGCCGGATGGCGCTCAGGGAGATGAGCGATTGGGGCGTCGCCGGGCGTATCGCCGTGAAGCAGGGACGCAAGGCCTGGCAGGCCCATATCATCGCCTGCTGGCATGCCGATGGGGCTTATACCCTTGAGTTTCTGTCGCTGTTCGGGCAGCAACTGGCACGCCTGGAGGCTGTCCCGGGGGCGGTGACGCTCTACCTGTCAGGCGGTCGCCGCTTCACGGCGCATGATCCTGATCAGCTGCTGAAGGCGCAGTTGGGCTGGTCGGTACCACTGCAGGGGCTGGCATCCTGGGTCAGGGGGCTCCCGGTGGCGGACAGGCCGGTAGTGCGCGAACTGGACCAGGCGGGGCGGATCACACGGTTGAGCCAGCAGGGCTGGGCCATCACTTATCCCCGCTATAGGGATGATATGCCGCAAAAACTGGATTTTCGGCGGCAGAACCTCCGTCTGCAACTGGTGGTGGATCGTTGGCTGGCGCGCGCGCAATGTTCGTCCCGCTGAACAGGGCGCTTGCGCTTACAGGGCCTCGGCGTGCAATGTCGCCATTGCCGGGCGGGTGGTGGTCCGATGCGTGATCACTGGCCGGCGCCCGGAAAATTGAATCTTTTTCTGCACATCATCGGCCGTCGTCCTGACGGTTATCATCGCCTGCAGACGGTGTTCCAGTTGATCGATTATGGCGACTCCCTGCGTTTTTCACCGCGTGCGGATGGCCAGATCCGGCGTCTGGGTGATATCCCCGGGGTAGCGTCGGTCGACGACCTCTGTGTGCGGGCGGCAGCGTTGTTGCAAGGCGCCACCGGCTGTCGGCTGGGGGTCGATATCGGCATCGACAAAAAACTGCCTATGGGCGGGGGGCTGGGGGGCGGCAGTTCCGATGCGGCCACAACGCTCTATGCCCTGAATCGCCTGTGGCGGCTGGACTTGCCGGCCGGGGATCTACTGGCCCTGGGCGCGCAGCTGGGGGCGGATGTGCCGATATTCCTGCATGGTGAATCCGCCTGGGCGGAAGGTGTCGGTGAGCGGCTGCAAACGCTCGTGTTGCCCTGTTCCTGGTATGTGGTGATCGTGCCGCCCTGCCGTATCAGTACCCGGGAACTATTTCAAGTGCCGGAATTGACACGGGATTGTCAAGAGATCAAAATAGGCGGCTTTCTTTCCGGGCAAGGTGGCAATGTTTTCGAGCCGGTGGTCAAACGGCGCTATCCGGAAGTGGCGCAGGCCTTGCGGTGGTTGTCAGGCTATGGTGAGGCCAGATTGAGCGGTACCGGAAGCTGCATCTTTGCTGCCTTCGAGGACTGTGAGCGTGCCCGGGATGTGCTGCGCCGAAGGCCACCCGGCTGTGGGGGCTTCGTTGCCCGGGGAGTGAATCGTTCTCCCTTGCTTGATACGGGGGATGTGTCGCCGTCCTGAGGGTCTGCGAGGCGTGGAAACGGCGCTGTCGCTAATGATTTTGGGGTGTAGCCAAGTGGTAAGGCACGGGATTTTGATTCCCGCATTCCCAGGTTCGAATCCTGGCACCCCAACCAGTCATGAGTTTTGTGAGTAGGTTACTAAACATATAGAGAATGTCTGTCGGCGGTCGACTGAGACAACATTGCAGGGGTAGGTCTTGAACTATACGAATTCGCGGGACTATAGCGCTACGGACAGCCGGATGATGGTGTTTGCCGGCAATGCCCATCCCCGACTGGCGAAAGACGTGGTGGCACGACTCAACCTGCCGCTGGGCAAGGCCAATGTGGGACGCTTTAGCGATGGCGAGATTGCCGTGGAAATCATGGAGAACGTCCGCGGCCGGGATGTATTCATCGTCCAGCCCACCTGCGCACCGACTAATGATAATTTGATGGAACTGCTGGTGATGATCGATGCCATCCGCCGTTCATCCGCCTACCGGATTACGGCGGTGGTGCCCTATTTCGGCTATTCGCGCCAGGATCGCCGGCCGCGTTCCGCCCGGGTTCCGATCAGTGCCCGGGTGGTGGCGGACATGATTACCGGTGTCGGTGCGGATCGCCTGCTGACGGTGGATTTGCATGCAGATCAGATTCAGGGCTTCTTTGATATACCGGTGGACAATGTTTATGGTTCCCCGGTCCTGCTGACCGATATCTGGCGGAAGAAATACCCGGACATGATCGTGGTGTCACCAGACGTCGGCGGGGTAGTGCGGGCACGGGCGATGGCGAAACAGCTTGATGGCGCCGATCTGGCCATCGTCGACAAGCGCCGCTCAGGGCCCAATGTGGCCAAGGTGATGAATATCATCGGCGATGTCAGCGGCAGAACCTGTTTGTTGCTGGATGATATGGTGGATACCGCCGGCACCCTGTGCGAAGCGGCCCGGGTATTGAAGGAGCAGGGGGCTGCCAGGGTGGTGGCCTACTGCACACATCCCGTGCTGTCGGGGGCGGCAATCGAACGTATCAGTCACTCCCGCCTGGATGAACTGGTGGTGACGGATACCATCCCGTTAAATCAGGAGGCCCGCGTTTGTGGCCGCATCCGCCAGTTGAGTATTGCTGATATGCTTGCAGAAACCATGCGGCGTATCAGTGCAGAAGAATCGGTCAGTTCAATCTGTATGGATTGAGCCGCCGGGTCAGTTGCCGTCCTGGTCGCGGGAGGGCATTTTTGTAAGATAAACATCTGGAGAAGAAAATGAGCGTTAGTTTTGAATTAGATGCCGCGATTCGCGATGACAAGGGGAAGGGTGCGAGCCGCCGTCTGCGTCGCGCCGGCAAGATACCGGCGATTATGTATGGTGGCAATGCCGACCCTGTATCCCTGGTTCTTGATCATGCCAAGGTGATGCATCACCTGGAACATGAGGCCTTTTATTCCCATATCCTGAGCATCAATCTTGATGGCAAGGTGGTGCAGGCCGTGCTCAAGGACCTGCAGCGTCATACCCACAAGCCCGGGGTACTGCATCTGGATCTGTTGCGTATCAGCAAGGGCGAGAAATTGCGCATGCAGGTGCCCCTGCATTTCCTTGGCGAGGATAACGCGCCGGGCGTCAAGCAGGCCGGTGGCGTGGTTTCCCACCTGCTGACGGATGTGGAAGTCGCTTGCCTGCCGGGCAATTTGCCGGAATATATTGAGGTCGACATCAGCAGCATGGAGGCTGGTGAGTCTCTGCATCTTACCGATATCAAGCTGCCGGAAGGTGTTGAGCTGGTGAGCCTGACGCAGGGTGCCGAACATGACGTGCCGGTAATCGCCATTCATCTACCGCGCGGATCCGCGGAGAGCGGTGAGGAAGAAGCGGGGGCGGCCGGTACCGAAGAAGGTGGTGGCGAAGAAGCCTGATCGTGCGGGCGGGCCACGTTGTCAGTGATGCAGAGCGAATCTCTTGTCGTCACCCATCAGCGTGATTGTCGGTCTGGGGAACCCGGGCGAGCGTTACCAGGCGACGCGGCATAATGCCGGCTTCTGGCTGCTGGACGTCCTGGCCGACCGACAAAATGCCCGCTTTCGGACCGAGGCCCGTTTTTCCGGCCAGCTGGTGAAAATCGCGCTGGCCGGACAGTCATGTTACCTGCTCAAGCCGGATACCTTCATGAATCACAGTGGACGGGCGGTCAGCGCCCTGTGTCATTATTACCGGATTCCCGTTGAGTCCCTGCTGGTGGTGCATGACGAGATCGACCTTGACCCCGGTACCGCCCGTTTGAAATTTGGCGGCGGGCATGGGGGGCATAACGGTCTGCGCGATATTATCAGTGCGCTGGGTAGCCGGCAGTTCGGCCGGCTGCGTCTCGGGGTGGGGCATCCCGGTAACCGTGATCAGGTGGTGGATTATGTGCTTCATCAGCCGGCGAAGCAGGAGCGGGCACTGATCGAACAGGCGATAGATGAGGCGCTGCGGGTGCTGCCTATGGCGGTAGCCGGTGAACGGGAACGGGCCATGCACCAGTTGCATAGCGCCTGCTAGACCCCCCGCCCCGATAAACAGATAAGATTGAAGTAGAGAAGCAGCCATGGGATTTAAATGCGGTATCGTGGGCTTGCCCAATGTGGGTAAATCCACCTTGTTCAATGCCCTGACACAGGCCGGAATCGAATCCGCCAATTATCCGTTTTGCACCATAGAACCCAATGTGGGCGTGGTGCCCATGCCGGACATCCGGCTGGACCGGTTGGCGGAGATCGTCCAGCCCCAGCGGGTACTGCCCACCACCATGGAGTTCGTCGACATCGCCGGTCTGGTGGCCGGGGCCTCCAAAGGCGAGGGGCTGGGGAATAAATTCCTTGCCCATATCCGCGAGACCCAGGCCATCGTCCATGTGGTGCGCTGTTTTGAGAATGATGATATCACCCATGTCAGCGGTAGCGTGGACCCGGTGCGCGATGTCGGCATTATCGACACCGAACTGGTGCTGGCGGACCTGGATACGGTCGACCGTAATCTGCAACGGGCAGCTAAACAGTGCAAGAGTGGCGACAAGGAAGCCCTGGCGCGGAAGGATCTGCTGACGCAGATCATGACCCACCTGGACAGCGGTACACCGCTACGCGCCATGACACTGAGCGCTGCACAGCAGGCTGCCCTGCGAGATCTGCACCTGCTGACTGGCAAACCGGTGATGTATATTGCCAATGTAGACGAAGCAGGTTTCAGGAATAATCCCTATCTGGATCAACTGAACGCCCTGGCTGCAGAAGAGGGCGCGGTTGTCGTGCCCGTATGCGCCGCGATGGAAGCCGAAATCGCCGAACTGGCTGCCGAGGACAAACGCGAGTTTCTCACCGACCTCGGTCTTGAAGAAGCCGGGCTGGACCGCGTCGTCAGGGCCGGCTATCGCCTGCTGAATCTGCAGACCTATTTTACCGCCGGGGTCAAGGAAGTGCGGGCCTGGACGGTCCCCGTGGGCGCCACCGCACCCCAGGCAGCAGGCGTGATCCACGGCGATTTTGAGAAAGGCTTTATCCGTGCCGAAGTCATCGCCTATGAGGACTTTCTTGCCTGTGGTGGTGAACAGGGCGCCAAGGAAGCCGGAAAATGGCGCCTGGAAGGCAAAGACTACATCGTCCAGGATGGCGACGTGATCCACTTCCGCTTTAATGTATAAATTCAGGAAAAAGATCGGTAAAGCCTGGGCCTACCCCTTGCATATTGAGCTTTTATCTTTTATCTTTCCTCTGGTTTTCGGCTATGTAGCTCAGTCGGTTAGAGCACGGCATTCATAATGCCGGTGTCGCTGGTTCGAGTCCAGCCATAGCCACCACATCCGTATTCCGCAACAATCCCTAAAGATCATAAACCCGCAAAAGCGGGTTTTTTGTTGCCCTGTTATTTTTCTATCCTCTCCATCTAAAGGGAGGATCACCTGGCAATGTCCCCTGCATATCGTCACACCCCCAGGTCAGGGTGTTAGCCCTTTTTAGAAATAAAGGCTTGGGAATACAAGAACACATGGTCTATGCTGATGAACAGCATAATAGGCCAGCGTCCACGATGGCGCTGAAAAAAGCAGTGATGTATACCCTATTGAATTGCTCAGAAACTAGCGCCAGGCAACAGGATCAAGGATGAAAAATAGCCACAAACCACCCTGCCTAATAATAGACTTTCATGCCTAATATTGGCCATAAAAGTCCATTACTAGCCATTATTATTTTTCATTTATGCCTGGTAATGGAAAGATGCCCAGCAGTAAACTTTCTATCTAGTAACTGTTAAGCGTAAAAAGAAATGAAGCCCGTAGTACAAGAAGAAATTACAGGTTGCGGTATAGCTAGTTCAGCGGCTATTGCTGGCATTACTTACAAAGAAGCAAAAGCTATTGCAAACAGCATAGGAATCTACGCTGAGAATCAATCGCTTTGGTCAGGCACACAGCATGTTCGTAAGTTACTTGCCGAGCTTGGAATTAAAGCAAATAAAAAGGAAAAACCATTTATCGACTGGACCTCACTACCAGATTGTTCATTGATTTCACTCAAGTGGCACTTGGAAGAGGGAAAACCATATTGGCATTGGGCTGTTTTTGTCAGAGAAGGCGAGTTGGAATACGTGCTTGATTCAAAAAAGACCTTAAAAAATAATATCCGAACTGATTTTGGAAGAATGAAACCAAAATGGTATATCGAAGTAAACGCTTAACAATTAGCTCCAGTGGACAGCAAAAAGCTCGTTCCTCGCTCTGCTTTTTACTGCCACTGAGCATGGCGTTATGTGTCAAAAACTCTGTCTGTTATCGGTCTAATATCCTCTCGTGATCCTG
>CAZFJS010000034.1:0-5367 GCA_964519605.1 uncultured Gammaproteobacteria bacterium
AATCACATTTTTTTGTGATACTGAAGGTGGTGCTTGCACCCCCTTTTTTTTCAGTTTTTTATGGCGCATAGTTTAACCATGCTTTAATATGTATAGCTGCAGCAAACAACCCGACCAGGAGTTTGGCGGACTGAGGTGTTCGTGGCGCTGCAGGGGGGAAGTAGCCCCTTTTCATTGCAGCACAGTAGCCACGTCCCAGGTTCAGGGCCCTACATAATGATCGCTAATATCCAACCAGCGAACAGATTGCCCTTTGTTGCTGTCGAATCCAGGCTAGGGGAATCCTAAAAGCACTCAGCTCATTCAGAGCGTGTACTGAGGCGATCAAGTCATCCGCTATGATTTTCAGGCCAATCCGGAAAATTGACACACTAAATCTACCCAGTTTTGAGTAAAGAAGAGGAGTAAGTGATGACAGAAGGTCCACGTAAATTGCTAATCAGTGGTCTGGCGGCAGTAGCAATACTGCCGCTAGTGACCATGACTGCGACTGCCGCCCAACCCAGCGGTGCAGAAATCGTGCAGCGCTGTGATCTGGATATGAATGCCGGGCAGGATCAGCGTTCGCGGCTCACAGTTATTTTACGCGATGCAGCCGGCAATGAGAAAAAGAATGTTTATCGTCGTTACTGGAAGAATTACGGTGGACGGAAAAACATTGTCGATAAAATGATTCTTTTTACCGAGTTTCCACCCGATGCCAAAGATACCGGATTTATGCGCTGGGGTTACATGCCCAGCACAGGGAAGAACGCCGATCAATGGGTTTATCTGCCAACGTTGAAAAAGATCCATCGGGTCTCTGTCCGGGACCCCGGGGATAGTTTCCTGGGATCAGACTTGACGCTCCAGGATATCAGCCTGCGCTTAGTCAAACAGGATGATCACGAATTGCTACGCATCGAGAACAAGGCGGGCAAGCAGTACTATGTCGTAGAGAGCAAGCCCAAAGAGAAAAATCCACTGTATCTAAAAGTTATCGCCTGGTATGAAAAGGCGCCGGATTGGCAGGACTGCAATAAGCGTAAAATTGAGTATTACGGTCCCAGGGGTGGCTTGCTCAAGACTGAAAAGCTGAGTTGGCAGAAAGTCGATGGGGCCTGGATATGGGATGAAGTCGATGTCAAGAACCTCAGAACGGGACACGCCTCCGTTTTTCGCATCACTGATGTTGAAGTCAATGTGGGGCTAAAAGACAGACTGTTTGCCGAGCGCACACTGAAACGCGGTATCCGTTGAGCTGCTCGTATTGCTGCCGCTCGGAGACCTGGAAGGTGATTCTGGCGGCAGCACATATGGCATGGGCGGTCTCGCTGATTCAAGCCTCGCCGTGGATGGGACTTCGCGAGGATTGACAACCCGTTTCCTGAAGTTAACAGTCTAAGGCTTTTTCGGTCAGTACAGGCGCGTAAAAGTTCCTGAACCGCGTGCTGTTCGGCCACTGCCGCTGTTAGCGCAGATTGCGGAATCAGCAAAGGGCTATCATTTGCTTATCTGATTGACCTGAAAGGCAAAATGATGTATAACATTGTATAACGCCGTGTGTGTCTGCACACTTGGACCTTGCCAATATCAGGCTAATCCAGCTTAATAGTGACAGGCATTATCAGATGCTGTCATTGATAGCATTGCTGCTGGCCGAAAATCATCCTGTCTGTTCCTGGTATGCATATTGCTATGCTAGTCTTAGCGTCAGAATAATGTTGCGCTGTCCCTATTTTAGAGCGCGAAGACATTTTGCCTGTTTGTGTACGAGACAGCGTGGTTGCGTGGGACTATATATATTGATATCACCGTCCGGATTAGAAGCTGACTAATTCTTAGTGTATTTGAATACGACAATCCATGAACCGGGTTGCAGGCACAAGCGAAAGTTGTGTCGCCCATTCCGTCGATTATTCGTCCTACTGTCAGCGCTATCTTTGCTGATGAGCTTTTCCATGACAGTCTGGGCCGGTATGTGGGACTTTTTGCCGTCGGAGCTAAACCTGAGCGGCTATCTGAAAAATGAAACCGCTTATCGTTTCAGGGAACCGCGCTCATTTACCAAGATCCGGAATATTATTTTTCTCGATATCAATTATCCAGTCAATAAAAACGTCGAATTCACCGCATCTGCTTGGGCATATTATGACCTGGTATATGATCTCTTTGACTATGATGTGATTACAGCCCGTGCCGAGCGTGATCGCAAGCAGCCCCTGAATTTTATCGAGGGACTGGATGAAGAGAAAGATTCCCCTCAGGCCGCGGTGCGGGAACTTTATCTGGATCTTTTTTTAGGCGATTTTGATATCCGTGTCGGTAAGCAATTTGTGATCTGGGGGGTGATGACCGGTATCAGAGTGGTTGACGAGATCAATCCCATGGATTTCAGGGAGCTGATATTGCTGGATCTGCTGGATTACCGGCGGCCCCTGTGGACCTTGAAAGTGGATTATTTTGGCGAAAATAACAGTTATGAACTGCTGGTGATACCGGATCTAAAATTTCACAAACCAGCACCCCGTGGCTCGGAATTTGAATTGCTGCAAAAAGTACCGGGCACGGTCTTTCCGGATAGCTGGACGCTTGAAAACACTGAAGTTGGATTCAAAGTATCGCGCACGATCTGGGATACCGAGTTGTCTCTGAGTTATTTTTATACCTGGGATGATTTTCCGGTGATTTTCAGAAAGGTCTCTGTTAATAACACTTCCCAACGAGAGCCGGTATTTTCTCCCACTTACACCCGCATCAAGATGTACGGCCTGACATTTCAGCGGCCTTTTTTTGGGCAGATCATCAAAGGTGAATTTGCCTTTGTTCAGGATAAATATTTTGGTATTAGCAACGATGTAGACAGGGATCGCGATGGCATTGTCGATAACCGTGGTGAACTGCGCAAGGATCATATTCGCTGGGGTCTGGGGCTGGATTTTAATCTCTGGAAGACAGATATCTCTCCCGGCATTGTGCAATGGATCATTCTCGATTATCAAAAAGAAATCATCCAGGATGAATATGATACCTCATTCAATATTTTTATCCGCAAGGAGCTGCCGCAGCACAGCGCTGTTTTTGAGCTGTTGGGCATCTGGCCGATCAATATGTCGGAGTTTTATATGAAGCCTAAAATAACCTTCAATATTACCGAGCAATTCCAGCTGACGACAGGTATGGACCTGTTTTGGGGTGATCCTTCCCAGCAGGGTGTTTTTGTCCGCGGAGGACGGGCAACGGATATCGTCGATATCCAGCAACGTTTCCGTTTTTTTGGCAACTT
Organism: uncultured Gammaproteobacteria bacterium; assembly: GCA_964519605.1. Taxonomy (GTDB): domain Bacteria; phylum Pseudomonadota; class Gammaproteobacteria; order SZUA-140; family SZUA-140; genus CAZFJS01. Next base: position 3,266 of record CAZFJS010000034.1, read on the forward strand.
CGACCAGAATGACCGGGTATTTGTCGAATTCAAATACAGTTTTTAATAGCTGCAATATGCAGAAATGATTTGCATATAATGAGTTTCAACTAGAGGGTAACAGGAATGCTGAAACGCTTTTATCTGTTCGTGGTACGTTTTCCTAAAGCAGTGCTGTCTGTAGTACTGGTGTTTACGCTATTGGCACTGACCCAGTTTTCCTCGCTCCATTGGGAAACTGATGCACGGGTTTATTTCCCCAAGGGTCATCCGGCGATCGAATATGATGAATATGTAGCGGATGTCTTTGGCGTTAAGGATTCCATTATTATCGCCATAGAGAATGACCAGGGCATTTTTAATCCCCAGACACTTGCCCGGGTGGCGCGTATTTCGGAAAAGGTGGCCCGGTTACCCGGCGTGCTGGCGCAACGCAAAGTGGATGTAGCTTCCCTGGCGACAGCGACGGTGTTTCTTGGTACCGAGGATGCCCTGATCAATCAGCCCCTGATGGAAACCGTACCCCGAACCCCGGCGGCGATTGCTCGTCTGCGCAAACTGGTCTACGATCACGCCGATCTGTTCGTGGGTAATCTGGTCGCTGCGGATGGCAAGGCCACCATGATTCGCGTCAAACTCAAGGAAGGCATCAAGAACCGCTACCAGTCCTATTTCCAGGTAAAAGGTATCCTGATGGGTGAGCTACAGGGTGGGCATGCGGCTGAAGTGGGCGACAAGGCATGGTCGGGTGCTAAAGCCTGGCAGGATAACAAAGGGGGCTCCGGTGGCGCTTCGGGGGCAGCAGGCAAAGCCGGGAGCTCAGGCAAGTGGAGCAAGGGGCAGTGGGGCAACGCTAACTGGAACAAGCCCTTGCATGAAATGTCCACCCCCAATGGTGACCATTTTTATATGGCCGGTCGGCCGGTGATCGAGGTCACCTCGGGACAGAACGCCCTGGCGGATCTGCGTATCATGATTCCCCTGCTCTGCGTCACGATTATCACCGTGCTGTTTCTCATTTTCCGTACGCTGCGTGGTGTCCTGCTGCCCTTGCTGGTGGTGGCTTTTGCTATTGTCTGGACACTGGGGGTCATGGCGGCCATCGGCGTCCCGCTGTACACCATTTCTACCATGCTGCCGGTGATCCTGGTGGCGGTGGGGATTGGGGATGCGCTGCACATCCTCAGTCATTATGAGGATATTGTGATCGAGGACGTTCATCGCGACCGTCGGGATATCGTGGTGCAGTTGATGAATGAGCTGGGTACCCCGCTGTTGATCACCACCCTCACAACGGCAGCCGGTTTTCTTTCTTTGTGGTGGGCGGAAATGCCACCTTTTAGAATCTTTGGCGTGTTTACTGCCCTGGGTATCGGTTTCTGCTGGCTGGCTTCTGTGACCCTGGTGCCGGCGGCGCTGGCGCTGATGCCGCCCTATGTGAGCGGTTATCTGAAGCGTCGCCGTTCACTGCGCGTGCATGCCGAAGCAGGGCTGTTGGGGCGCTGTCTGACGGGGCTGGCCAAAGGTCTGGCATCCCGCAGGGGCCTGGCCACCATCGCGCTGTTGCTGGTCGCGGTGGTGGTCGGTGCCGGCGCCAGTCGTCTGTATGTGGATTCCAGCTGGATTAGTGATTTTCGTAAGGACAGTGAAGTGGCACTGGCTAACAAGTTGCTCAACCGCGAATTCGACGGCACGATTTTTCTTAATGTCGTGGTGGATGGCAAACATGAGGATGCTCTGAAGTCTCCTGTACTGCTACAGAAGATTGCTGCCCTGCAGCAGCATGTGGACAGTCGTTCCGAAGTGGGGGGCTCGCTTTCTCTGATAGACTATCTCAAGAGCACCAATAAATCCCTGCATGCCGACAATGAGGCCTATGATGTCCTGCCATCCAGCCGTCGCGAGATCAGTGAATATCTCTTTCTACTTTCGGTTTCGGGGAGGCCGGAACAACTGGATGCGGTGGTGGACTACAAATATCGACAGGCCAATGTGACCTTCGCCATCAAGACCGACCATACTCAGCAACTGAAGGCGATCATCGATGATGTGAAGGATTTTTCAGCGCGTGAATTCAAGGGCATGGATGTGGCGGTGCACCTGGCCGGTTCCGCTAATAATTC
>CAZFJS010000034.1:5467-6923 GCA_964519605.1 uncultured Gammaproteobacteria bacterium
GGCGTGGACTACACCGTTCACTATCTCTATCGTTATGCTTATGAACGCAATAGCGGGCGCAGTGAGCAGCAGGCGACACTGGCGACCATGCGCGGGGTCGGCAAGCCCATTGTGTTTAATGCAGCCGTGGTGACCGCCGGTTTCCTGGTGCTGGGGCTTTCCCAGTTTCCACCGCACGTGAAACTGGGCTATTTTGTCGCCAGCTATATGGTGGTGGCCTGTCTGGCAGCGCTGGTACTGTTACCACTGGCCTTTGCCTATTACCATCCGCGCTTTTCACACACCGCCCGCAGTATGGGCAGTCGTGAACAGCTATAGCCGCTAAAGGCCGGTTGCGGAGACAGTATGCAGTTTGCCCCGTCACGATTAGCTGTATCCCTGGTCCTGTATCTGGCAGCCGGCCTGGTCATGCCGGCTGCCGCGTATGCCGATTATCCACGCTGGAGCTTTTCAGTCCTGCTGGGTGCCCATGCGACAGAGATGCGCGATCTTAACCAGGGCCTGTTCAAATCACCCGTACAGGGCAATGCCATCATCCTGACCTGCGATGCGGCGGTGCAGAGTTGCGGCAGTGCCGAGGGTACGGACCAGAATGAAACAGAAGTCATCGATTTTCGTTTCGACAACCCCCTGCCCGATGATAAGGTAGCGACGCTGGCGGGCATCGAATTCGCCTGGCATCCCAATGAGCGTCACGCCCTGTTCATCGGTATCAATTCCTGGGAGCGGACTTCAATTCAGCAGCGGATCGGCAATCTGCCGCTGCAGCAGTTCAATGTCAGTAATATCGTCAAAAACTCGCGGATTGCCACGATTTCCTTTACGGAATATAAAATCGGCTGGCGCTATAATTTTTTCCGCAAAAAAAAGTGGCGGCTATATAGTTCCCTGTCGCTCCATGAGGTCTTTGATATCGATTACCGGGAACGCTGGGTATTCCTGTTTGTGGATAGCCCCATTCAGGATTTGATTGGTGTACGGCGCGATATGGTGGTGACGGCCCAGACGTCCTCCCTGTTTATGGGGGGGGCCGGTTTGGGAGCGGAATGGTTTCTCAAGGACTGGTTATCGCTGGGTGTGGAAGGCAGTTACCTGATTACCGAAGATAATTTTACCCTGCGTGATATCAAAAGCCAGGATGATTTTCTTCCCAATGATAATATTAACCGCAATGGTTTGCCCTATCGCGAGCTTGCTGATCGTACACTGGGTTACCAGATTAACAGCGCTACCCCACCGGACGTGGAAAACCCCGCGACCCGGAAAAATTTCTATCGTCATATGAAGCTGAACTTTGATGGCTGGCGCCTGGTGTTCCGGGTGAATTTTTATTATTGAAGCGGGGGATGTTGACAACACGGTGCATCGCAGGATATGAATCTGATGAATAGTATCCACACTCACGCATTTTCCATTTTACTGGCAGGGCTCATGGTGTGCTATCAGGCCGCGGTGT
>CAZFJS010000034.1:7023-14679 GCA_964519605.1 uncultured Gammaproteobacteria bacterium
GGTGATACCGATGCGGGTGATTTCCCCGTGACCCCGGGCGCATTTGATCAAAGCTTCAATGGTTCTTTTAGCGATGCCTTCGTGGCTGTTCTGGACAACATGGGATCGCTGACCTATGCCAGCTATCTGGGCAGCAGTGGCGTCGATGAAGGGCATGCCATCGCCATCGATCAGTCCGGTACCGTCTATGTGGCCGGCCTGACGCGGGCGGCCGATTTTCCGGTGAAGAATGCCGCCCAGTCTATATATCGCGGGGTGCAGGATGCCTTTCTGGCGAAACTCCGCCCGGCCGCTAATGGCCCCGGCGATTTGCTGTATGCCACCTATCTGGGTGGCACGGGCGGGGATGCCGCCAATGCCATGGTGATCAGCGCGCCTGACCAAGTGGTGATCGCCGGGGAGACCAATTCCGCAGGTTTGGCTACAAACGGTGCCTACCAGCGGTCTACAGACAGTCTGCTGGATGCCTTTGTGGCCAGTTTTGATACCGCCCGGGTCGGAACTGCCTCCCGGCTGGCCTTTACTTATTTAGGCGGCGCCGCGGACAGTGATCGCGCGCTGGGGATTGCGCTGGATAGTAGCGGAGAGATCTATGTGACCGGGCAGACCGCGGCCATGAATTTTCCAACCACCCCGGATGCCCTGGACCAGGACTTTGGCTGCCCCCAGAGCGGGGTTTGTCCTCCTGAAGCCTTTGTCAGCCAGCTTTCCCCCGGGCTGGACCGGCTGTTGTATTCCAGCCTGCTGGGCGGCAGCGGCGATGACGCGGGAGCAGCGATTTCCATCGATGGCGCAGGGCGGATCAATATCGCTGGTTGGACCGATTCCGCCGATATGCCGTCGGGCCAGTTCGGCACGCCGACGGGTTTCGCATATCATGGCCTCAGAGATGCCTTCCTGACCCGGCTGGATGGCAATAAGGCGCTGCTCTATTCCCTCTATCTGGGCGGCAAGGATAATGACCAGGCTCATGCGCTGGCCATGGATGCGCAGGGCCGGTTTGTGCTCGCCGGGGAAACGGCATCCACGGATCTTGCCGCCGTGCAGGCGCCCGCCGGCATGGATACCAATCAGGGCGGGCAGGATGCTTTTGTCATCCGGGTGGCGCCGGCGGCCGATCTCAGCCTGGTGGTCAGCGACAACAGCCCGGTGGTGCTGGGCGGCATGCTGGAATATACGGCGATTGTCAGCAATCAGGGGCTGGATGCAGCCAGCAATGTGATTTTGACTGCACAGTTGGACAAGGGCCTGAGCTTTCAATCTGCGGCCAGTGGCTGCGGCCTGAATGCCGGCCAGGTGAGCTGTAACCTGGGCGCGCTTTCAGCAGGGGGGCGTCGTTCTGTCATCATGACGACACAGCGGGATAGCGCCTTGGCGCTCGCATCAAGCTTTAGGGTGGCTGCGGATGAAATCGACCCCGATGTCACCAATAACCAGCGCACTGTGGCTACCGGAGCCGTCCCGGATGCGCCCTCCATTACCATTACAGATCCTGGCGGTAGCCCGGCGGTCTCGGGGTCAGGTGGGGGCGGTCTGAACGGGGTTTTGTGGCTGATCCTGGGGCTGTGGCCGCGTTTGTGTCGGCGGCTGTTTTTCCATGCGCTGCGTGACGGGCACCTTCAAAGCCTGTTAGTCTCAATGCAGGGCTGCAGGAAAAGACGCGTCACCCCAGGCGTGGTGCTGCGGACGCCAGGAAAGCAGAGTTGATGCCGTGACGGATAAGATACTACGATTTTCATGCCAGATGAGCGGCCACTGCTGCCGGGGCGAGACCGTGCTGACCCTGTCCGAGAGCCTGCGTTTAAGCCATGCCTTTCCCATTGCCGTGACTTTTCATATCGCGGATGAGGCCGCCTTTGCCTACCCGGGCTATCGCCAGCATGTGGAGCAGATGGGCTTCTGGGTGGACTTTGGTCTGGGTGGTGGGCGCAAGCTGACCCGTCTGGTGATGGGGGTGTTTAATTCCTCCATCCCCACCAGTTTGCCTTGTCCGGCGCTGGATGGGCTGTTGTGCTCCCTGCATGAGGAAAAGCCCGCTAACTGCAGCGCGGTTCCGGTGCTGGATGTCGCGGTGCCTTTGGGTTTGCAGGCCATGAGTGCCGAGATCAAAAAGAAGGAGATGATCGCGCAGGGTTGCCAGGGTTATCGACGGGATGCCACGGTGATTATCCGTCATGGCAAGGTGGTTGACCCGGGCTATCGCAACGCCTATGACGCTTATCTCAGCGAGGCCAGAGCCAATGTGGCGCTGATGAATGAGTATTTTGTCGAGTTTTGCGCCGACTCACCGCAGCTGGTCGGGCAATGGGTGCAAGCGATGTCCCGGTCAGTAGCAGAGGAAGGTGCGAAAAGCCTGTTCATTTTTCAGGGGCTTTGCAAGATGGTGCCTTTTTTGCGGAAAAAGAACATCCTCAGCGCCGCGGAGGGTGTGAGCGTGATCAGGCAGCAAGCCAGCGCAATCAGGCGGGTGTTGGGGATGTTGCCACAGACGGCGGAAGCCGCACACTACCGGCGACTTTATGAGGGGTGGTTGGCAGAAACGGAGGTCCCGAAGACAGCGGTGCGACCAGAGCAGCGCGCTTGACGCAAGGGGCGTCTGAGTTGGGAAAGCCCGGATGCTGTGTGGGAGAGGCGCCACATCGCATGCTGACTACTAGAATAATGACACATTAACCTATTGATATTTATTGGAATATAAAAAACTCTCAGGAAAGTCCTGCATTGTATGCAGGCCTATAATTTGTTAAAATGTAATGTGTTTATTTGCCAGTCGGTTTTCAAGTTGGTCGTATTTTCCAGGAATCAGGGTGTGCTAAGTGGTTTGGACGATCGATAACATTCCCCGGCCTTTTCGGTCGCTGGGTTATGGCTGTCTGTTGATGGCCCTGTCCTCCGGTATGGTGGCGGCGGCAACTTTCAGCTTCAATTTTGCGCCGATTCCCGGCAGCACCCCGATACCGGGCGGCAATGTACCTCTGGGCGGGACCGGTGGTGATCATGGTGGCAATGACGGGACGCGTTTTGTTCAGGACAGTATCATCGTCGGTGGGACGACCTATTATCACGTCGTCATCATCGATGCCAACTCGGCCTTCCAGCAGGAATCTTTTACCGCTGGTGCTGCGGTGCAAAGCCAGGGGGCCAGCGGCGTGCGGAGCTTTTCTCCTTTTGGTGGCGGGAGCGCCCGTTCGGTCATCGGCAATACCAATACCCTGAAAACCACCCAGTCAGGGATTAAGACCTGGCAACGCGCCCGCATCGGGAATGCCAAATCGCCCTTCGGATTCAAAAAATTTGCCAATAAGAATGATCAAGTCGGGACAGTGGCGACAGTGGCCGAAAGTTCCCAGATTTCGGGCAATGGCACCATGGATCCCACGCGCACCGTCTTGCTGATGCAGATGAGCGACAGTGCCGTGTCGGTGGAGGTCTACAAGCCGCTGCTGACCAGAAAACCCAAGATCAGTCAGACTCTGGCGGAGGGTGGACTGACTGCGCAGTTCGTCGCCGATCTGCGCAGTCTCACCTATAGCGACCTGAATCGTTCTGTTCCGGTGGTCAATACCCTGTCCCTCAATGACCCGGGCCTGCCAACACCGGGTGTGGCGGATTTTGATATCAGTTTCTCCCAGAAGCCACATGTGACCGCCGGCCAATTCACGTTCTCGGGGGTAGGGCAGGGTTGGGTGAATGCGCTCACCGGCGCGAAGATAACTACGGGCTGGGATACCAACAACTCGAAATTTATTCCGGGAACCTACCAGTATGCCGAAGGGGGCTTTGATGTGCTGAAGGTGAAATGGGCGGCGTTTTTCGATCCAGTGCAGAATCCCAACTCGCTGGTTAATCTGACGCCCTGAGGCCGCAATTCCTCCCGTCCTTTCAGTCGTTGCACGGGCGCCAAACCGGAGAACCCGGGAGTAATGACTGTGACGGTCCGTCGGCCGGTAGCTACAATGGAGTGGAGTATGCATAGGGGACTGATTCGCAAGTTTTGTCTGCCAGGCAGCTGCCGCTGGTGGCTAATGGCCCTGCTCGCTTGTCTGCATGCCTCGACCGTCTCGGCTGCCTGGACCAAGACGGCCAACACAGCAACGGTTGCCAACGGTTCGGTCGGACGGTACTGGACGGCGGCCAATACCACGGTTGCTGCCCGGGCGAATGCTATCTTGCTGGACAGCAGCGGCAATGTTTATAGCACAGGATTTCGGGATAGCGGCAGTAATGCACTGGCGGATCTGCTGGTCGCCAAACACGACAGTGCCGGTAACCTGCTCTGGGAGGCGGTCTATGATGGCGGTAATTATGATGAAGGGACCGCCATTGCCCTGGATGGTGCCGGCAATCTCTATGTGACCGGGCGCAGTTTCAACGGGACGGATGAAGACATTGTCATCATCAAATACCTGGCGGATGGTACGCAGTCCTGGCTCAGGATCTACGACAGCACGACCGGTGATGATGTCCCGGTGGCCGTGGTGGCGGATGCCACCAATGTCTATGTGACCGGACACAGCAATAATGGCGTCAACCAGGATATTGTCACCATTCACTACGATGATCTCGGTGCCGGTCTCCAGGTGGCCGTCTTTAATGATGCCCAGAACGGGAATGACCGACCTGTGGGCATCGGTCTGGATTCACTGGGGAATGTCTATGTGGGTGGCCGCAGCGTTGCAGTGGCACTGGATAATGATTATGTGCTGTTGAAATATGCTGCGGGCAATCTGGGTAGTCTGCTGTGGACGCGGACGTACGACAGCGGGCAGCGGGATGATGCCACGGCCATGACGGTGGACCGGGTCAATGACAAGGTCTATCTCACCGGCTGGAGTTTTGTCGATGGGGTGAGAAACTTTGCTACGGTGGCTTTTGCTGCCGACGGCAGTACCCCATGGGGTAGTGGTACAGCTGTTGCCAGAACCTCTCCCTTCCTCAGTGGCAACCATATCCCGGCGGCCATTGCCACAGATCCTGCTGGCAATGCCTACGTGACCGGCAGAAGCGGTACGGAATTCGCCTTTGATTTCTACACCGTCAAATACGATGCCGCCGGTAATCTGGCCTGGGCAAGCAATCCTGCTTATGACAGCGGCGGCAATGATGAGCCGGCTGCCATTGCGGTGGATGCCGGCGGTAAAGTCTATGTGGTAGGTATGAGCGGCCCGCTGGGTAGCCGCAATCTGAGCACAGTGTTCTATGATAATACAGGTGCCCAGACCGATGTCCTGAGCTATGACGCCGGCGGCGATGAGACGGCTGGTGGTATCGCCCTGGGTGCCGACAATGAGGGACTGTCTACCGTCCATATTGCCGGCGGCAGTGACAGGGTGCTTTCCACCGGTTTGCCGGCAGGCGATTTTTCCCTGGTGAAGTATGGTGTGATGCGCTCTGATCTGGTGGTGAATAGCCTGAGCGGACCGGTGCAGGGCGCTTCTGATGGGCTAATCAGCATCAATGATTCCATCAGCAATCTCCAGGATTCGGCGAGTGGTCGGCTGTCTGATGCCGGCAGTTTTACCGTGGCCTATTATCTGGCCAGTACCAGTAACCCGGCGACGGCTACGCTATTTCCTCTGCTGGACGCTTTCAACAGCGCCCTTAATGCGACGCGTACCCTCACCGGGCTTGCCAGTGGCCAGAACAGCGCGGTGCCGCGGCAGGTGCTGGTGCCCTCTGTGGCGGCCGTGCCCGAAGGGAATTACTGGCTGGCCGCAAAGGCGGATGTGAACAATGTGATTCCTGAACGGGATGAGACCAATAACCTGTTGATCGGCGGCGCCATCAGTATTGTTAATCCCCCCGATTTGAATCCCACGGCAGTGAGTACCGTTAGTAGCGCCCTGGCTGCCAGCACGATACCCGTGAATTATACCATCGCCAACCTGCGGCCGGTGGCGGCTGCTGCTTTCCCGGTTAGTTTCGTGTTGTCCACCGACAGCGTCATCGGCAATGGGGATGATATTCCCATGATTGGTCGTGATACGGTGACCGGCGGTATTGCCGGCAACAGTTCCTTCTCCCAAACCGGTTTTCTAGCGACCATCCCTAATACCACGGTGCCCGGAACTTATTTTATCGGGGTGATCGCCGATCCCGACAATAGCATCCTGGAATCGGATATCACCAATAACAGCCTGCTCAGCACGGCACCGATTACTGTGTTAGTGATCCCCGATCTCACCGTAACCGCAGTGAGTGGGGATGCGAGCGCGGTGGTGGGGGGTGGTACCTTGATCAATAATACCGTACAGTCTGCCAATGCCTCAGCCAGCAACATTCAGGTAGATTTCTATCTCTCCGCGGATGCGCTGATTACCACGGGTGACATCCTGCTGGGTTCACGGACCATTGCTGGCCCGATGGCGGCTGATACCACTGATACAGCTGCTACTCCTGTGACGGTGCCGGCAGGCACCGCGCAAGGGGTCTACTATCTGGGGGCCATCGTCGATGGCGCCAATAGTATTCCCGAGAGCAATGACGGTAATAATAGCTTGGCCGCATCCAACACTATCAGCATCGGACTCGCTGCCGGTCAGGCCGGGGCTCAGCCAGACCTGATCATCTCAAACGCGACGGGGCCGGCCGCCGCCGCTAGGAATACCACAGTAGCGGTGAGTACCACGGTAGAGAATATCTTGCCGGAGCCGGTCAATACCTCCTTTGATGTCGGTATCTATATGTCCCAGGATCCTGTGATCACCACCGCTGATATTTTTCTGGGTTCCCGGAACGTCCTTAGTTTGGCTGGTAATACTACTGATACAGCATCTACCAATGTGACTATTCCACAGGAGGATACCGCGCCGGTGAGCTGGACCGATACGGTTAATGTGGTGGTAAACGGTAATTCGCTGACCAGCGCGAACGGCTCACCGGTTGGATTTACCTCAGGGGCTGCGTCGGTGGAGCGTCTTACCGGGGATGGTTATGCGGAATTTACGGTTATCCAGGTGGGTCAGGGACGGGCATTTGGTTTGTCCAATACCAATACAGGAGTCTTGGATTCCAGTATTCAGTACGCCATAGAATTAAACCCTACTACCGGTGCTGATGGATTTATCATGGAGAATGGCGCTGTAAAAACGGCGAATGTGATTCACTATGCCAGCGGTGACAAATTTCGGGTTCAGCGTACGGGTACTGTGATAACCTATCAGCAATGCAACCCGGGTTGTTCGGTGATCTATACCAGCACTGTACCTTCTTCCGGTTCCCTGCTGGCGGATGTCTCCTTGTTCAATTTCAACAGCTTGGGTACAGCAGATGTCAGCAATGTCACCCTTACCAATACTATTGTGCCGGGCACCTATTATCTGGGCGCCATCGCCGATATCAATAATACCGTCGCCGAGGTGGATGAAAACAACAATGCTGCGGTGCAGTCCGATGTCAACGGCACTCCCAGTGGCAGTACCATCAGTGTGGTGCGTGGGGGGAGCAGTAGCGGTGGCGGCGGGCTGCTGGCCTGGGGCGAGCTACTGGGTCTGTTAGGGTACTTGCTGGCCCGGCGGCGCAGACTATAACAACTTCGCCAGGATTTTCGAGTTGCGTCGGTAGTTATACAGGGCGCGGCGCTGCACCGGCAGGGCGCGCAGGGTGGTGGGCTGAAAGCCCCGTTCCTGAAACCAGTGGTCAGCCTGGGTGGTGAGC
>CAZFJS010000035.1:0-14581 GCA_964519605.1 uncultured Gammaproteobacteria bacterium
GAAATGCATTTGTTTTCAGGTGGCTGAAAAATGAATCAGGGCGCGGGTATCTGCAGGTTATGGCGATATCATAAGTTTTGAGTGATTCGATCAGATGTGGAATACCGGCAGGCTGGACCTGCAGATAGGCCGGTAGTGTCAGGATAATTTCTCCGGAAGAGTGATCAAATCCCACAGTTAAAGCAGTCGCTTCTCCGAACCATTTTGCAAGTTTGATAATGGTAATATGTTCTCCCTCTGCAATCAGCTGTCTCAGCTTGTGTGTGACAGAGGGAAAGTCACCATCCAGAACATAAATAAATTCATAAGATAGATTGGTAGTCTCGACACCCTGTTTATAGGCATTATAGACTGATTGAACATCATCAAAGCGTTCAGTAACAGGGATGATTACTGACAACACCGGGGGGGTATTGGTTTGTTTACTGTTATTCATATGTTGATATCACCTTTGTAGTGATTTTTGAAAGTTCTCCGACCTTGTAATCGCCAGTGTTATAGATGAACTCGCCGAGAATACCGCAAAATAGGAGAAACAGGCTTGAGGCGCCAAATAATATGCTCAAGCCAAGTGGGATAACCAAGTGAGTATCCGAGCTAAAGATTGTCCGGCCTAACGCATAAATAAATGATATTGAACTCAATGCCAGCATCGCGGCAGCTATCATGCCGAACCACAAAAGGGGGCGATAGGAGAATGAAATAAGGGTCTTAATTGTAAGGAGGTCGGATAGGACTTTGTATATTCTGGATAGGCCGTATTTCGATTCACCAAATTTCCTGGCATGGTGACGAACTTTTATTTCGGCTATTTTCGCACCAGTAAGAGATAACATCGCGGGAATAAAGCGATGCATTTCAGAGTAAAGGGGTACATTTTTGACGATTTCTGCGCGATAGGCCTTGAGTGAGCAACCGTTATCCTTGATCGGTACTCCTGTCACTTTGCCGATAAGATAATTCGCAACTATGGAGGGTATTTTTCTTGTGATCAGCTTGTCCTGCCTTTTGTGTCGCCAGCCGACAACAATGTCATAACCTCCGTCGATTTTTTTTAGTAACTGAGGTATATCTCCAGGATCATTCTGGAGATCACCATCCATGGTGATAATGATCTTTCCGCGTGCGTGGTCAATGCCTGCGGTCATGGCCGGCGTTTGACCATAGTTTTTGCGAAATTTGATGACTCGTAATCTTGAGTCATTGAGTGCAATTTCTTTTGCCTTTTTGAAGGTATCATCCTGGCTGCCATCATCCACAAAGATGATTTCATATTCCAGCCCCAGAGGATTGACGGCATTATGAACGGCATCATACATGGCCTGGATGCTTTCTTCTTCATTATAAAAGGGTACGACTACAGACAAATCCATCATAGAATACTCATGTATTTTCGGTGTATAAACGATATCAGCACAGCATTCTCACTGTTATTAGTTAACTTGATTTATCAGATGCGAGACAATTCAGGCAATAGACTTTTGTTACCCCATCCCTGCCAATAAATGCTGGCACATGCGTTTTCTCAATTGTACTCAGCCATTCAAGCTGGGCATCGTTCAGATAGTACCCTCTTTTATACGCGGTTTCCCCCGAGGTGATCAGCCAGATGCGTTGCTTGGTTATCATTTTCAGACTTGCCAATATATCATCAGTTATGGCGATGCTATTGACATAATTGTCACGCATCACATCGTTCTGATCTAAATGCAGAAAGGCGCGGTGTTTCACCGGGTCCCTGAGCCAATAATCCACTTTTCTTACATACCACCATTGTTCCAGCGAGTCTTCTGCAATCACGATATCATCAGCTTTGAGCTTGTCACGTACGAACAAGCCCGGCGCCTGGTGGTCAGGGTAATAGGGATAGGTCAAGATTAATGGGTCAGCCTTTTCCCCATATTTCAGGTTTAGTGCATGTAGCGTTTGGGGTAGACCATGCCCGCCCAGAATACCTGATAGACTAAGGCCGATTGCAGCAACCAGTGTAAAATGTTTATTCCAGGGCTTGACAAGATATCTCATGCTATCCAGTAGTTTTACAAGACCAGCCGCTGCCAGGAGCAGAATGAATGGGTAAGTCTCTATGAGATAACGTATGCCGCCCCAACTGGAGACCATGCCAATAGCAATCACTGGGAGGAGGACGGCGAGTATTGAGGCAACCAGTGCATTTTCTCCTGGGTGGAGGCGGCGAAGCGCGGTAAAGATAGCTATCGCAACGAACAGCAGCAAAACGCCTGGAAACATCTGGAGCATAAAAACAGGATAGGGAAAAGGGAAACTGACTAATAATTTCAGCCCTTTGAAAAGACCGAACTGTAAAATATTGCTGGCTATCCAGATCAGCGGGAATGGCGCCATTAACCCGAGGGGGATTTTTATTTTTCGAAATATTGTGTTGCCACTATCCGGTAGTAGCAATAAAAAGACCAAGCCGATGAGTGCGGCGCCGAATAGTTGAGCAGTACAGAGGAACACTCCGAATAAGATGGCGAGGATGTAGATCCCGATAGTCCGGATCAGCGTGCCAGTCTGATTGTTTTTGGGGGTGCTCAACCGTGCAATATAGGCGCCGAGAATGGCACCAGACAGGCTGCTCACACTGGTCAAAACAGGTGTTGTCGCTAGCATCACCGGTAACCAGGTGGTGGTGGGATCTGCCACGATATTGCCAAGTTCTTTTGCTACATTACCTTGTTTCTCAGCCCACGAATGACTCCCTAAATAGACATAGTAATGGCTATATAAATGGGATGCCGCTGCAGCAAGAGCAGAAAATATCAATAGACGAAATGGTGAAATACGAGACCAGCCGATAAACCCAAGCGGGATCAGCGCAAAAATGACCGCCAGCATACCTAAAGTATGCAGTGATACCGTGATGGCAAAGAGTGCCATGGCGCTCATGAGATACAGCAAATGGCCACTGCTTACCCATCGCCATATTGTGAAGCCAGTAGCCAGATAGAAAAACAGGAATGGGGCATACATTCTTGCTTCCCGCGAGGTCAGTATGTGCCATTCCGAGAATGACAATAGCAAAGCGGCAATAAGTGCAGTGGCCGTCCCGAATAATGGGCGGGACATCAAAAATAACAGGGGGATGGTGAGGGTGCCAAGAATTGCCGCGGGCACACGGTAGGATAGCTCCTGGTCTTGGCCAAACAATCTTGCGGAAATAGCGTTGAGCCAGGTAAATGGGATAGCGCGCCGATAGGGCATCCCACTTGGCATCCGTGCCCCATGCCCCTCAGAAACCGAGAGTGCAGGCATTGCAGTTGTTTCTTCATCCCCATAAAAACCAAGTTCACCCAGCTGATAAAAGCGCGGCAATGCAGCCGCAATGGTCAGGATAAGTGTGATCAGGAGAATATGGCTGGTTTTTTGTACTATCATAATGTTGAAATTATCATGATCTTGATGAAATTTTGGATATCTTATTATATACGCCCATCGCCTGCTCGCTTTATCGGGGATCTGACAATCAGTCATTGAGATAAGCCCGGGGAGAAGTGTGGTTTAACGGGCTCATTTTTGCACCGCATGAAAATTATATATTCTGTGTTAACTGGTTAAGCTGTTGCCCGGATATGCCTCGGTTAACTACATTGTTTCTCCATGACCGGTATCGGCGGAAATTATGTTACTGTTAGCCTCATAAAAAAGGTTGAATCCATGTTTTAAATCCGGTGCCCGTTACCAGGCTTTGGTTCTCCATGATGGGGCAAGCGTACAGGCTGAAGCTCAGGGTGAAGCTACGCTTGATTTATACTGATACTCCTAAATAATAGGGAAATTAAGTACAATGCCGCCAGTGTTTGAGCCGAGATGTCAGGATAAATTGTCACTGCTGTCCTGTTAAGAAAGCCGTAATACACGGTAACGCGCTAATTTAGTGAGCTATCAACCTGGCCGAATATACCGAAGACATGAAATCATGCCACTTTATTGTTGTGGCTATCTCTTCTTCCTCAGGGAGAAGGCCGGGGTGAGGGGATAAATCAAGCAATGCCTTAGCTGTTTTTGCCCCCTCACCTTAAGCCTCTCCCCGAGGACGAGGGAGCTAACGGGATAACAATGAGAGATTATATATTTTTATATACCAATAAAAACAATTGGTTAGGGACATCTCATGGTTTAGGTGTATCGCTGAAACTTGGGTTCTTGAAAAATTGCAGTTTCGGAAAGTGATCATGAAGCGGAAATTAGAGGATATCGCAGAAAAAGAATACGATCTGGCCATCGTGGGAGGCGGTATCTTCGGCGTATGCGCCGCGTGGGACGCGGTATTGCGTGGTTTGAAGGTGGTCCTGCTGGAACGCGATGATTTTGGCGGTGGGGCCTCCGCGAATTGTTTCAAGATGGTGCATGGGGGCATTCGCTATATTCAGCATGGCGATCTCATCAGGTTACGATCCTCCTGTGCTGAGCGCAGCGCCTTTCTTCGGGTAGCCCCGCACCTGGTTGAGCCCTTGCCGATTCTGATTCCAACCTATGGTCATGGGATGAAAGGCAAAGAGGTGCTGGCGGCCGGTATGTATGCCTATGATCTGATGACGGCGGACCGCAATCGCGGCATCCGTGATCCGGCGCGGCGGATTTCCTGGTCCCGTCTGATTAGCCGCAGCAGATTACTGGCGCAATTTCCTGATATAGACCATCAGGGGCTGACCGGTGGTGCGATGTTTTCTGATGGGCAAATGTACAGTCCACCACGTCTGGTGCTGGCCTTCTTGCGTTCAGCGGTGAATACCGGGTTGGATGCCCTGAATTATGCCGAGGTACTGAAGTTTAGCGGTGATGAACGGCGGGTAACCGGGCTGCTGGCCAAAGATCGTCTGGATGGGACGCCATTCGAGATCAGGGCCGGCTGCGTCATCAATGCGGCAGGTCCGTGGGCAGAACCCCTGTTACACCGTTCACTGGGCCTGGACCTGCAGCCGGCCGGTGTCTATTCTCGGGATGCCTGCTTTGTCATCCGGAAGCAGATTGTCAAGGACTTTGCCCTGGCGGTTCAGGGGCGCACCAGTGACCCGGATGCCCTGATCAGCCGGCCGGGGCGACACCTGTTCATCGTGCCCTGGCGGGATGTCAATTTGGTCGGCGTTTGGCATGTGGTGTACAAGGATGATCCTGACCGCTATCGGGTCACAGAACGCGAGCTGCAGGCCTATATTGATGAAATCAACTGGGCCTGCCCGGCGGCGGCGCTGAGTCTGAATGACGTGAGCCTGTGGAATGCCGGTCTGGTACCCTTTGGTGACAATGAGCCCGGCGCGGAGAACCTCAGCTACGGCAAGCGCTCGCGCCTGATTGATCATAAAAAAGCGCATGGTGTCGATGGCTTGATCAGCCTGATCGGCATTCGCTATACGATGGGGCGTTACGATGCCCGGCAGGCGGTGGATATGGCCGCGGTCCGGCTGGGCAAGTCAGGCCCTGCGCCCCGCACCGATTGGCTGCCGATTTATGGCGGCGACTTCGCTAGTTTCAGCGGGCTGCAGGCAGAGGTGGCGCGCCATCTGGGTGAGGAGGCTGGCGCGGGGGTGGCGACAGCGGTGGCTCATAACTACGGGGCAAGCTATCAGGAACTGCTGCCCTATCGGAATAGCTGGCCGGGGGTGTTTCCGGGTTCCCGGGTGCTCAGGGCCGAAGTGGCCCACGCCGTGCAGGAAGAAATGGCGGTCAAACTCATGGACGTGGTAGCCAGGCGCACGGATCTGGGGACCGCCGGCCATCCCGGTGCGGAGGTTTTGCAGCAATGTGCTGTTATCATGGCGGAATTGCTGGGGTGGAATGAGACGCGCCGGCAGGAAGAAGTGCGGCAGACAGAAGAACAGCTGGCATATCAGTCAGCACAGGCATAAGGGGAACAGGAATGCGGGTATTAGTGACCGGTGGTACCGGGTTTATCGGCTCCAGGCTGGTGCAGCGGTTTCTCGAACGCGGTGATGAGGTGCGGGTACTGGCCCAAGCCAATAATCCTGCGGAACAGGGGAACCAGCAGCTGCTGGAGCAGGCGGGGGCCCACTTTTTTTTGGGCTCAGTACTGGATTCGGAGCCGGTTGGACAGGCCGTGAAGGATGTCGAGCTTATTATCCATCTGGCGGCGGCCCAGCATGAAGCCAATGTGGCTGATCAGCATTTTTATGATGTCAATGTTGAAGGGACTCGAAGGCTCCTGGATGCGGCGCAGCAGGCGGGTGTTAAACGCTTTATCCATGGCAGTACCATCGGCGTCTATGGGGAAATCAAAGTGGGGGTGGCCAACGAGGCATCGCCCCTGAATCCTGTCAATATCTATGGGAAAACGAAGCGGGAAGGGGAGCAGCTGGCCCTGCAGTATGCGGATCAGATGGCTGTCACCGTGGTTCGTATCCCCGAAACCTATGGGCCGGGCGATCGGCGCTTGTTGAAGCTTTTTAAAGCCATCGACAAAGGGGTGTTTTTCAACATCGGCGGCGGGAACAACAAGCATCATTTGATGTATGTGGAAGATCTCATCGATGGTTTTCTCCAGGCTGCTGAGCACCCTGCGGCCGCGGGAGAAGTCTTTCTGCTGGCGGGTCGGGATGTGTTGAGCACCAATGAGATGATTGCCAGCATTGCCCAGGCACTGGGCCGGCCGGCGCCCCGTATCAGGGTGCCGCTGTGGATGCTGATGCTCCTGGCGGTAGTTCTGGAAACCACGATGAAGCCCCTGGGTAAACAGCCTCCCCTGCATCGGCGGCGCATGGATTTCTTCGTCAAGAGCTTCGTCCTGTCCGGAGAAAAAGCCGCCCGGCTGCTGGATTATCGTCCCCGCACCTCTTTTTCCGAAGGGGCGGTAGCTACGGCTGCCTGGTATCGTGAGCAGGGCCTGCTGCAATAGCAGGATAGACACCCAGTCTTTAAGAATCTACCGGAATGGCTCCTTTGCTGGCGACGGCACCGATTTTCTTGGTGAACAGCTTATTCTTTTTGCCGTAGAGCAGAAAACTGAAGCGGAAAAAGGCCGTGTATAGCGCAGACAGAGCGATCAGTACGTAATTGAGCGGATTCTTGTAAAAAACATAAAGCTTGAGTGGGAAGACCTCGATATTCGTGAAATGGCAGAAGTCCAATGCCTGGCGCAGGGTATATTCGGTGAAGGTATTCTGATGGTCAAAATTCTGGGCCAGTGCCTCGGCGCCGGTAATAGGGTTGGCGCCGTTCAGCGAGTGGGCGATCAGTTTTCCGGTATCAGCTAGCTTGCTGTGGCAGAGCCGGAGAAATTCCAGGATTTCGTCTTTGCTCAGGTGATTCAGCTCCTGTTCGCAGAAAATGAGGTCGAAGGGCTCGGTGCTATTTTCCAGGTAATCAAAGGCCTCTGCCACCTGGCAGTTCAGGCCGTGTCGACGGGCATGCGCTACCTTGTCAGGGAAGGAATCAATGCCGGTGACCTGGGTATAACCTTCCCGTGCCAGCAGATTGACAAAATAGCCCGGCCCACAGCTGATCACCAGAATACGGGCTGTTTTATCGCCAGGAATATAAGGCAGATAATTTTCCTGGTAAAATAGATAGAAGCTGTGATAACCCTTTTCAACATCTTCCGGTCCCTCCCAGAAAGAATCAAAGGGCTCCATTTTGGAGGTCAGGTGGCGTTGCTGTTTCATAATGTGCGATTCTACCTTGGTTGGTCTTTCCTGACAGGAAAGCGCAATTAATTCGTATGTTCCGCATCATAGAGACTCGGATTTCATATGACAAATCATCTGAAATCAATTATAAGACACTTGGCTAAACTTTTTGTCCTGGCAGCCGAGTGTTATGGGCAATAGTGGGGTCATCGTCCACAGTGACGGATTCCTGAAGAAAATAATATCTGTTTTTCGACCCGTGCTGGGCCTGTCTGGATAAATGCGCATACTTTTTTGTAATTATGAATACCCTCCTCTGGGCGGTGGCGGTGGCGTTATTAACGCCCAACTGGCCGAAGAATTGGCACAACGCCATGAGGTAACTGTCTTGACTTCTCAGGGGCTGGGCCTGGCCAGAGAAGAAGTCTGTAATGGGGTTCGTGTCATCCGGGTGCCGGTATTTTTCCGCAGCCTGACGGCGGCGGCCAACTTCCCCTCCATGTTGGCCTACCTGCCGATGGGGATACGTGCGGGTAGACGGCTGTTGGAACAAGAAACTTTTGACGTGATCAATACCCACTTTGTATTGCCCACCGGGCCTGTCGGCGATGCCTTATCACGCTGTTCACATATACCCAATGTCTTGTCAGTCCATGGGGGGGATCTTTACGACCCCAGCAAATGGTCCTCGCCTCACCGTCATCGGTTATTACGTCGCTGGGCGCAGACCTTGCTGCGGCGGGCTGATCGGGTGGTGGGGCAGTCGAGGAACACCTTGGACAATGTGTGCCGCTACTATGATGACCGGCTACCTACCCAGTTGATTCCTCTGGGCATTCGCCGCCCTGAGCTGCAGAATCCAGCTGGCAGGGCGGATCACGGTATCGGGCCGGATGCGCTGGTATTGGCAACGGTAGGCCGCTTGGTATCACGGAAGGCGGTGGGTCAGTTGATTGATCTGGTCGCTGCTCTGGGTGATCAGGTTCACCTGCTGATTATCGGTTCCGGTCCTCTGGAACAGTTGTTACAAGAGCAGGCGGCCGCCCGGCAGGTGGCGGACCGGGTTCATTTTATGGGGCAGGTGACGGAGGATGAAAAATTTTCCCTGTTGAATATGGCGGATCTTTATGTTTCCACCAGCCAGCATGAAGGCTTCGGCCTGGTCTTTCTGGAGGC
The DNA here is from genome assembly GCA_964519605.1 of uncultured Gammaproteobacteria bacterium. Taxonomy (GTDB): domain Bacteria; phylum Pseudomonadota; class Gammaproteobacteria; order SZUA-140; family SZUA-140; genus CAZFJS01. The sequence goes on from CAZFJS010000035.1 coordinate 8,781, forward strand.
CATGGCCTGCGGTTTGCCGGTGGTATGTTATGATCACGGCGGCCAGACGGACTTCCTTTGCGAGGGGCTTACCGGCCATGTGGTGCCGCTCAATGACCAGCAGGCTTTTGCCAAGGCCTGCCGAAATTTAATCGAAAACCAGGCAGAAAGACAGACAATGGGTGCAGAAAATCTGGCACGGGTCGAAAACTATTTTATTGATCAGTGTGCCTCGCGTTATGAAGCGCTATTTGATGAAGTGATCAGCGGCAGGACAGTAGAGTGAACATCATTTTTAGGAGAGTGGATTCATGCGGATATTAGGCATCGGTGATCACGTCAGCTGTGGTTCCGCGCTGGTCGAAGATGGCAAGCTGGTGGCGGCCATTACGGATGAACGCCTGGTGCGAGAGAAAATGGTATTTGGCATGCCACGTCGATCCATTAAAGCGATTCTGGAAATGCAGGGCTTACAGCCCGGCGATATCGATGCCATTGCTATTGCCACTACCAATCAGCATCTCATCGATCACTATGTGGATTTCAAGGATGGCTGGTTTGGCCTGAAACGCAGCAAGTTCAAGCAGGCCCTGTTCGAGGTAGCCTCCAATGTCAGCAAGCTGCGCCGTAAGCTGCCCTTTCTGGACAAAATCTATTACGGTATGCGCCAGCCCGCTTTCCGCCGGCGGCGGGAGGGGCTGGAGAAGATATTCCGCGAGGAACTGGGTTTTGACTGCCCGGTGGTGTTTATCGATCATCATTTCTGCCATATCGCCTCAACCTACTACACCAGTGGTTTCCGGGACGCGACGGTCTTTTCCGTCGATGGGGGCGGGGATGGCAATTCCTGCAAGGTCTATGATGTGGTGGATGGCAAATTTCAAGAGCTGTGCGCCATTTCAAGCTTCGATTCCCTGGGTACTTTCTACTCCTATATTACCCAGCTCTGCGGTTTCAAGGCCGGTCGTCACGAGGGAAAAATCACTGGTTTGGCCGCTTATGGTGAGCCGCGGTATATCCCGCAGCTGAAAAAGATTCTGGTGCACCGCGAGGGCCACTTCGTCAATGTTGCCAATGTGTTCTTTTTGTCCGCCCTGCGTGAACTGCAACGCTTGCTGCCGGACGATTTCAGTCACAAGGATCTCGCTGCCAGCATCCAGAATTATGCCGAGGCACTGGTGGTTGATCTGGTGGGTTATTGGGTGGGAAAAACCGGCCATCGCCAGGTGGCCCTGTCGGGTGGGGTCTGTGCCAACGTCAAAATCAATCAGCGCGTTCATGAGATCGACGAGGTTGAATCCGTCTTCATTCATCCTGGTATGACGGATGAGGGTATGCCCGTAGGCGCGGCTCTGGGCTTGTATTACCAGCGTTCAGCCGAGAAATTTGATCCGGATTCAAACTGCATGCCCCATGTCTATCTGGGGCCGGAATACAGCGATGAAGACATCAAGGCGGAGCTGGACCGCCAGCAGGTCGAGGCGGTCCACCACGATGATATCGAAACTGAAGTAGCCAGTCTGCTGGCGGACAATGCCATCGTCGCCCGCTTCGACGGCAAAATGGAATATGGTCCCCGCGCTCTGTGCAATAGAACCATCCTCTACCAGGCAACGGATCCCTCCGTCCATTATTGGCTGAATGATTCGCTCAACCGCACGGAATTCATGCCCTTCGCCCCGGTGGTGTTACAGGAATCTGCCGAAAAATGTTTTGTCGGTATGAAGGGTGCGGAAGATACCGCCCGTTTTATGACCATTACCTTCAATTGTACTGAGTGGATGGCGGAACACTGTCCCGGCGTGGTGCATATCGATAACACCGCTCGGCCGCAGCTGGTCAGCAAGGACGACAATGCCAGCATGCATAAGATCCTGAGTCAGTATCACCAGCTGACAGGGCTGCCGGTACTGATCAATACCAGCTTCAACATGCATGAAGAACCCATCGTCTGCAGCCCCTATGACGCCGTGCGCGCTTTCAAGCTGGGGCATCTGGACTATCTGGCCATCGGCAACTGGCTGGCCAGGAACCCGACGCCTTTACCCAGAGACGTGGATGCTTCTAAATACGAAAGCGCACTGGAAAGACGTGGCTGTGATCGTCGCTATTGATGGGGCAGGGAAGTCATGCCATGTCTATATATTATCACTGCTCCGTTAAGCACCCTCTCCCTCCGGGAGAGGGTTGGGGTGAGGGAATCATAAGATAAACACCCATGTGTGGTATTGCCGGCATCATCAACCCGGAAGGGAGTGCTAGAGAAGACATCCGTCGCATGCTGGATACCCTGCGCCACCGGGGACCGGACGATGAGGGGGTCTATCACAAAAACAGCGCAGTCCTCGGCCAGCGCCGCCTTTCCATCATAGACCTGGATGGTGGCCATCAACCCATCGCCAATGAGGATCGGAGCCTCTGGCTGGTGTGCAACGGGGAGATCTATAACTACCAGGTCTTGCGTAGCATGCTGCAGGACAAGGGGCATCGCTTCGCTACCCGCTCAGATTCGGAAGTCATTCTGCATTTGTATGAAGAGTATGGTGAGCGCTGTGTCGAGCAGTTGCGCGGCATGTTTGCCTTTGCCATCTGGGATGAGTCCCGTCAGCGCCTCTTTTGCGGTCGCGACCGCCTGGGCCAGAAACCCTTTTATTATGTCCAGCGGGGCCGGGAATTCTGCTTTGCATCCGAGATCAAGGCCCTGCTGGCCTATGATCCCGGTCTCAGAAAGATGGACCCGACCGCTTTGGACCAGTACCTGAGCCTGCGCATTATTGCACCACCCCGCAGCATGTTTCAGGAGATTCGCAAACTGCCCCCGGCCCATAGCCTGACATTCATGCCAGGAAAGCCGCTCCTCATCTCCCGCTACTGGACACTGAATTATGAACCCAAGCACACAGGTTCAGAAGAGGATTTGGTGGATGAGCTGGAGGAGAAGCTGATCCATTGTATCCGCCAGCACATGGTCAGTGATGTGCCGGTGGGCGCCTTTCTGAGCGGCGGCCTGGATTCCACCCTGGTGGTCGCCCTGCTGATGAAGCATGTGGCGACGGCTCCGATCAAGACCTTTTCCATGGGCCTGCCCTATGGGCAATATAATGAGGCGCCCTATGCCCGCCTGGTGGCGGAACAATACCATACCGAACATCATGAGGAAGTCATCACCCCATCTCTGGTGAATACCCTCCCCAAATTGATCTGGCATCTGGATGAACCCTCCGATGCCCTGTCAGTATGCAGCTACCATATCGCCGAGATGGCGAGCAAAAAAGTCAAGGTGGTGTTGGGTGGTGACGGAGGCGATGAATTGTTCGGCGGCTATGACCGCTATTACGGCAATCTTTACGCCGACCACTATGCCAGGATTCCCCTGGCCGTCAGGAAATACCTCATCGGCCCCGCATTGAACCATATCCCCGATGGTGGCTGGTACAAGAGCAAGGCCCATCAGCTCAAATGGCTGCAGCAGCTCTCGTTTCTGAACGGCAGTGAGCGCTATGCCCGCAGTCTGAGTTATTTCTACTTTGGTGGGGCTCGGCGTGACGGTCTCTATGGCCCGGCCATGCGGGACACTATCGGCGCTTTCAACCCGGAAATGTCCATCAGGGAAGCCTTTGATGCGGCACAGGCCAGCGAGCCGGTGGACCGGATGCTTTCCGCCGACAGCAGTATCCGCTTGCCGGACCATTCTGTGATGATTCTCGACCGGATGACCATGGCCCACTCCCTGGAAGCCCGCAGCCCCCTGATGGATCACGAAATCGCGGAGTTCTCCGCACGCCTGCCGATGAATCTCAAGGTGCGTGGCCGCTCACTCCGTTATATCCAGTATCGCCTGGCTGAGCGTTATTTACCGAAGGAGATCATGGAACGGCCGAAGCAGGGCTTTTCATCATCACTGCCTTACATGCTTAAATCTGAATATGATTCTCTGTATAAAATGTTTCTAGGGGATTCTCATCTGGTCAGAGATGGTGTTCTACAGCAGGATGCGATCAGTCATGTGCTGCTTGAGCATGCATCCGGAAAGATTGATCATGGTAACCGCTTATGGCTGCTGGTTAATAGTGAAGCCTGGTACCGGATGTTTATTGATGGAATCGCGATGGAAGATCTGACAACACGACAAAAAACAGCCGCATAATCAGCCTATGCCAGACAGGGCCATGACATGAAGATTGCGATCATGATGCGTGCTATGGATCAGGATAGCGGTCATCAGGCCATTATTATGGGCCTGGTAGAGAATATGCTACGTATTGATCAAAGAAACACCTACCTGTTGCTATATCGCACACCTAGGTTCCTGGGGAAATTCGCGGATTATCCAAATGCACAAGAGAAACTGATAACAGCACCGCATAAACTATTCTGGGATCAGGTTGCAGTGCCCTATCATGCCTGGAAGGAAGGCGCTGATATTATCTACAATCCTAAATTCAGTGTACCGCTTATCAGCCATTGTCCGGTAGTCATGGGGCTTCATGAGCCTGCCTGGTGGGCGTGGCCCGAGCATTATGAGTGGTTTGACAGAAACTACATGAAGCTGATGCTTCCTATATATATCAGGAAAGCAAAACATCTTTTCCCTATATCACAATTTGTTGTCGATGAATGTAAGAAATATATTAATCACCCGTTTGATCATACAACGGTGGTTTATCCTGCGCCTAAGCCATATTTCAGAAGAGTTACGGATAAAAATCGATTGGCTGAAATACGCCATAAATATGAATTACCTGAGCGGTTTATTTTCACCGTAACGAGAGTGGATCATCCAGGCCTGGATAAATCAGATTCCTTTTTTCCTGGTAAGAATGTAGAGACGACCGTGCGTGCATTTATGGAAATACGTGATGCGGTGCCACATGAATTAGTAATAGCCGGTCGGCGTGTCAGAGATTTTATCAAACATATCGGAATTAGTGATGATCTGAACAAAATACGATTTCTGGATTTTGTTCCTCATACGGAGCTCCCTCTATTATTAAATCTTGCTGACGTATTTATACTGCCATCTTATTATGAAAGTTACTCCATGGCCTTGGTTGAAGCAATGTCATGTGGATGTGCAATAGTCGCCTCAAATACAGGCGCATGTCCGGAAATTACAGCGGGTGCTGTATTATTGGCTGACCCATATGATGCCGGAGATTTTTCGGAAAAAATAAAAAATGTGTTGTCTGATGATGCCAGGAGAAAAGAACTTGAATTGAAAGGCCTTGAACGCTCAAAATATTTCACCTGGGAGCGGACGGCCAGAATGACTATTGATAAGATAGCAGCGCTGCATATTTAACAAGAAAGAGAAGATAATCCGGTGTCTACTGCAAAGCAATTAGGAAAGAATGTAATTTTCTCTGGGCTTACCTCATTAGCAGATATGTTTCTTCTGCTGTTGCTGATATTAGCTGGACGGATTCTCGGGACGGCAGAGTTTGGAATATTTTCATTTTCTCTGGCTTTGGCATCTGTGCTTGTCTATGTTACAAATCTTGGACTGGATAGCCTTTCTATCAGAAGAATCGCAATCAATAGATATGATGCGGAACATATTATTGGTTCGCTGCTTGTTTGGAAACTAGCCGTTTCACTGGTAACGCTCATATTATTTATCTTAACTGTAGCTAACCTAATTAGTGATCCCGTTAGTCGTGAAACATCCTATTTATTAGGCTCAGCCGCGTTACTTCGATCATTTAATATGAGCTTTCGATCATATTTTCAGGCATTTGAAAAATTCCACCTGGAAACAGTAGTGGTATTTGTGGATCGTTTATTGCTTTTGTTGGTCGGAATCGGATTATTACTATGGCGTC
>CAZFJS010000036.1:0-14350 GCA_964519605.1 uncultured Gammaproteobacteria bacterium
TACCTGTTGCAATTGAATTTTCGTGCTCCTATAATGTGGCCCCTGGAAGACCGGGTTGTGGTGCGGCTCTGTTGGTGATGACCCCGTTGTGGGGTTTTTTTGTTAACGGTGGCACTGTATAGGGTATAAACCGGGGTCAAAACATTATGATGCTTTTCGTTGATAGCGGGGGGCGGTTGTGGGAGGTGGGCCTAGGGCCCATTTTTTGTTTCAGGTGGCTGCTGCGTGCGACAAACGAATGAACAATTGGTACAGCTGATACGTCCGGCAATCAACATGCTGGGGTATGAGTTGGTGGGGCTGGAGTATTTTCCCAGCGGCCACCAGCATACCTTGAGGATTTATATTGACCGGGAGCAGGGTATCGGCGTGAAGGACTGTGAGTGTGTCAGTCGCCAGGTGAGCGCCCTGCTGGATGTGGAAGATCCAATCCGCGGGCAGTATGCTTTGGAGGTGTCGTCGCCAGGATTGGACCGGCCCCTGTTTACGGCAGAGCATTTTGTCCGTTTCAGTGGCCATCGGGTGAAGCTTCGGCTGGTTGCGCCGCATGAGGGCAGACGCAATTTCAGGGGTGTGATACAGGGCGTGGAGGATGGTCGGGTGATGCTGACGATGGATGATGGGCAGCGCAGCTTTTCCCTGCAGGAAATAGAACGAGCACGCCTGGTGCCGGAGCTGTAATATTTGCGGTACAGCAGTCTGAACCAGGGAATGAAGACATGCATGCCAGGATTTTGAACAGAGGCGGTGGTCATGAGTAAAGAAATATTAATGGTAGTCGATGCCGTTTCCAACGAGCGGGGCATCGCTAAGGAGATTGTCGTTGAGGCGATCGAGGCGGCACTGGCGGCCGCCACCAAGAAACGTTATAGCGGTGAGGTCGATATACGGGTCGCCATTGACCGTAATACCGGTGAGTACCAGGCATTTCGTCGCTGGCAGGTCATCGATGACGAAGTCGATGAGATTGAAAATGAAGATGGCCAGATTAGTCTGCGTGAAGCGCGGGAAAAAGACCCTGATATCCAGGCCAATGACTATATCGAGGAGCCCATTGAGGCGGTGGCCTTCGGCCGTATTGCCGCCCAGACAGCCAAGCAGGTCATTATCCAGAAAGTGCGCGAGGCCGAACGCGCCAAAATCGTCGAGCAGTACCAGGGGCGTGTGGGCGAACTGGTCATGGGGATTGTCAAACGTCTGGACCGGGGTAACGTGATTCTTGATCTTGGCGCTAATGCCGAGGCTGTGATCACCAGGAGTGAATTGATTCCCCGTGAGGCCATCCGTCCCGGTGATCGGCTGCGGGGCTACCTGAAGGATGTCCACTCCGAAGTGCGGGGTCCGCAGCTGTTTGTCAGTCGGGTGGCCCCCGAATTGTTGGTGGAACTGTTCAAACTGGAAGTGCCGGAGGTCGGTGAAGGCCTGATAGATATTATCAGTGCGGCGCGTGACCCGGGCGCACGGGCGAAAATCGCGGTCAAAAGTAATGATCCACGCATAGATCCGGTGGGTGCCTGTGTCGGCATGCGTGGTTCACGTGTGCAGAGTGTTTCCAACGAGTTGGCCGGCGAGCGCATCGATATTATCCTTTGGGATGAAAATCAGGCACAGTTCGTGATTAATGCCATGTCCCCGGCGGAACTGGAGTCGATCGTGGTGGACGAGGATCGCCACAGCATGGATCTGGCCGTGAACGAGGAACATCTTTCCCAGGCAATTGGCCGGGGTGGGCAGAATGTACGGCTCGCCAGTCAGCTGACTGGCTGGGATCTGAATATCATGACGGAGGCGGAGGCGGAGGAAAAAGGCGAAACCGAGGCTGAAAAACTGAAGCAGGTCTTCATGGAACAACTAGATGTGGATGAGGAGATTGCCATCATTTTCGTGCAGGAAGGTTTCTCCAGTATTGAGGAAATCGCCTATGTGCCGATTCAGGAGCTGACCGCTATTGATGAATTCGATGAGGACATCGTCAAAGAGCTACGTAATCGTGCCCGTGATGTCCTGTTGACCCGTGCCATCGCCAGCGAGGAAACCGGTGAAGCTATGCAGCCTGCCGAGGATTTGCTGGCGCTGGAAGGGATGGATGAAACCCTGGCCCATCACTTGGCGCGCCAGGGCATTGTCACCCAGGAAGATTTGGCGGAGCAGTCGGTTGACGAGCTGCTGGAGATTGAGGATATGGATGAGGAGCGGGCGAGCAAGCTGATTATGGCTGCGCGCGCGCCGTGGTTCGCCGATGAGCAACAAGGGTGAACAGCAACGCAGCTAAGAGACAGATTATGACAGAAGTAACAGTCAGACAACTCGCTGATGTCGTCGGGATTCCGGTTGACCGTTTATTGGTACAGATGGTAGAGGCAGGTCTGCCGATTACCGATGCGGATCAAGCGATCAGTGACAAGCAAAAAATGGAACTGCTGAGCCATTTGCGTGACGCCCACGGTGAGGGCGTTGCGGGGGCCGGTAAACCGGAAGGCAGAAAGATCACACTGCGGCGCAAGACCGTGGGCGAGCTCAAACAGAGCACCGGTCAGGGTAAGCTCAGGACCAGCAGAAAAATCAACGTGGAGTTTCGGCGTCAGCGGACCTATGCCATGCGCAGCGACGTGATGGCGGAAGAAGCAGCACGTCTTGAAAAGGATCAGCAGGCGGCAGCTGTGAGACTGGCGGCCGAAGAGGCGCGGCGCCAGCAGGAAATGCCGCCCCCCCCGCCAATAGCTGAGACGCCCAGTACGGTGGACGTTGTGGTGCCAGCAGCACCTGTCCAGGAGGAGGCTGCGGTGGAAGTGACGGAAAGTGCTGAGGAACAGCAGTCCACTGCAGAAACAGCCGTCTCGCCGGTGCCGGCAGCCAAGGTTCCTGAAACCGCGCAACCACCAGCAGACAAAAAACCAGGCCGACGGAAGGAAAAGGCCGGGCGCCAGACCAAGTACGGTCGGGAGGAGCTGCATGTCGCTTCGGAAAAATCTACCAGCCGGCGGAAGAAAAAGAGCCGTGGCGCAGCCGTCAAGGTCAGTGGTTCTGCACAACATGGTTTTGAGCGGCCGACTGCGCCGATTGTTCGCGATGTTGCCATTCCGGAAACGATTACTGTTGGTGAATTGGCACAGAAGATGTCTGTAAAAACGGCGGAAGTAATCAAGGTGATGATGAATATGGGCAGCATGGTCACCATCAACCAGGTTATTGACCAGGAGACGGCAACCATCGTTGTCGAGGAAATGGGTCATAAGCCCAAGCCGTTGCAGGAAAATGCCCTGGAAGAAGAAGTCATTCAGGGGGTGATGGCAACCGGCGAGGCAGAGTCACGTCCTGCCGTGGTGACCATCATGGGGCATGTCGACCACGGCAAGACTTCTCTGCTGGACTATATTCGGCGTGCCAAAGTGGCCGCTGGCGAGGCGGGGGGGATTACCCAGCATATCGGGGCCTACCATGTGGAGAGCAAGCGCGGCACGATTACCTTTCTGGATACACCGGGACATGCGGCATTTACCGCGATGCGTGCGCGGGGTGCGGAAGTAACCGATATCGTCGTGTTGATTGTGGCTGCCGATGATGGTGTCAAGCCACAGACCCTCGAAGCGGTGCAACATGCCAAAGCAGGCAATGTGCCCATCATTGTTGCAGTTAACAAGATCGACAAGCCAGGAGCAGATCCCGAACGGGTTAAGCAGGAGCTGTCTCAGCATGAAGTGATTCCTGAAGACTGGGGTGGAGATACCCTGTTCGTCAATGTTTCGGCTAAAACCGGGCAGGGCGTGGATGATATCCTGGATGCCATCCTGCTGCAGTCGGAAATGATGGAGTTGCAGGCTGTTGCTGAGGGGCCGGCACGCGGTACGGTGATTGAGGCCAGCCTTGATAAGGGACGCGGACCGGTTGCCACGGTACTGGTTCAAAGTGGGACCCTGAAAAAAGGCGATATCGTTCTGTCAGGAAAGGAGTACGGTCGGGTGCGGGCGATGTTTGATGAAACCGGTAAAACGGTGAAATCGGCAGGCCCCTCTATGCCGGTAGTAATACTTGGCCTCTCGGGTACACCCAATGCGGGCGACGATGTGGTTGTGCTGCCTGATGAGCGCAAAGCACGAGAGGTGGCATTATTCAGGCAGGGAAAATTCCGTGATGTCCAGATTGCCAGTAAGAAGGCTGCCAATCTTGAAGACGTGTTTTCACAGCTGGGCAGCAGTAAGCTCAGCATACTCAATGTGTTACTCAAGGCCGATGTGCAGGGTTCTGTGGAAGCCCTGAAGGATTCATTGACCAAGCTTTCAACCGATGAAGTTGCAGTTAAAATTATCGCCAGTGGTGTTGGTGGTATCACTGAATCAGATATCAATCTAGCCCTGGCCTCCAATGCCATCGTCATTGGTTTTAATGTGCGTGCCGACGCTGTAGCCCGCCGGACAGCTGAAGAGGCCAGCTTAGAGCTCAACTATTATAGCGTCATCTATGACGTCATCGATGATGTGAAGAGCGCCTTGTCCGGTATGCTTGCCCCTGAAATTAAGGAGCAGATTGTCGGTCTTGCGGAAGTCCGCGATATTTTCACCTCACCCAAGCTGGGGACCATTGCCGGTTGCCTGGTGATGGAAGGGACCGTGAAGCGCCATAACCCGATTCGGGTGCTACGGGACAATGTGGTGATCTATGAGGGAGAGCTGGAGTCGCTGCGCCGTTTTAAGGATGATGTCAACGAGGTTAAGGCCGGCACGGAATGCGGTATCGGCGTCAAGAATTACAATGATGTCAAAGTGGGTGATCAGATCGAAGTCTATGAAAAAATCGAAGTCAAGCGGACGCTCTGACTCGGTGATGATGGTGCTACCGGCTGTGGGGAAGGCTGCCACTGAGCAGCCATCGAAAAAGCACATGATATCTGCCTGAGCCCATGCCTAAAGAATATAGCCGTACATTGCGCGTTGGTGAGCAGATCCGGCGCGAGCTGGCAGTTCTGGTTCAGCAGGAGGTCAAGGACCCTCGCCTGGGTATCGTCACGATTACCGATGTCGAACTCTCCACCGATCTGACTCATGCCAAAATATACATTACCGTGCTGGATGAGGAAGGTGATGCGCAAAAAAGCGTGACTGTTCTCAACCATGCCGCAGGGTTTTTGCGCCATGAATTGGCACGACGCATGGTGTTGCGGCTGACCCCCAGTTTACACTTTTATTATGACCGTACCATTAAACACGCCGCAGATTTGTCCGCCCTGATCGACAGAGTTGTCGCCGCAGACAAAAAACACCAAGACTGATTATCGTTATGCGCCGTCGTCGCCCAGGAAGAAATGTCAATGGGGTATTGCTGCTGGATAAACCGGCCGGGATCACCTCCAATGCCGCTTTGCAGAAGGTCAAAAGGCTTTATCAGGCCCGCAAGGCGGGCCATACCGGTAGTCTGGACCCCCTGGCGACCGGTATGTTACCGATCTGCCTGGGTGAGGCTACCAAGATTTCCGGTTTTCTGCTGGAGGCAGATAAAAGCTATCATGTGCTGATTCGGCTGGGTATCACGACGACCACCGGGGATGCGGAAGGGACTATCCTGGAAAACAGGACCGTGCCCCCCTTTGACAGGGAGCGGTTATTGGCAGTGCTGGCTTCCTTTACCGGTGATATTGAACAAATCCCTCCGATGCATTCTGCCATCAAACAGAATGGCCAACCCCTGTACAAGCTGGCGCATCAGGGGATTATTGTTGCGCGCGAGCCACGTCGGGTTCGTATTCATGAACTGCAACTGCTGAATTATGATAATGAACTGCTGGAGGTGCAGGTGCGTTGTACTAAGGGCACCTATATTCGCACGCTGGCAGAGGATATTGGCGCGGCTTTAGCTTGCGGTGGCCATGTGGCCGCGTTGCGGCGTCTTGCGGTGGCCGGATTCGCAGAGCAGGACATGACGAGCATGAAGAACCTGGAGCATATTGCGGCGTCTGGTGTGCAGGCCCTGGATGGACGGCTTCTATCCATGGGGGATGCCCTGTTGCACTGGCCAGGGCTGAGTCTGTCCTCTGATATAGCCTATTTTTTCAGGCAGGGACAGGCGGTTTTTGCCCCCCATACGCCGGCTTCCGGATATGTGAGAATTTATACCACTGACGAGCAGTTCATGGGTATCGGTCAGGTACAGGATGACGGCCGGATTGCACCGAAACGCCTGATGGTCGGCTGAGGAGTGACTCAGCGGAAGGTTAAAACAATTGCTTGTATATCAAGAGGATTAGCGGATAGAATAGGGCCCACATTTTTGTGGTAAGGTTTTTTAACTGGTAAAAGCAACTTCAGGCAGGTGTAAATCATGGCTTTAGACACGCATGTGAAAGCAGACGTCGTGCAGCAATATCAACGTTCTACGGAAGATACCGGTTCGCCGGAAGTGCAGGTTGCACTGCTTTCTGCCCGTATAGGACAGCTTACCGAGCATTTCAAGGCGCACAAACACGATTTCCATTCACGGCAGGGACTATTGAGAATGGTCAGTAATCGCAGAAAATTATTAAGCTATCTGCGTAAAAAGGACCTGGCTCGTTACCAGGATCTTATTGCCCGTCTTGGTCTGCGCAAATAATTCCATTAGCCTCCGCTGTCCGGACCGAATCGATATGGAAAAGCACAGCTTTTTGTTGTGCAGCGGTGGAAACTGGTGTGTGTCTAAACATATAGCGGAAAGGAAAATTCCGCGGTAATCAGCAATAGTTTAAGGAATTCATAGTGACTCCCATCAAAAAGGTTTTTCAGTACGGCGCCCATTCAGTAACACTGGAAACGGGTGAGATTGCCAGGCAGGCAACGGGTGCGGTTATGGTCAGCATGGGCGAAACCGTGATTCTGGTCACCGTTGTTGGTCGCAAAGAAGCTGACCCAGGTCGTGATTTCTTCCCTTTAACCATCAATTATCAGGAACGTACCTATGCGGCAGGTAAGATTCCCGGTGGTTTTTTTAAGCGGGAAGGCCGTCCCAGTGAAAAAGAGACGCTGACCTCGCGTCTGATTGACCGTCCGCTACGACCGCTCTTCCCCAAAGGGTTTACTAACGAGGTGCAGATTGTGGCTACGGTAGTGTCCCTGGACCGGGAAATTAATCCCGATGTCCCCGCACTTATTGGCGCCTCGGCTGCACTGGCAGTCTCAGGCATTCCCTTCAATGGCCCGGTCGCCGCTGCCCGCGTGGGCTACCGGGATGGTCAGTTCCTGTTGAACCCCGATTTGCAGCAGTTGGAAGATTCAGCACTGGATTTAATAGTTGCCGGTACCGAAGGCGCTGTTTTGATGGTGGAGTCCGAGGCACAGGAGCTGCCGGAAACGGTGATGCTGGATGCGGTTCTATTCGGTCATGAGCAGCAGCAGGTAGCGATTCAGGCAATTAAGGAATTAGCCGCAGAAGCAGGCACAACGCCATGGGCGTGGCAGGCGCCTGTGACAGACGGAGAACTGGCTGCCCTGGTGGCGAGTGTAGCCGGGGAGCAGATTGACCGTGCTTACCAGATACAGGAAAAAATGGAGCGACAGCAGGCGCTGGCGGCAGCGCGCAAGGCTGTTCATGAGCAGTTGCTAGCGGGGGATGAAACCCGCTGGTCTGAAGAAGCTGTTCGCGAGGCCATTGAAAAGCTGGAGAAAGAAACCGTTCGTAATCGTGTGCTGGCAGGTCAGCCCCGTATCGATGGTCGTGATCAACGCACGGTCAGGCCAATCACCATTCGGGTGGGGGTGCTGCCCCGGGCGCACGGTTCTGCACTCTTTACCCGTGGCGAAACCCAGGCGCTGGTCGTCGCCACATTGGGTACTGGACGGGATGCACAGCTCATTGATGCCATCGAAGGAGAGCGCAAAGACCCTTTCATGCTGCATTACAACTTTCCTCCCTATTGTGTCGGTGAAACCGGCTTTATGGGCAGTCCCAAGCGCCGCGAGATCGGTCATGGTCGTCTGGCCCGCCGCGGTATCGCTGCTGTATTGCCGGATCAGGATGATTTTCCATACGTATTGCGCGTAGTTTCTGAAATCACCGAATCCAATGGTTCCAGCTCCATGGCCTCGGTCTGTGGTGCCAGTCTGTCCCTGATGGATGCCGGGGTACCTATCAAGGCACCGGTGGCGGGCATTGCCATGGGACTGGTCAAGGAAGGTAACAACAGTGCAGTGCTGACCGATATTCTGGGTGATGAAGATCATCTGGGTGATATGGATTTTAAAGTGGCAGGGACCACCGACGGGGTTACTGCGCTCCAGATGGATATCAAGATCGATGGTATTACCCGTGATATTATGGCGGCGGCACTGGAGCAGGCCCATGAGGGTCGTCTGCATATTCTCAATATCATGAATGAGGTTATCGCGGAGTCGCGCGGTGATATTTCCGAATATGCACCGCGGATCGTAACCATCAAGATTAATCCCGAAAAGATTCGGGATGTCATCGGCAAGGGTGGGGCAACCATTCGTGCGTTGACAGAGGAAACCGGCGCCAGCATTGATATCACTGATGACGGTACCATCAAGATCGCTTCAGTGGATAATGAGGCTAGCCAGGAGGCCGTACGACGCATTAAGCAGCTGACGGCTGATGTTGAGGTGGGAACAATTTATGAGGGTCGTGTGGCCAAGCTGATGGACTTCGGTGCTTTTGTCACCATCCTGCCGGGCAAGGACGGCCTGGTGCATATCTCGCAGATTTCCGAGGAGCGCGTCGCCAATGTCAGCGACAAGCTTACAGAAGGCGATATGGTTAAGGTCAAGGTGCTGGAAATCGACAAGCAGGGTCGTATTCGGCTCAGCATGAAGGCGGTAGACAGCTGAGTTGAGCGCTTGTCAACGCATGAAAAAAGGGCTCACTTATGAGCCCTTTTTATTATGCGCAGTTTGTCTGATTAATCCGGGGTTGGCGCCTGCTGCCGCGTTATCCCCCGTGCTGACAGTGTACTCCTTTCAGGCATCCATATAGGTGCCGTCGAATTCATCCAGATATTTTCTGATGGCCAGAAAAAAGAGGGCATTGTTTTCCCTGCTCTCTGGATTAAACTCGATACCCAGGATATAGGGTCCGGATTGCGTTTCCGGATTGCACCAGATGACTGTTCCGAGAATGCTGAGCTGGAAATCTCCAGAGTTATAAGACAGTGAGAGCTGTTCACCTACCGGTAGTGCCCGGGACATTTCGAGTCCGACACCGGAGATCGAAACATCCCGGATCCTTTTGATGCTGAAGCTTTCCTGGTCTTTTTCGATATTAAACTGGCCTTCCTGGTTCTCCATTGATAAGCCGCTTCTGGCATTCTTTCTTTTTTCAGACGCCATAGTAATCTCCTGAAAAATAAACGTTTAATGAGTCGAGTCAGTATGCGCTGCTGAATCAGACCCGTCAGACAGACAGCATATAACAACATTCTATGTTAAAGCGTGATCCGTGCCACCTCGCTGATCATACTGCTTATTGGCAGATAATCCCACTGCTTCATACTGTTATATCGTTTGCCTCGCCTGGTTCTTGAATGAAGTGAAACATATTATCTTAAGGAAACAGGGATCAATTTGTGATGCGCGATTTTGCAGCTCAAATGGTTCATCGCGAGCTTGCGTGTTTTGCTGATAGACCGGGCCATGAGCGGCGATCAGTACCTGGCGCTGGACTATTTCACCACCAATCCCATCGTCCCGGAATTGGTCAGCTTCCTTAAGAGTTGAAAAGTCGATTGGCCTCATTCATCATAGCCTGCGTTATGAGCCGAGAATATCCTACGCTTGAGAAATTTATCGGGAACACTCCCCTGGTGCACCTGCAATATCTGCCCGGTGAGACCAGCAATGCAATTCTGCTTAAGCTGGAGGGCAATAATCCTGCCGGTTCTGTTAAGGACCGGCCTGCGTTGAGCATGATCAGTGGTGCTGAGGCGCGAGGAGAGATTAAATCGGGCGACATTCTCATTGAACCCACCAGCGGCAATACGGGGATTGCCCTGGCAATGGCGGCTGCCGTTAAAGCTTACCGTATGGTGCTGATCATGCCGGAGAATATGAGCGTTGAGCGGCGCGCGATCATGAAGGCCTATGGCGCGAAGATCATCATGACACCTGCCGAGGGAGGTATGGAGGCAGCCATTGATCTGGCCAGGAACATGGTAGTCAGAGGGGAAGGTCACATGCTCGACCAGTTTTCCAACCCAGACAATCCCTGCGCCCACTATGAGGGTACCGGCCCCGAAATCTGGCGGGATACTGCAGGCGGGGTGACGCATTTTGTCAGCGCCATGGGCACCACCGGTACCATCATGGGCGTCTCACGTTTTCTCAAAGAGCAACAGCCGCAAATTCAGATTGTCGGGGTTCAGCCCGGCCCCTGTGCCAGCATACCGGGCATCCGCCGCTGGCCTGAGGCCTATCTCCCCCGGATCTACGAGCCCTCCCGGGTGGACCAGGTCATGGATGTGAGCCAACAGGAGGCGGAGGATACCACTCGGGCCTTGGCGTCGCGTGAGGGGCTGTTTGTCGGGGTTTCTTCCGGTGGGGCGGTGGCCGCGGCCTTGCGCTTATCCCGTGAAGTGACCCAGGCCACCATCGTCACCATTGCCTGCGATCGCGGTGACCGCTATCTTTCCACGCCAGTGTTTGCGGACAACTGAGTGTCGATCAGGCGATGACGATCTTTGTCTTTGATATTGAGACTGTGCCGGATGTCGAAGCAGGGCGACGCCTCTATGATCTCGGTGGTCTTGCGGACAAGGATATTGCCAATGTTATGTTTCACAAACGGCGTCAGCAGACCGGTGAGAGTGAATTTTTACCCTTGCACCTGCATCGTATCGTGGCTATTTCCGCCGTGCTGGCGACAGCTAACAGTTTCAGGGTCTGGTCGCTGGGGGAAGCTGATGCTCCTGAGGATGAGATCATCCGAAGATTCTTCGACGGCCTTGATAAATTCACACCGACGCTGGTTTCCTGGAATGGCGGCGGTTTCGATCTGCCGGTTTTGCATTACCGTTCGCTACTGCATGGCATTGCCGCCCCCAGATACTGGGAAACCGGTGATGACGACAACAGTTTTCGTTGGAACAACTATATCAGCCGCTATCATGCCCGGCATACCGATCTGATGGATGTGCTGTCAGGTTATCAGATGCGTGCGGTAGCGCGACTCGATGAAATCGCCGTGATGCTGGGTTTTCCCGGCAAGATGGGGATGAACGGCGCGGCGGTATGGGATGCCTATCAGCAGGGGGATATTGAGGGCATTCGTAATTACTGTGAAACCGATGTGCTGAATACTTATCTGATTTATCTGCGTTTTGAGCTGATTCGCGGCCGTCTCTCCGAGACCCGTTATAACGATGCCACCGAGCAGGTGGGCCAATTTCTCCTGGAGTCGGGCAAGACCCACCTGTGCGAATTTCTCCAGGCCTGGTGTCCAACCGGCAGTGAGTAGGGTGTGATGGCACTGGAAATTGAAAGAAAATTTCTGCTCCTTAATGATGACTGGCAGCCTCAGGTCAGTAGATCGGCCCACTATCGTCAGGGGTACCTGACGGAGGGGGGTCGCTGTTCCATTCGAGTGCGTATTGCCGGTGAGCAGGCCTTCCTCAATATCAAGAGCATCACCTTGGGCATCAGGCGGACGGAATACGAATATCCTCTGCCATTGGTAGAAGCAGAGGAGATGTTGAATGCTTTTACGCTGGGGCGAGAAATCGTGAAAACGCGCCATTTTGTCGAATACGGAAAACACACTTGGGAGATCGATGTTTTCGAAGGGGTCAATTACGGGCTGGTAGTCGCTGAAGTGGAATTGGCTGATGAAGCGGAGGAGTTTAAACGCCCGGCCTGGATCGGCCAGGAGGTTTCTGAGGACCCCCGCTACTATAATGTCCATCTAGCGCACCATCCCTATAACTCGTGGTGATTGATCGTTGCTGTGTCGGTCGAACAGTTCTCCCCCTGTAATACGATGACACTGCGACCGGCCGGCGCGCGCGCGGCTGCCCGCAGCCTGCTGATTATTGTTGTCATGATGCTGGTGCTGTCCGCCTGCAGGGAACAACCCAGCAAGACATTGCGTTTCGGCTTAGCGAACATGCCGGTTACCCTGGACCCCCGCTTTGCAACCGATGCAGCCTCATCACGGATTAACCGCCTGCTTTATCAGCGGCTGGTGGACTTTGATGCCCATTACCAGCCGGTGCCGTCCCTGGCATCCTGGGAACGTTTGTCGGCGACACATTACCGCTTTCATATCAAGCGGCCGGGTCACTTTAGCGATGGTCGGGAACTGACTGCGATGGATGTGAAGGCCAGCTATGATTTTGTGCTGGACCCTCGTCATGCCTCGCCATTACGCATCTCGCTGGCAAATATACAGCGTATTCAGACGCCTGATAAAGAGACCATCGATTTCTATCTTGCCAGGGCCGATGCCCTGTTTCCCGGCCGGCTGGGCCTGGGTATTTTGCCGCAAGCATTGATCGCACAGCAGCATGCCTTCAACCGCCACCCGGTGGGCAGCGGACCCTTTGAATTTTTAGCCTGGCCGGAAGAGGGGCGCCTGCGCCTGCGTCGCCGACGGGATGGCCAGCTGATCACCTTTCTTGGTGTGCATGATCCCACAGTCCGGGTGCTCAAGCTGCTACGCGGTGAGATCGATATGTTGGAAAACGATATCCCTCCAGAACTTATCAGCTATCTGCGGCGCCAACACGACATCCAGGTGATGAGCACGCCAGGGTCAAACTTCGCCTATCTGGGATTTAACATGAAAGATCCTGTGGTGGGCAAACTGGCGGTGCGGCGGGCCATTGCCCATGCCCTGGATCGCCGGGCCATCATCAAATATGTTATGGGCGGGGCGGGGCGGCTGGCTGTTACTCTGCTGCCACCGGATCACTGGGCCAGCGATCCAGCACTCCAGCCGTCGGCTTATGATCCTGATGCCGCGCGCACCCTGCTGAGCGAGGCCGGCTACAGTCGTGACAATCCGGTGCATATCAGCTACAAGACCTCCAGCGATCCCTTTCGCTTGCGCCTGGCAACCATCATCCAGCAGCAGTTGGCCGTCGTCGGGATTGAGGTGGAACTAAAAAGTTATGATTGGGGCACTTTTTACGGGGATATTAAGGCAGGACGCTTTCAGATGTTCAGTCTGATGTGGGTGGGCATCAAACTGCCGGATATCTATCGCTATGTTTTTCACAGCACCTCAGTACCTCCTGCTGGCGCCAATCGGGGCCGTTTTGATTCCCAGGAAGTAGACCGCCTGATCGATGAGGCCGAGGCCGGGACGACATTACAGGAACAGGCGCGCCGCTATCAAAAATTACAGGCCGTTTTGCAGCAGCAATTACCCTATGTACCCCTGTGGTATGAAGACCATGTGTTTGTGGCAAGGCGGAAAATCAGCGCTTATCGTATCGCCAAAGATGGCAACTATGACGGACTGGTGAGTGTTAAGAGCAGCGCTGGTAAAGCAGAGTGAGGTGTCTTCAGCTCATGGATAAGACGAATGTGCGCTGATTCCGCTACTTCTACAGGGACAATGTCATATACACGTATCATTGCCCTGACATCACTGGCCATGATTGCCTTTGCAGCTAATTCTTTGCTTTGCCGGGTGGCACTCAAGCATACCGGTATTGATGCGGCCAGTTTCACTACAATTCGATTGACTTCAGGGGCAATGATGCTCTGGATGGTCGTGCGAATAAGGCATGGAAAATATGCTGTCGGAGGAAGCTGGCTGTCGGCATTGGCCTTGTTTGTATATGCAGCCGGTTTTTCTTTTGCCTATGTAAGCCTGCCGGCAGCAAGCGGTGCACTGCTGCTCTTTGGTGCTGTCCAGGCGACAATGATCGGTCACGGTGTCTGGGCGGGAGAACGTCTGCAAAGGCGGCAGCTCTTCGGTCTGGCCCTTGCCTGTGGCGGGCTTGTTGGTCTCTTGCTGCCCGGTCTCTCGGCGCCACCGCTGTCTGGTTCCATGTTAATGCTGGGCGCTGGTGTGGCCTGGGGGGTATATTCTTTGCGCGGGAAGAGGGCGGGAGATCCCACTAGGGTAACAGCGGGTAATTTTCTGCGCGCTATCCCTGTTTCAGTGGCCTTGAGCCTGTTCACGTTGCACAGCATGTCTCTGGATAATGCGGGATTCTGGTATGCGGTTTTGTCGGGTGCCCTGGCCTCTGGATTAGGCTATGCCATTTGGTATATGGCATTACCCGTGTTGCAGGCCACCCATGCGGCAACAGTACAACTGAGTGTGCCGGTCATTACCGCCCTGGGCGGGATCATTTTCCTCGGTGAACCCATAAGCCTGCGTTTAGCATTGACCTCCATGGCGATTCTCGGGGGGATTGCACTCGTCA
>CAZFJS010000037.1:0-9714 GCA_964519605.1 uncultured Gammaproteobacteria bacterium
TCATAGGTCTGCTCGTTCTGGCGCCAGCCCACATTGCCCACGAAGCGGGCATTATCCAGAATGATACGCTGCCGGCCCAGGGTGACGTGGGTGGCGGCAATGCCATCGAAGCGTACAAAGGCCTGATTGATTTCGCTGAGTTCGGGATCGGCAACCACTGCATAGCGGGTCTTGCCGTTGCCCCCGGGGCCACTATTGTAGTCTTCATTCAGGGCCGAGGTGTTTTCCATCTCGACAAAGGCGCTGAAGCGGTGAAAATCGCCGCTGCGGTAACCCAGGCGGGTGCGCAGGGTGAGTGCATCGGCATTGTCCAGTTTGTTATCCTGATCAACATGTTCATAGCGCAGACGAAGATCCAGGGTGGGTGTGCCCTGTGTCAGGGCGGCGGTGAGGTCGCTGGCCTGGCCGCTGCCCGGCAAGAGGAGGGCCAGCAAGGGGAGCGTTAACCGGTATCGCCGTAACACACTGCACTGAGACATGCTTATTGTTCTCCTTTTGTCTTTGCGAACCGGGCTACGTCCCGGATGATCTGCTCAATGATATACTATATATTAAATGCAACTTTAGCGGCAAGCCAGGTGCTTGCAATGATCGGATGGTGATACGTTTGATGACGGATAAGCCGCTACCCCCCGCCATTTTTCTCATGGGCCCCACGGCTAGCGGTAAAACCGGACTGGCGGTAGAATTGGTCCGGCGCCTGCCTTGCGAGATTATCAGCGTCGATTCCGTGATGATTTATCGGGGCATGGATATCGGCACCGCTAAGCCGGAGCAGATGACCCTGCAGCAGGCGCCCCACCGGCTGATTGATATCTGTGACCCGGCCGAATCCTATTCGGCGGCGCAGTTCCGCACGGACGCCCTGGCGGCCATGGCAGAGATCACCCGTGCCGGCCGCATTCCACTGTTGGTGGGGGGCACCTTGCTATATTATCGCGCCCTGGAGCAGGGGCTCTCCGATCTGCCCGCAGCCAACGAGGCCGTACGGGCGAAACTGAGCGCCGAAGCCCGCCGGCAGGGGTGGCAGGCGCTGCATGAGCGGTTGCAGCGCATCGATCCCCAGGCCGCAGGCCGTATCCATCCCAACGATCCTCAACGTATCCAGCGGGCACTGGAAGTGTTCGAGCTCAGTGGCAGGCCCCTGAGCTCGCTGCTGCAGTCGCGGCAGCATGCGCCCTTGCCTTACCGGCTGGTCAAACGGGCACTGGTGCCTGAAGACAGGGACTTGCTGCATCGGCGCATCGCTGAGCGCTTTCAGGTGATGCTGGCAGCGGGATTTCTGGATGAGGTGACAGCGCTGCGCCGCCGCGGCGATCTGCACCTGCAGTTGCCTGCGATGCGCGCAGTCGGCTACCGCCAGTTGTGGCAGTATCTGGACGGCGCGCTCAGTTACGCGGAGGCCGTGCAGCGGGGGATTATCGCCACCCGCCAGCTGGCCAAACGCCAGATGACCTGGCTGCGGGCAGAGCGGAATACCTGCTGCCTGGCGGCCGGAGCGCCAAAACTTCTCGAACAGCTATTGAAAAGCCTGGCGACTGCCACAATTAACTAGGGAAGCTCAGATTAATTTTACTACCATCATTCCGGCGAAGGCCGGAATCCATAAAAATCAGTTTCCCTAAAGAAGTTCTGATTAATGCTTAACACTAACCCACAGCAAAAAGATAATGATACAATCATCGATGAGCAGTAGCGATTATGATGGACGGAACAGAAGTGCTTGAGATCTATAATAATTACAATGCCGAATCACATCGGAACCAATCATAAGGAGAATCACAATGGCTAAAGGGCAGACCCTACAAGACCCCTTCCTGAATGCTTTGCGCAGGGAACATGTGCCGGTTTCCATCTACCTGGTGAATGGTATCAAGCTTCAGGGGCAGGTGGAGTCCTTCGATCAATTTGTTGTTTTACTGAAGAATTCCGTTAGTCAGATGGTCTATAAGCACGCCATTTCCACCATTGTCCCGGCCCGCAATATCAAAACGACGCTGGCAGATGACAAACAACCTACACTCACGGAAGTCTGATCTTCCCCCCCGAGGAGGGCACGGTTCATTTGTTTGACAGACCTCAAAACGGTACCCGGGCAATTCTGGTGCATCTGGATTTCCCGGCTTCGGGTGGCAAAGAAAGTACCTCGGAATTTGTAGAGCTGTCGCTTTCGGCAGGTGTCGAGGTCGTCGAACTGGTACGGGGTGCGCGCCGCACACCGCATCCGCGCTTCTTCGTCGGTACCGGCAAGGCGGAGCAGCTGCGGGCCCTGGTTGCCGAGACCGGGGCCGAGTTATTGCTGATCAATCATATTCTGACGCCGATCCAGGAACGTAACCTCGAAGCTTTTTTGAATTGTCGGGTGGTGGATCGCACCGGATTGATACTGGATATCTTTGCCCAGCGGGCCCAGACCTTTGAAGGCAAGCTGCAGGTGGAACTGGCGCAGCTGCGTCATCTGTCCACCCGCCTGGTGCGCGGATGGACCCATCTGGAGCGGCAAAAGGGGGGGATCGGGCTGCGTGGTCCGGGCGAAACCCAGCTGGAAACCGACCGGCGGCTCATTACTGCCAGGATCCGGCAGCTCAGGAAGCGCCTGGAGAAGGTACGCCGGCAGCGTGCCCTGCAGCGCCAATCCCGCAGCAAGGCGGCGGTGCAGACGGTTTCTCTGGTGGGCTATACCAATACCGGAAAATCCACGCTGTTCAACCGGCTTACCGGCGCCGACTGTTATGCCGCGGATCAGCTGTTCGCCACGCTGGATCCCACCCTGCGGCGCCTGGATCTGCCCGGCCTGGAACAGCTTGTGGTGGCGGATACGGTGGGCTTTATTCGTGATCTGCCCCACAACCTGGTGGCGGCCTTTCGTGCCACGCTGGAAGAGACCGCCGAGGCCAGCCTGCTACTGCATGTGATCGATGCCCATGATGAGCGGCATCATGAGCGTCAGGGCCAGGTCAATCAGGTGCTGCAGGAAATTCATGCGGCAGAGGTGCCCCAGATCGAGGTTTACAACAAGATTGATTTGCTGGAGAATAGCGCGCCGCGCATCGATCGGGGCGCGGATGGCCTGCCGTTGCGGGTCTGGATGTCGGCCCACAGTGGCGTCGGCACCGAGTTGCTGCAGCAGGCGCTGGTGGAACATTTATCCGCCGGCCGCGACGGCCGTGTTGCGAGTTCTGGCACAAGCCTGGATACACCGGTGTGTCAGCGCCTGTATCTATTGCCTCAGGCGGCGCGGCTGCGTGATAAATTGTTTAAATGGAAGGTGGTGCAGCATGAGGCTACCAATGAGAAAGGAGAGTGGGTTGTCGATGTGCTGGTCAACCACGGCATGCTGGCTTATCTGCAAAGACAGCAGGGTTGTACGCTAAAAGCTTGCGATGGCGGGCAGAGCACCATAAAATCACCCTCCTTAAGATGAATCCGATAAATCCTGAAAAAACGGAGTATTAAATGGCTTGGAACGAACCGGGTGGACCCAGTGGACCCAAGGACAAAGATCCCTGGGGTGGGCAGAACAAAGAGCAGGGTCCTCCTGATCTCGATGAAGTAGTTCGCAAGTTGCAGGACAAGCTGGGCGCCCTGTTCGGCGGCCGGCGTGGCGGGGGTTCCTCGGGTGATGGTTCCACGGGGGGCGGCAAGCTAGGCTCCACCGGTATCGGCATCATCATTCTCATTATCCTGGTGCTTTGGGGCGCCACCGGACTTTATACCATCGATCAAGGTAACCGCGGTGTGGTGTTGCGTTTCGGCAAGTACCTGGAAACGACCCAGGCCGGGCTGCATTGGCGCATACCCTATCCGGTGGACACTGTACAGATCGTGAATGTACAGGAGATTCGCAATGTCGAGATCGGCTATCGCTCCAATGGGGATGGCCAGGGTGTGCGCACCGTGCCCCGCGAGGCGCTGATGCTGACCCAGGATGAAAACATCGTCGATATCAACCTGGCAGTGCAATACAAGATCAAGGATGCCAAGGACTACCTGTTCAATCTGCGTGATCCGGATCTGACCCTGCACCAGGCCACCGAGAGCGCCATTCGGGAAGTGATCGGTAAAAGCAAGATGGACTTTGTGCTCACTGAAGGGCGCAGCGAGATCGTGTCCCGCGCCGAGACCCTTACCCAGAAGATCCTGGATCGTTACAAATCCGGCCTGCTGATCACCAGTGTCAACATGCAGGATGCCCAGCCACCGGAAGAAGTGCAGGCTGCCTTCAACGATGCGGTCAAGGCACGGGAGGACGAGCAGCGCCTCAAGAATTTGGCGGAAGCCTATTCCAATGACATTATCCCCAAGGCCCGAGGCAAGGCGGCACGCATGCTGGAGGACTCCAAGGCCTACAAGGCACGGGTGGTGGATCGGGCCGAGGGTGAGGCCAGCCGCTTTAGCCAGTTGCTGACCGAGTACGAAAAGGCACCTGGGGTGACCCGTGAACGCCTCTACCTGGATGCGATTGAAACCGTACTGAGCAAGTCCAGCAAGGTGATGCTGGATGTGAAGGGCGGGAACAGTCTGTTCTATCTACCGCTGGATCAGCTGCTCAAGCCCGCCGCCCGGCGTGCCCCGACGCCGCTTCTGCAACCGGAGAGTATGCCGGCGACCCGGAGCCAGGCGCCACAATCAACATCGCGGCGTTCCCGTAGGGCGCTGCGCAGCAGGGAGATACGTTAATGGGACAGAACAAATTATTTGCAGGTCTCGTCCTGCTGGTACTCCTGCTACTGCTGGGATGGAATTCCCTGTTTGTCGTCAAGCAATGGGAACTGGCGGCCCTGTTTAAATTCGGTGAGATTGTACGGACAGACTACAAGCCCGGCCTGCATTTCAAGTTACCCATCATCAACAATATCAAGAAATTCGATGGCCGGATCCAGACGCTGGACGCGCAACCGGAACGTTATCTGACGGCGGAGAAGAAAAACGTCATCGTCGATTCCTTTGTCAAGTGGCGCATCAACGATGTCTCCGCCTATTACACCGCCATGGGCGGCGACCGGGTACGCACCAATATCCGTCTGTCCCAGATCATCAAGGACGGGCTGCGCAGTGAGTTCGGTAAACGTACCATTCAGGAAGTGGTTTCCGGCGAGCGTAAGGAAATCATGAATATTCTCCTGGACAATGCCGAGCGCGAGGCCAGGAAGTTTGGTATCCGGGTGGTGGATGTGCGCATCAAACGCATCGATCTGTCACCGGAAATCAGTGTCTCGGTCTACCACCGGATGGAGGCGGAACGCTCCCGGGTGGCCAAGGATCTACGTTCGAAAGGTGCCGAGGCGGCGGAAAGGATCCGCGCCGATGCCGATCGCCAGCGCACGATCATCGTGGCCGCGGCCTTTCGCGAGGCGGAGCAATTACGCGGTAACGGCGATGCCAAGGCGGCCGAAATCTATGCCCGGGCCTATAACAAGGATCCTGAGTTCTACTCCTTCTACCGCAGTCTGAATGCCTATAAGGAGACCTTCAGGGACAAGAACGATATGCTGGTGCTGGAACCCGATTCTGACTTCTTCAGGTATTTCAAGAATAGCAAAGGTAATACGGGCAAGCCGTAGGGAGGTGGCGGATGCCCGTTGTCGCTGTGCGTTGCGAGTAGATGTGGCAGGATCTATGGGCTGCAGTGGCCCTGATGCTGGTGCTGGAAGGGATCGCGCCATTCCTCAGCCCGGACGCACTCCGTAAGGCCCTGGCGGTGATGCTCGGGATGGATGATAACCGACTGCGACTGACAGGGCTGGCGAGTATGATTGCCGGGCTGGTTCTATTGTATTTTATCAGATGAAAGAACGGAAAATGAGCTGCACTCCATCCTCCGCCGGTGCGCCCCGCCATGAGTGATTCCGAGCGCGATACGGAAAACAGATGGTTGTTGCCGGAAGGGGTGGAGGAATATCTGCCGCCGCATGCTGAAGCGCTGGAAAAGTTGCGCCGTGAATTGCTGGATG
Organism: uncultured Gammaproteobacteria bacterium; assembly: GCA_964519605.1. Classification (GTDB taxonomy): domain Bacteria; phylum Pseudomonadota; class Gammaproteobacteria; order SZUA-140; family SZUA-140; genus CAZFJS01. The sequence continues at coordinate 5,955 of CAZFJS010000037.1, forward strand.
TGTTGTTCAGCTGGGGTTATGAGCTGGTCATCCCGCCCCTGATCGAGTATCTGGAATCCTTGCTGGTAGGGGCCGGCCACGAACTGGAACTCGAAACCTTCAAGCTGATTGACCAGCATACCGGGCGCATGATGGGGGTGCGGGCGGATATGACGCCACAGGTGGCCCGCATCGATGCCCACTGTCTGAAGCGTACCGTGCCCGTTCGTCTCTGCTATGTGGATGCCGTTCTGCATACCCGTCAGCATGGCTTCGCCAATTCAAGAAATCCTCTGCAGATCGGAGCCGAACTCTACGGCCACGCCGGTATCGAAAGCGATATTGAAATGTTGCGCCTGATGGTGAAAACCCTGCGGGTAGCCGGTCTGGAATTTTTTCATATTGACCTGGGACATGTGGGGATTTTTCGCGCGCTGGCAAAAGAGGCGCACCTGGATGAGCGCCAGGAGGCCGAGCTGTTCGACGCCCTGCAACGCAAGGCCAAGCCGGAAATCGAGGTCTTGCTGTCGTCCTGGTCTATCGATGACAGCTATCGCCGCATGCTGGCCAGCCTGGTGGATCTCCATGGTGGTCCCGAGGTGCTCGATGACGCGCGTCACAGCCTCAAGGGGGCGGGTCGCGAGGTCCACACGGCCATGGACAATCTGCAGCAGATGGCCGCCGCCGCCCAGTGCCAACTGGCGACGATTCAGCTGCACTTTGATCTGGCGGAACTGCGTGGTTATCGTTACCAGTCCGGGGTGGTGTTTGCCGCCTTTGCGCCGGGTCATAGCCAGGAAATTGCCCGTGGTGGCCGCTATGATGAAATCGGCCGGCTGTTCGGTCGTACCCGTCCGGCCACCGGTTTTAGCACCGATCTGAAAACCCTGCTGGCGCTGGCGCCGGAGCAACCCCCGGCGCTCAGCGGTATTCTGGCGCCACCCTGGTGTGAGGATGACCAGCTGCGCACGATGATCCGTACCCTGCGCAATCAGGGTGAACGGGTCATTTTCAGTCTCCCGGGGCAGCGTGGTGATGCCGTTGCCATGGGCTGCGACCGCCGGATCGAACAGCAGCAGGGCAAGTGGGTGGTGGTGGCTACGTGAGATGGGCGTAATCGAGATAGCAGTGAGATCAACGAAATTTCTTAAAGGCGCATATGGGTAAAAATATTGTAGTCATCGGGACCCAGTGGGGAGATGAGGGTAAGGGCAAGATCGTTGATCTACTGACCAACCGGGTGCGTGCGGTGGTCCGCTTCCAGGGGGGGCATAATGCCGGACATACTCTGGTGATCAATGGCAGCAAGACCGTTCTGCATCTGATCCCCTCGGGTATTCTGCGGGATGGCGTGCAGTGTGTGATCGGCAACGGGGTGGTGATCTCGCCGGATGCGCTGATCGAGGAAATGGATATGCTGGTGGCGCAGGGTGTGCCGGTGGCCGGGCGTTTGAAGATCAGTGGGGCCTGCGCCCTGATTCTGCCCAGCCATATTGCCCTGGACAAGGCGCGCGAACTGGCCCGCGGCAGCGCCGCTATTGGCACCACCGGACGTGGTATCGGTCCGGCCTACGAGGACAAGGTGGCACGCCGCGGTCTGCGCATGAGCGATCTCTCCCATCGCGAACTGTTCGCCGCCAAACTCGGGGAGATGCTCGATTATCATAATTTCACGCTCAAGCACTTCTATAAGACCGCTACGGTTGATTTTCAGCAGGTGCTCGATAACACCCTGGCCCAGGCGGAAAGGCTGCTGCCCCTGTTGACCGACGTGCCGGCCCTGTTATATGAATACCGTAGCCAGGGTGACAATTTGCTTTTTGAGGGTGCCCAGGGGACGATGCTGGACATCGACCACGGCACCTATCCCTATGTGACTTCGTCGAGCACTGTCGCCGGCGGCGCGACCATCGGCAGTGGTATGGGCTTACTGAATTTTGATTATGTGCTGGGTATTACCAAGGCCTATACCACCCGTGTCGGCTCAGGACCTTTCCCCACCGAACTGGAAGACGAGAGTGGCATGCATCTCGCCAAACGCGGCCATGAGTTCGGCGCAACCACCGGTCGGCCGCGGCGTTGTGGCTGGTTCGACGCGGCGGCCCTGCGTCGTGCCGCCCAGCTGAATAGTATCTCCGGTCTATGTATCACCAAACTCGATGTGCTCGACGGGCTGGATACCATCCGCATCTGCACGGGATACCGCTGCCGGGGTGAGGAGACCGCCATCAGCCCGGTAGGTGCCGAACTGCTGGATGACTGCGAGCCCATTTACCTGGATATGCCAGGGTGGCAGGAGTCTACCGTGGGGCTTTGCCGCTACGAGGAGTTGCCGGAGAACGCCCGGCGATATCTGCGACAGATCGAGGCCAGTGTGGAGGTACCCATCGCGATGATCTCCACCGGGCCGGAGCGGGATGAGATCATCATCCTGCAACATCCCTGTGACTGAGGCTCCTTCGCGCTCAGGAGCCGCTGATTAATTCCACTACCGGCATTCCGGAAGTCATCATAATCAAAGATCTGGATGCCGGATCAAGTCCGGCATGACGAATAAACCAGCGCTTCCCTAAGAATTCGTTGCCGACACGGTTTCCCGGGAGGGATCTACCAGTGCGCCGAAACGGCTGATGCTGCTATAGCCGAAGCGGATCAGCTCGATGCCAATGGCCAGAAATGTCGCCACCAGGCCTGGCAGCCGCGAGATATAGTAGCAGATGCCGATGAACACCCCCAGGGAAACGATGGGGGAGAGAAAATTGCCGAAAAACGATAAGAACTCGGTCAGATTCAGCCACACCGACAGCCCGATCATCAATATCGAGCCATAGTAGAGAAAGACTGCAAAAGTAAAAAATATCAATATCAGGAACTGGAAGGCCCTGACGATCCCGATCCCCAGTTTATTCATGTGTGCATGTTCCTTGCGGGTTCAGATGGCTATTATCAACATATTATGCCTGGAATATTTGCATAAACCACCCGTCAAGTGCAAGCGGAGAATGATTCAGCTGTTCAGGAAAAAAACACGGGTGCCTCCCGTGCGCTATCAGTGCGCGTTGATGAGATCTCTGACCTGTCGGGCGATGGCCAGTTCCTCGTCAGTGGGAACCACCAGCAGGCGGACAGCTGCGTCGTCCCGGTGGATGGCGAAGATATCCGTTTGCTGTACCTGGTTCTTCCGCTCATCGATGATGATGCCTAGGGGGGCCAGACGCTGACAGCAGAGTTGCCGTACCCGGGGTGCATTTTCACCGATACCGGCGGTGAAAATCACCGCATCGGCGCCGCCCAGGGCGGCAAAATAGGCGCCGATGTATTTGCGAATGCGGTAGCAGAACATGTTCAGTGCCAGCTGTGCACGTTCATCGCCCTCATCGCTCAGGGACAGCACATCGCGCATGTCGCTGGCACCGCATATCCCTTGCAGGCCGCTTTCCCGGTTGAGCAGCGTTTCCAGTTCCGCGGGACTCGCTCCCGTCGCGCGGGAGAGGTAAAAGGGGATGGCCGGGTCCAGGTCACCGCAGCGCGTACCCATCATCAGGCCTTCCAGCGGGGTTAGCCCCATGGAGGTGTCGATGCAGCGACCACCTTCAATGGCTGCTGCACTGGCGCCATTACCCAGGTGCAGACTGATCAGCCGCAGTTCTGCCAGGGGGCGTTTCAGCCAGCGTGCCGCCTGCTGCGCCACATACTGATGCGAGGTGCCGTGAAACCCATAGCGGCGCACATGATGATGACGGTATAAGGATTCGGGCAGGGCATAACGATAGGCCTGCGG
>CAZFJS010000037.1:9814-13963 GCA_964519605.1 uncultured Gammaproteobacteria bacterium
GAGATGGGCAGCAGGCTCGCCGATGCGTTCCACCCGCCCCTGACAAAGCCACGCGCCGCTGTCGGCGGCCAGCAGTCGGTACTTGATGGAGGAGCTGCCGGCGTTAATGACCAGGATGTTCATGGCCATCCCCGTCCGGTTTCAGCGGCCTTCCAGTACAACCAGACTGCGGTTTTTCACCCGGTAGCTGGGGGCGAGCTGCAGTGCCTGTTGTGAGGGGCTGAGGATAGTCTGGGGGGAGGGGCGAAAGGTATCGATGGCGCGATACCAGCAACGACCGGCGATTCTCGGCAGTTGGAAGACCTGGGCTTCAGCGCTCATGTTAAGCATGACATGCAGGTGCGGTTCATCATGTTGCACAGCGCCCAGGGTAAATGCCAGTATCTGCGCCTCATGATCATCCCAGGGGGGGTGTTCCAGGCGGGTGCCGTGCCAGGTGATATCTGCCAGTTGGTGCCCCGGCTCTGCCTCTCCGGTGAGAAAGCGCGGGTGCATCAGGGCGGGGTGGCGCTTGCGGAAGGCGATCAGCTCCTGTATGAAGCGCAGCATGGTGTGATTGGTTTCCAGCAGCGACCAATCGAACCAGCCCAGTTCATTGTTCTGGCAGTAGCTGTTGTTATTGCCATTCTGGCTGCGCAGTACTTCATCGCCCGCCAGCAGCATGGGCACGCCCTTGCTGAGCAGCAGGATGGCCATGAAATTTCTTGCCTGGCGCTGGCGCAACAGATTAATGGCCTCATCGTCGGTCGGTCCTTCGGCGCCACAGTTCCAGCTGAGGTTGTTGTTGCAGCCGTCCCGGTTATCCTCGCCGTTGGCTTCATTGTATTTGTGATTGTAAGTCACCAGGTCATTGAGGGTGAAACCATCGTGACAGGTGACGAAATTGATGCTGTTCGCGGGCAGCCGGTCGCGCGGCTGATAGAAATCGCTGCTGCCGGTGATGCGCGAAGCCAGTTCGCGCACCAGTCCCTTGTCGCCACGCACAAAGCGGCGGATGACATCGCGGTAACGGCCGTTCCACTCGGCCCAGCGATAGCCGGGAAAATCCCCGACCTGATACAGTCCCACCGCATCCCAGGCCTCGGCAATGATACGACTATGAATGAGGGTGTCGGAAAACTCTATGTTCCAGAGCACCGGGGCATGGTACAGCGGTGTGCCATCCTCGCCGCGGGACATGACGCTGGCGAGGTCGAAACGGAAGCCATCCACATGCATATCCCGGACCCAGTATTCCAGACAGTCGATGATGAAGTGCGCCACCAGGGGATGGTTGCAATTGACGGTATTGCCGCAGCCGGTGTAGTCGCGATAATGGCTGCGATTGCTCGGGTCCAGATGATAGAAGGCCTGGTTGCCGATGCCTTTGAAATTGATCACCGGGCCGCCTTCACCGCCTTCGGCAGTGTGATTGAAGACGACATCGATGATGACCCCAATGCCCGCCCGGTGCAGGGCCTTTACCATATCGCGGAATTCTCGCACATGGCTGCCCTGTTGCGGTGTGGTGCAATAGCCGGGATGCGGACTGTAGAAGCTGTGGGTACTGTAACCCCAGAAATTTTCCAGCCCCCGGTCGGTGGTGCCGGGGGGGAGGTCCTGGACATCGAAGGCCATGACCGGTAGCAGTTCCACATGGGTGATGCCCAGTGACTGGAGATAGGGAATTTTTTCGATCAGCCCGAGGAAGGTGCCGGCCTGGTGTACCCCGGCACTGGGATGGCGGGTGAAACCGCCCACATGCATTTCATAGATGATGTTCTGCTCCGGCGGCAGCGGCAGCGGCTCATCGCCCTCCCAGTCATAGTGATTGTCCACTACCACGGCGCGCATGGCGCTGGCTGTGTTGTCTCCCGGCAGGCAGGCATCGCGGCGGCGCCACAGACTGTTGGTGACCGCCCGCGCCCAGGGGTCCAGCAATAGCTTGTCGCTGTCAAAGCGCAAGCCACTCTGCTCGGTGTCATTGGGGCCGTCAATGCGCCAGGCGTAGTGGCTGCCTGCCGGCAGTTCCAGTACCAGCACATGCCAGAAAAAGAAGGTGCGATGATAGCGGGCTTCCAGCGGGATGATCTGGAAGGGCTGGGGGCTGTCGGCGTGTTCGAACAGCAGCAGTTCCACCTGCCGGGCATGGCGGCTGAAAATTGAGAAATTGACCCCTGCTGGGACGAGCGTGGCACCACCGGGATAACGGGTACCCTCCTGGATCTCGTAGTGAGGCGGGTGTGTTGCAGACGGCATCTTCATGCCGGGGTGGCGCCGGCATCAAGATAGACATCACAGCCCTCATGTCCATGAATAGCGGCGATGGGCAGGGCCTCGCCGGCCCGCCAGGCCTGCACTGCGGCGCGTTTGCCCGCGCCGGTGACCAGGATCATCACCCTGCGGCTGTCGTTGAGTGCGGTGGCGCTGAGGCTGACCCGGTCAGGCGGCGGCTTGGGCGCCTCATGTACGGCATGCACCCGTTCCGTCGGATCATGTCGCTGTCCGGGAAACAGGCTGGCGGTATGACCGTCCTCGCCCATGCCCAGCAGCACCAGGTCAAAAGGCAAGGCGGCTGCCACGGTGACAGCGTAAGCGCGGGCTGCTGCCTCGGCACCCCTTTCGGCAGGGATGATATGGATATTTTCCGGTGGGATGGCCACATGGTTTAGCCAGCTGCAGGCCGCCATGACGCTGTTGCGCCCGCTGTCGCCCACCGGCAGGCAGCGCTCATCGCCAAAATACACCGACCAGCGGGACCATGCTGTATCGGCCTGCGCCAGCAGACGATAGACCTTCTCAGGGGTGGTGCCGCCAGCCAGTACAATACTGAAGTGCTCCCGAGCCGCCAGGACCTCGCGGGAGACGGCCAGGATCTGCGTGACCACAGTTTGCGCCAGCGTCTCCGGGTCCGGAAAGCGATGCCATCGAGTCGTTTTCATATTTCCAACATTCTGAAACCTGATCATTCAACCGTTGAGGGATCAATGCCCCGCAGGCCGGTGTGACAATCCCCGTCCGCTTGCGGCGAGCTTGTTTATTGTTGCAGCTTCATGCAGTAACAAAGGAAAGTTAGTGTAGCTTGCAGGGCGGCTGCAAACAACTGCCAGCCGGCAGGAATAAAAACAGGGTTTGTTGCCGGCGGTGGATCGGTATATAAAAGGTTGTCAATTTCCGGATGAGGATCATGATAATGACGACAGGCAATGTCCGGCCCGGCGAGACCGCCGGCCCTTTGGATCAGGAAACGCTGCGTAACACTCATGCCTACTGGCGGGCAGCAAACTATCTCTCGGTGGGCCAGATTTATCTCTATGCCAACCCGCTGCTCAAGGTCCCCCTGACGCTGGCGCACATCAAGCCCCGCCTGCTGGGGCACTGGGGCACCACACCGGGCCTGAATTTTATCTATGTTCACCTCAATCGCATCATCAAGGCCTATGATCTGAACATGATCTACATTGCCGGGCCGGGGCACGGTGGCCCGGGGCTGGTGGCCAACAGCTGGCTGGAGGGCACCTACAGCGAGGTCTATCCCAACATTACCCTGGATGAGGCGGGGATGGGCAAGCTGTTCCGACAGTTCTCCTTCCCCGGGGGTATCCCCAGTCATGTGGCGCCGGAGACCCCGGGCTCCATTCACGAGGGGGGTGAGCTGGGCTATGCCGTCGCCCATGCCTATGGCGCTGCCTTCGATAATCCCGAGCTGATCGTCGCCTGTGTGGTGGGCGACGGAGAGGCGGAAACCGGCCCCCTGGCCACCGCCTGGCATTCCAACAAATTTCTCAATCCGGCACGGGACGGCGCGGTGCTGCCGATCCTGCATCTTAACGGCTACAAGATCGCTAATCCCACCGTGCTGGCGCGGATCAGCCATGAAGAATTGCACAGCCTGTTCGTCGGCTATGGCTATCGGCCCTATTTCGTCGAGGGCGATGATCCCGCGCTCATGCATCAGCAGATGGCGGCCACCCTGGAGCAGGTCGTGGCGGAGATCCGGGAGATTCAGCGGCAGGCACGTGCCGGGGACACGGTCAGGCGACCGGCATGGCCCATGATCATCCTGCGCAGCCCCAAGGGCTGGACCGGCCCGAAAAGTGTTGACGGTCTCAAGACCGAAGGTTACTGGCGTTCCCATCAGGTACCCATCGCCGACATGGCCGGCAATCC
>CAZFJS010000038.1:0-1169 GCA_964519605.1 uncultured Gammaproteobacteria bacterium
ACGCCGGTGAGGCACAGCCTCTGATCAAGGACCCGGTCATCGAGGCCCGCATGGCGGCACTGTCTTCGCAGCTGCGTTGCCTGGTGTGCCAGGGGCAGTCCATTGCCGAATCAGGCTCCGGTTTTGCCAACGATGTCAGGCGGGAGATGCGCAGGGAAATGGAAAATGGCAGGACGGATGCCCAGGTTGTCGATTTTCTGGTGCAGCGTTATGGGGATTTTATTCTCTTCCGCCCGCCGGTAAAGGGGACGACCCTGTTGTTGTGGTTCGGTCCCCTGGTGCTGTTATTGCTCGCGTTGACCGTCCTGTTCATGACGCTCAGACGGCGGCGCCAAAAGCTGGTGGGAGAAGAATTGAGTCCGGCAGAGATTCGGCGGGCTGAAGCATTGCTTGGTGAAGTGCATCATGAGGACGACAAGGCATGACAGTTTTTTATCTGGCGGTTGCGCTGCTGATTATCGTGGCGCTGATCTTTGTTATCCCTCCTCTGCTCCAGCGTCGTCCGGGTGGCAGGGCTATTGGCCGCAGCACCATCAATATTTCGATCTACCGCAATCAGCTGGCTGAACTCGAGCAGGATCTGCAGAACGATATTATTTCCCGGGATCAGTATGATCAGGGGCGTCTGGAGCTGGAACAGCGCCTGTTGGAGGATGTGCCGGAACAGTCCACTGAGGCGGGTGATGGCAGCGCCCGCCCGGCGCGGCGGACTGCTGTCGTCGTGGCGCTTTTCATCCCGCTGTTTGTGGTGGGTGTTTACCTGTATTTCGGTAATCCCGCCGCTATTGACCCGCAATCGGCTCCGGTGGTGACACCGGATATGCCCAGGGCGGAGATATCTGATCGTATCAATATGATGGTTGAGCGGCTTGCCCAGCGCTTGAAGGAAAAGCCCGATGATGGGGATGGCTGGGCCATGCTGGGGCGCTCCTATATTGCCCTGCAGCGCTTCGGGGATGCGCTGGCAGCGCTGAAGCAGGCCGTCAGGCTCAAACAGGATGATGCCCAGCTGCTGGCTGATTATGCCGATGCCATGGCAATGGCCGGTGGTGAGTCATTGGCGGGTGAACCCGGCCGGCTGATCCGCCGGGCCCTGAAGATTGATCCCACCAATCAGAAAGCGCTGTGGCTGGCAGGGACTGCGGCTTATGAACAGGCGGACTTCAGGA
>CAZFJS010000038.1:1269-8036 GCA_964519605.1 uncultured Gammaproteobacteria bacterium
GGCCGGAGATCTCCCGCTGTCCTATACGCTGGATGATTCCACGGCCATTGATCCAGCCATGAGCCTTTCCCGCTTTGCCCGCGTTGAAGTGGTCGCCCGGGTTTCCCGGTCGGGGGATGCCACGCCGCGGAGCGGAGATTTGCAGGGCAGTAGTGGCATCGTTACTGCGGGCCATGATGTGACGGTGTTGATCGATAAAGTGATCCCCTGATTCCGGGGTGTGGGGCATGAACTGCGCTTGGCTGTGGTGTTTCCGAAGTTCATGGCGGTTTGTCTGCTGCGCCTCGGCTCTTTCCCTGTTGCTGGTTGTGGTCGCTGCCTGCGATCAGGCACCACCGCCGGATGCGCTGATGATCGGCAGGGCCTTTCCTTCCCTGGTGTTGACCGGTCTGGACGGTTCCCGTGTGGCGCTGGATGACTATCGCGGCAAGCTGCTCATACTGAACATCTGGGCGACCTGGTGTGCGCCCTGTCGCACGGAGCTGCCCAGTCTTGACCGTCTGGCGGCGCGGCTGGATGGGCAGCGCTTTGCGGTGATTGGTCTGTCGGTGGACAGTGACAGGGATATCGCCCGGGAGTATCTGCGGGACCAGGGTATCCATCTGCGCAGTTATATTGACCCTGATCAGAAAATCAGCCAGACGATTCTGGGGGTGCGCGTTTATCCGGATACTTTGGTGATTTCTCCGGGGGGGAAGTTCCTGCGGCGTTTTGTGGGCGCGCATCGCTGGGATGATCCGCAGATGATCCGGGCCCTGCAGGCGGCGGCGGCGGGAAATACCAGGCTGCTGTCCAATATTTGAATGCTTTTCGAGCGGCTGACTGGATGATGCCGCTGGTTCACAGTAACATAGTGTCTTCTGTAAATCAGGGTGTGAGGTGTTGCGATGGGGTTTCGAAAGAGCTTGATGATCATGGTCCTGGCTGTGCTGGCCGTCGTCTGGGGGCAGGCGCAGGCCGCCGACATCAGTAAGGGCAGACAGATCTATGGTAAATTGTGCCAGAATTGCCACGGTAGCAATGGCGCCGGTCAATTGCCCGGCGCGCCGGATTTCTCCCGCGGGGAACGCCTGCTGCAGCCTGACAGTGCCCTGGTGGAGAGCGTGACGGATGGTAAGGGGATGATGCCGGCCTTTCGCGGTCAGCTTAAAGATAAAGATCTGCTTAATGTCATCGCCTATATCCGCACCCTGCGGCGATGAGAATTGGAGTGCCCATCCAGATAGCCGTGATTGCGGCGGTTATTCTGGCGGGCGCGGCAGCTCAGGCCACAGCGGCCCAGGCGGTGGCGCAAACTGCCGTGAAGGTGGAATCGCTGGTATCGCCGCAGCCGGGAGCGAACACCATGCCCCGTCTGCTGGAGACCTTCAGGGTGGGCAAGAATGTTTATGTGCGCTCGCTGGCTATCGACAGGCAGCGTCATTCCCTGTGGGTGGGCACCTCTCTGGGAGCCCATGAAGTTGATCTGGCCAGCCGCGAGCTGAAGCACACCTTCACTCGCCGGGATGGGCTTGCCAACGAGTATGTTTTTGCCCTGCTGGTTGATCAGCAGGGAAATAAATGGTTTGGGACCAACGGTGGCGGAATGAGTCGCTATCGGGATGGGCACTGGAAGACCTTTTTCCCCATGCACGGTCTGGCTGACTACTGGGTGTATGCCTTCGCGGAACAGCAGGATGGCACGCTCTGGATCGGGACCTGGGCCGGCGCCAACCGGCTGGATAAAGCCACGGGAAAATTGACGACCTATGTCGATGAACTGGTCAATGAATGGGTCTATGGCGTGGGCGTTGATCGTCGCCAGCGGGTATGGTTTGGCACCGAAGGCGGGGTCTCGATGTATGATGGTCGCCAATGGCAATCCTGGACTCATAAGGATGGGCTGGGTGCCCCGAATCGCGACCAGTTACCGTTGAGCACCAATACCGGTTTGGGGACGCGTGCCCGGCATAATCTGAGCGTTCTTTCTGCGGGACGTCCAACCTATAACCCCAATTATGTTTTTTGCATCCTGATTGACAGGGACGATAGCGTCTGGGCAGGCACCTGGGGCGGTGGCGTCAGCCACTTTGATGGCCGCCAATGGCGTAATCTGACTACGGCGGATGGTTTGGCCGGCGATATTGTCTACAGCATGGCCCAGGATAATGACGGCATCCTGTGGTTCGGTACCAACCGCGGCTTGTCACGCTACGACGGCAAAAACTGGCGACATTATGGGCGTGCGGACGGGTTGGATGACGACAATGTCTATGTCGTCGTCGTTGCCCCCGGTGGTGATGTCTGGATCGGTACTCGCGGGGCGGTGGCGCGCATCGGGTATGGAAAAAATAGTGCTAAGGCAGGTGTTGAGCAATGAAACTGGATCATAAGGCTTGGGCGATTCTGGTATTGTCAGTCGGTGTGCTGATGATGGGTAGTTATATCTTTGGGATGAAACGGGCGGCAAAAGCGCCGGCAGAAGTGGTACCGCAGCAGGTGGCCGCGGGCGAGCGCAGCGCAGGTCCGCTGCCGCCGGGGGCCCAGTTACCGCTGAATCATCCGCGCCTGCCCCAGGCGCCCATGCGGACTGCCGCGGCGCTCCCCACCCTGCAGTCTACTGCGGCGGTCAAAAAAATTGCCGCGGACAAAGCGGCACGCTTTACCCATTTCCGGGTGGGGAGTCGCAATGTCAAGGACATCCTGCTGGATGGAAATATCGCCTGGATCGCCACCTCCGGCGGTGTCATTCGCTACGATACCCGTACGGACAGTCATAAGGTGTTTGATAATAAACTCGATGGTCTGCTGTCCAATGGTATTTTTCATATCAGCAAACTGGGCAACAGGATAGTTGCCGGTACCTATGGTGGTGGGCTTTCCCTCTATGATCCGGGCACCGACCGTTGGAAAAACTACAATATTCCCGAAGGCCTGGCGGATCAGTTTGTCTATGACACGGTGCAAACGGCCAATGGTGATGTCTGGATTGCCACCTGGTCGGGTGTCAACCGGGTCCGGGGCGGACGATTTGACGACCCCTCCCAGTGGGAGACCTTTACCGTGGAGAATACCCATGGCGGATTACCCAATCCCTGGGTATATGGTGTTGAAGAAGGGCGCAACGGCGCAATGTGGTTTGCCACGGAAGAGGGTCTGGCACGCTACAAAGATGGCAAGTGGCGGCACTGGAAGCACAGCGACGGCCTAGGGGCGCCCTACGAGCAGGTGAAAGATGCCATTAAAGCGACCAATGATCCTGCCCGGGCCTCGCTCCATCATGCTCATCAGAAGGCCGAGCAGGGGATGCAGAATATCAAGGTGGCCTATAATCCTAACTATATTATTTCCCTGGTGGTGGATCGCAAGGGGATTGTCTGGTGTGGTACCTGGGGAGCGGGGCTGGCTCGTTTTGACGGGGAGCACTGGCGGAATTTCACGACTGCGGACGGCCTGCCGGCTGACCATATTTTCATGCTGCACCTGGATAAGAACGGAGTCCTCTGGGCGGGTACCAGCAAGGGTCTGGTGCGGATAGAGGATGACGGCAAGCGTATGACCACCATGACGACGGCCGACGGTCTGTTCGCCGATAATGTCTTTTCCATGGCCCTGGCCGATGATGGCACCATGTGGGTGGGTAGTTTCGGTGGTGTCGCAAGGATAGCGAAACACAAGCTTTGAGCCTCGCCTGGCGACAGGTCCTGATGAGCAGTCTCGCTGCACGCATTGCCATAGTCATTGCCGCAGTGCTGCTTTGCCTGACACTGGTGGCTGTTTATATCATTGACCGGCAGCTTGCCAGAGCGGTCTATAGCGAAAATCTGACGCATGCCGAAGCGCATGCCAGGACCTTTCTTGCCAGTCTCAACACCTTGATGCTCAATGGTCAGGGTATGCTGGTGCGCCAATGGCTGGACAGCATTCGCGCTGTCCAGCCGGGAAACGATATCAACGTATTGCGGCGCGATGGAAAAGAGGCCTTCACCGACCTGGCGACACTCGAGGCGGTCAATGACTATCTCCATGCACCGCGTTTTTCACGACAACCTTTATCCCCCCATCAGCTTCAGGGGACGGGGCGGCAGCATGGGAATGCGGGGGCGCGGCAGGCGCTGCTGCGCGCATTACAGGGCGAGACAGTTGTGGACCAGAGTTTTCCGGGGCTCATCACGATCTATCTGCCTATCCGCAATGATCAGGCCTGCCAGGCCTGCCATGGCTATGATCCGGTGCCGCTGCGGGGCGTTTTCACTTATCGTTTCGCTACCGCGACTGGGCAGCATGAGCTTGCCGGGCTGCGTCGCAGCGTATGGGGGATGGCGGCGATTTTACTGGTGCTGATGGGCTGTTCACTCTGGTGGGCCCTGCGCTTCAGCGTCGTCAGACCGGTTTCCAGATTGCGGGATGCCATGATGCTGGCAGGGCAGGAAAGTCGGGGCCGTCTATTGCCCGTGACTCGGGGGGATGAGCTGGGTCAGGTCAGCCGGGTCTATAGTCAGATGCGGGATCAGCTGCAACGGACGGAAAGCCGGATTCAGGCAGTGATGGATAATGTGGCTGATGCCATTATTACCATCGATCAACAGGGCATCATCGAATCGGTCAATCCTGCAGTGACGGTCCTGTTCGGTTATGCAGCAGAAGAGGTGCTGGGGAAAAATATCAGCCTGTTGATGCCCGAACCCTATCACGGCAAGGATCAGGCGGAGATTGCAGCCTATCTGAGCACCGATTGTGCCGCCTTGCTGGGAGACAGACGCGAATTCGAGGGGCGGCGCAAGGATGGTGCCATTTTTCCCATCGATATTATCGTCAGTGAGATGGTGACGGGATCAGTACGCCATTTCATCGGAGTCGTCAGGGACATCACCGAACGCAAGGAGCAGATCAAGGCGCTGGAATACCAGGCGCTCCATGACGATCTGACCGGGCTTCCCAATCGTGCCCTGTTGGCCGACCGTTTACAGCAGGCCATTCGCAGCGCAAGGCGTGAACAGCGCTCCCTGGCGCTGTTGTTGATGGATCTCGACCATTTCAAGGAAATCAACGATACCCTGGGGCATCACAACGGTGATGTGATTCTCCAGCAGGTGGCGCAGCGCATGCAGCAGCTGATTCGCAGTTCGGATACAGTCGCCCGTCTGGGCGGTGACGAGTTCGCTATTCTGCTGCCGGCCGCCGATGAACGGCATGCCAGCGGGATTACCGACAAGATCATTCAGTCGATAGAGCAGCCTTTTACACTCGAGGGGCAGACCTTTGTGCTGGGTGCCAGTATCGGTATCGCCCTGTTTCCGGAGCATGGTGAGGATGGCAATACTCTGTTGCAGCGCGCCGATGTGGCCATGTACTTTGCCAAGCGCGACCACCTGGGTTCTGCGATCTATGATATTAAGCAGAACCCCCACCGGGTGGAATATCTGAGTCTGAAGGGCGAATTGCGTGAGGCCATCACTAACGAGCAGTTGGTCCTCAATTACCAGCCGGTGATCGACATACAAAGTGGCCGTGTGAGTGGGGTCGAGGCGCTGGTGCGTTGGCATCATCCCGAACGCGGCCTGTTGATGCCGGACGAATTTATTCCCCTCGCTGAACAGACCGGCCTGATTCGGAAGCTGACCCTGTGGGTGCTGGAAGAAGCTGCCCGGCAGAGTCAGGCATGGCTCGATCGGGGGCTGGAATTGCGGATTGCCGTCAATCTCTCCGTATATAATTTATATGATTCCCGCTTTCCCGAGCAGATTGCCCGGATTATCGGGGCGGTCAATACACAGAACGCCCGCCTGCGCCTGGAAATCACTGAGACCGCCATCATGTCCGGTCCCTCCAATGCCCTGGAAATACTGAATCGTCTCAGCGCCAAGGGGGTGCGTATTGCCATCGATGATTTTGGGACGGGTTATTCTTCACTGACTTATCTGAAGCAACTGCCAGTTGATGAACTCAAGATCGATAAATCATTTGTCACCGGCATGACGGTTGACGATAACGATGCCGTGATTGTGCGCTCAACCATCGATCTGGCCCACAATATCGGCCTCCGGGTGGTGGCGGAAGGGGTGGAAGATGAGGCCACTTTCCATTTGCTGGCCGGTTTACACTGTGATGCCGCCCAGGGTTATTTCATGGGGCGTCCCATGGCCGTGGAGAGCCTGCTTGTTTGGTTGCGGGAGTCGCCCTGGGGCAGCGGCCGTGGGGTGCATTGATCAGTGATCGGGAATATCGGTGAAACCCTCGTTACGTTTTAGGGAGACGGGACGGAAGACATCGATTTTTCTGAAGAACTGATCGACGACATAGATACGCCCGTCTTCATCCACATCGATGCCGGCGGGGAGCATATATTTTCCGGGCATGCCGGATTCGCCACGTTCCCCGACAAACATCAGCAAGCGCCCCTGCGGATCGAAAATCTGGAAATTACCGAAGGCGGTATCGACTACGTAGATATTCCCGGAGCGGTCAGTGGCGATGCCTTTGGGGCGTGCAAACTGTCCTGGCAGGTGGCCGACGGAACCAAAACTGAAGGCATAGCGGCCATCGGCATGGAAGGCCTCGACACGAAAATTACCGCCATCGACCACATACAGCATGTTGTCCGGGCCGATGGCCAGCTGCAGTGGCAGATTGAATTCACCGGGCTGTGAACCTCTCTGGCCAATGGTGCCAATTAGCTTGTTGGTGGTGGTGCCATAGATCAGGACATGATGTGAGGATGAAGCAATGCCACCGGTATCCACCACGTACAGACGGCTGCCGTCATGGTTAAGCGCGACATCCGCCGG
>CAZFJS010000038.1:8136-12358 GCA_964519605.1 uncultured Gammaproteobacteria bacterium
CAGCTTGACGTCGGGATTATGGACATTGTGGCAGCTTGCACACTCAACCTTGCTGTCATAGAGCTTGACGCCATTATCGAAGCCGTAGGGACCATCCGGAAAGCGGAAGTCTTCGTCCTTGTGAGTGAGCCCGGCGTAGGTCATGGAGATGGGATGGTCGTTGGTGAGGTCATTGCCGATGTGTTTGATGGCAATATTATGGGCCACTTTTCCGTTATGGCACTTGCCGCAGCTCATCAGATCGTTGGCGCCATTGATGCGCAGGTGCAAGGCGGCATCTTTGCTGCTGCGCCAGCCGTTGGGCTTGAACACGGTCATATCCACCGCCATGGTGCCATCGTGGCAGGAAAGACAGAGCAGGCTGATGGGGCTGGGGGTGCGGACCTTGTTGTCCAGGGTGCGGCTGTCGTAGAGATTGAAGGCATTGGTGGCGGGACGAAAGCGGTTCCAGCCCTTGATGCCCCCGAATTTACTGGAGTCGGCATCCCCCTTGTCAGGTGGAATGTGGCAGTACACACAGGACGATCCGAGGTCCGAAAATGCCACCGTCGGCATAGCCACCACGCCGGTGCGTTTGTTGAGCCCGGTGAAGTCATGCTTGCTGCCGAGGAGGGTGCCACTATTCGCAGGCGTCAGCCAGAAGCTGCAGCACAGCAATGCGGCGACCAGCCGGATATTCCTGAACAGATGGAGTGTCATTTTCTCGCTTGCCAGCCTCCCAATGATACTATCATTACACAAATGGATTATATCGCAAAATGCTCATCCATATCTCTATCTGCCTACCAGGCTTCTGGCATCAGGGGCCATTTTAGGCCAGAATAAGCGCATGCCTGAATTGCTGAAAACATCCGCTCTGGGCGGACTGATACTGTGCATCCAGTTACTGCTGTTCCCGGCGATGTCCATTGCCGCCTACCGGCAGTCGGCCGCCGATGGCCCGCCTGTCAAGGGTACCGCACGACTCTATCAGCAGATCTGTGCCGCCTGCCATGGCGACCAGGGGAACGGCCAGAGCCGCGCACGCTTTGGCCTCAATCCGCCCCCCCGGGATTTCACTACCCCGGAGGCCTGGTCTGAACTGAGCCGGGAACGGATGTTGACCTCGGTAAAATATGGGCGCCCCGGTACGGCTATGGTGGGCTGGGAGCGGCGTCTGTCCGATCAGCAGATAGCAGCCCTGGTGGATTACATCCGCAGTCATTTTATGCATCCAACGGTCTCTGACAGCCGCGCGATGGGCAAGCAACTGTACAAGAAACACTGTAGTGCCTGCCACGCAGATCGTGGCAACGGCGCCAGCTGGGCGAGAAACAGCCTGAACCCACCCCCCAAAAATTTCACTTCAGAGGAATCACGCGCTGTGCTGTCGCGCGAGCGCATGATTAACTCGGTGACCTACGGGCGTCCGGGTACTGCCATGATGCCTTTTCGCAGCCGCCTCAGCGTCGGGGAAATCGCCGCAGTGGTAGGCTATATCCGCTCCGAATTTATGCGGCTTGGAAGGCCTGTCGGAAGGCAGGGGGAGCGTGCTGCGCCGGCAATAAAAAAAACGCCGCAGCCTGTACGTCAGGTCGATATGACATTGCCTCTGCCCCATGGCCTGGTGGGTGATGTTCAGCAGGGGCGCCGTTTTTTTCTCCATAACTGTTTTAGCTGTCACGGCCGACAGGGTAATGGCAAGGGACCGCGCGCTGATTTCATTTATCCGCCACCACGGAATTTTCTGTCATCGAAGTCCCGCAGTTATCTGAATCGCCCGGCCTTGTTCAGGGCGATCAGCAATGGGATTAACGGCACGGTGATGCCATCCTGGTCCAAGGTGCTTAACCGGCAGCAGATCGCCGATGTCGCCGAGTTTGTGTTCACAGCGTTTATCCAGGAGGGTGGACAGCCTGCGGCTGCTGCTACCAGGCAGGGGCCGGCAGCAAGCAAGTTGCCGTCACCGAAAAAAAAAGCCCCGCGAATATAGCGACTGGCACTGAGGACGGCCGGCTGCGCCTGGGCCGCAAGGTCTACAATAACCGCTGTTATTTTTGCCACGGCTACAACGGCGATGCCCGCACCCTTGCCAGCACCTATCTGTCGCCGCCGCCACGAGATTTTACCGCGCCGACGGCCCGCGGCCTCGATCGTCAACAGATGATTCTTGCGGTCAGCAATGGTCGTACCGGTACTGCCATGATGGGTTTCGGAAAGGTGCTGACAACGCAGGAAATTGATGCCGTAGTGGATTTCGTGCGTGCCAGTTTTATTAGCGGCCACCACCGTAATAGCCGCTATCACAGCCCGGCCAACGGCTGGCGGGATTTTTCCCGCTATGCCGCCGCCTTCCCTTTTGTGGAAGGAAAAATCGCTCTGGACAAACCGGTGGCGGCATTGACGGCCGGACAACGGAGAGGCCGGCGCTTATATGTCAACGCCTGTATTACTTGTCATGATCGACCGCGGGTGACGGAAAAAGGGCCGGTGTGGGATGCCCGTCCCGTTTCCTTTCCGCGTGGTGGATATTCTCACCGTGATCGTGATGCTGTGGTGGATGAAATCACCACAGCAACGCCTTATGCGCGCCACGGTGTTGCGCCGAGCGAATTTCCTTTGACCGCTGAGGAGCGGCGCGGGGAGACCGTGTTTCAGAAGAACTGTGCTTTTTGTCATGCCGCAGATGGTACCGGTCGCAACTGGATTGGCAGTTTTCTGCAGCCGCATCCCCGTGATCTCACTGACCGCCAGGCTATGGCCTCTATGACCCGCTTGCGACTGCGCCGGGTGATTCTGGAGGGTTTGCCGGGTACCACGATGTCCGCATGGAAACAGGTGCTCAGTGCGACTGAGATCGATGCTGTGATTGCCTATATCTTCAAGGTCTTTATACGGAGGGCGGGCCGCTAGCCGATGTCTTGGCCAACGGCTTGCGGTGATGCGTGCAGATAGCAGTAGGGGCGAGTCGGTAACATTTGCCAGCAAGGAAAAATGGTGTCAAAGTGGCTGCATTTTATAGGCTTTGAAGCTGATGGGTCCCAGGCTGCTATTCCGGTCCGTGCGGTATAGTTCTGGAATAGCGACTGCAGAATTTCCATAAACCTGAGGGATCTCTGATGAATTACTTACCGCCATTCCGGCATGACGAATTAATTCAGAGTTTCCCTTATTTTAAAGAGATGATGTAATCATGTCTGATACAGTTGTCAGGGCGGGGATCGTCGGTGGTACCGGGTACAGTGGTGGTGAGCTGCTGCGGCTTCTGTTGGCACATCCCCGCTGCAAGATTCAGGCGGTCAGTTCACGCAGCAGGGCGGGTGAGCCGGTGAGCGGGCTGTTCACCAATCTGCGCGGCCGCATCGATCTGGATTTCATTAGACCGCAATTATCCTTATTGAAGGACTGCGACGTGGTATTTTTCGCCACTCCCAATGGGACGGCTATGACAATGGCGGAAGCGCTGCTGGCGGACGGTGTGCGGGTGATTGATCTGTCCGCCGATTTTCGCCTGCACGATCATCAGGTCTGGCAGCAATGGTACGGTATGGAACATGCCTGCCCCACGCTGTTGTCAGAAGCAGTGTATGGGCTGCCGGAAATCAATCGGGCGCAGATCCGCGCGGCACGCCTGGTGGCGAACCCCGGTTGCTATCCCACGGCGGTACAGCTGGGCTTTTTGCCCTTGCTGGAAGCGGGGTTGCTCAAGCCGGATGCGCTGATCGCGGATGCCAAGTCAGGCCTCAGCGGTGCCGGGCGCAAGGCGGAGACCAACCTCCTGTATAGTGAGATCGATGAAAATTTTTCCGCCTATCATGTTGACGGCCATCGCCATCTGCCGGAAATCACCCAGGGACTGCAGGCCGCTGCCGGACAGTCAGTGGTCTTGACCTTTGTTCCCCATCTGGTGCCCATGGTGCGGGGTATTCATGCCACCCTGTATGGCCGGTTGCTCGAGAAAGACGTGGACCTTTACGAATTATACCGCCGGCGTTTTAGTGATGAGCCCTTTGTCGATGTACTGCCTCCGGGGCAGCATGTTGAGACGCGCGCCGTGCGGGGTTCCAACGATTGTCGCCTGGCGGTTTTCCGGCCGCAGGGTCGGGATACGGTCGTTGTCTTGTCGGTGATTGACAATCTGATCAAGGGGGCCGCCGGTCAGGCGGTGCAGAACATGAATATCATGTTTGGGCTGGAGGAAACCATGGGGCTGGGCGCCGTTGCCATGTTGCCCTGAGCATCA
>CAZFJS010000038.1:12458-13933 GCA_964519605.1 uncultured Gammaproteobacteria bacterium
AGAAAAAAGCAGGTCTGGCTGGCATTGCTGATTGTCTGCGCCTTGCTTGCGGGCGGCGTACTTTATGAGTACGGACGTTTACGGGCCGGTTTCGATAGCCGGATGGCGCAGCAGCAGCAGGATCTGCTTGCCGAGAAGATTCGCAAGATGCAGAGTGAGAATGAGGCCCTGAGGGCGCGCAATGCCATTTTGCAACAGGCCAGCGCAGTGGACCGTCATGCCTACGATAACGTGGATCAGAGCATTCGCGACTTGCAGGGCGAGTTACTTGAAATCAAGAAAGAGGTGGCTTTTTATCGTGGTATCGTGGGCGCTGCTGATACCTCAAAAGGGCTGCGAATTCAGAGTGTTATGGTGCGTGCCAGTGGTCAGGCCAGGCGTTATCACTTTCGGCTGATTTTGACACAATATGGCCGGCATCTGCGCGCGGTGCATGGATTCGCCACGATGAAGGTGGTCGGGGTTCAGGATGGGAAAAAGAAACAGCTGCATCTATCACTGCTGGCTCCTCGCAACAGCCAGCGGATCAAGTTCCGATTTAAATATTTTCAGGAGCTGCAAGGGGATTTTGAGTTGCCAGAGGGGTTTTTACCTCTGCGGATTATTCTGAAAAGTATTCCGCAGGGAAAAAAGGCTGTGTCGGCAGAAAAGACCTATAACTGGTCGGATGTGATCGCTTAGTTAGGGCCTGTTAAGGAGGAAACATTGATGTGGGGAAACGGAAAGAAATACAAGGCTGATAAGGTGGATACCTTGATTGGGCGGCAGACCGAGCTGCATGGCAATATCGATTTTAGCGGCGGTCTCCATGTCGATGGCAAGATTCAGGGTAATGTGACTGCTGATAACGAGGGCCCCACCTTGCTGGTGCTGAGTGACAAGGGCATTATCGAAGGTGAAATCAGGGCGCCTTGCGTGGTGGTCAACGGTCTGGTGATCGGGGATATCTATTCCGCGGAGACGGTTGAGTTGGCAGCCAATGCCCGGATTACGGGCAATGTGTATTATAATCGTATCGAAGTCGCCATGGGGGCGGAGGTCAACGGTAATCTGGTCCACCTGGATGAAGAACCTGTACCGCAGGCCAGCGCCAGCGAGGCCAATACTTGACTATTTTGCTGCGAAATAATATCATTAGGTCAATATGACAGGAGCAGAACCATGAGTGCAGTTGCATCGGAATTACCTGAAGAGCCCACCATCAAGTTTACTGATAGCGCGGCCACCAAGGTCCGCTCGCTGATCGAAGAGGAAAACAATGAGGCCCTGAAACTCCGTGTCTATATCATGGGTGGCGGATGCTCGGGTTTTCAGTATGGTTTTACCTTCGATGAGACCGTTAATGAAGGCGATGCCGTTCTGGAAAAGGGCGGGGTTACCTTTCTGGTTGATCCTATGAGCTTCCAGTATCTTATCGGGGCTGAAATCGATTACACCGAGGGCCTGGAAGGCGCACAGTTCGTGATCCGCAATCC
>CAZFJS010000039.1:0-3959 GCA_964519605.1 uncultured Gammaproteobacteria bacterium
GCCTGCGCCAATTGTCCGGCCGTCGAGTTCACGAATCGGGGTGACTTCCGCGGCAGTGCCGGTAAAGAAGGCCTCATCGGCTATGTAGACCTCATCCCGGGTGATCTGCTTTTCCCTGACCGGGATGCCCATCTCTGCTGCCAGCTGAAAAATGGTATCGCGGGTGATGCCGTCCAGTGCCGAAGTGAGCTCCGGTGTATATAACATGTCGTCCTGGACGATGAAAATGTTTTCGCCGCTACCTTCCGCGACATAGCCCTGGGCATCCAGCAGCAGCGCTTCGTCGCAGCCGCAGGCCAGGGCTTCATTGAGCGCCAGGATGGAATTGATATAGTTACCGTTGGATTTTGCCTTGCACATGGTGATGTTAACATGATGGCGGGTATAGGAAGATGTGCGCACGCGGATGCCCTTTTCAATATTTTCGGCGCCCATATAGGCCCCCCAGGGCCAGGCGGCGACCATGACATGGGTTTTGAGGTTATCGGCCCGCAGGCCCATACCCTCGGCGCCGTAGAAGCACATGGGGCGGATATAGCCGAATTCCATACTGTTGTCGCGGACGGCAGTGCAGATGGCGGCATTGATGGTGTCTTTGTCGTAAGGCATGGGCATGCCAAGAATATGGGCAGAGTGGAACAGGCGGTCGGTGTGGGCCTGGAGGCGGAAAATTGCCGTACCCTGACCCGTTTTGTAGGCGCGGATACCCTCGAAGACCCCCAGTCCATAGTGTAGCGTGTGGGTGAGCACATGGACCTTGGCCTCGCGCCAGGGAACCAGTTCACCATCTAACCAGATGACGCCATCACGGTCTTCCATTCCTGCCATGCCCATTACTGATATTTCTCCAAAAATAAATTAAGCAAGCGTTGTATAATTCCACTATTGTCATTCCGGCGCAGGCCGGAACTCGTAATAAATCAAAGACCCGGATGCCGGATGAAGCGCAAGCAGTTTATGCATCCAGAGTTTAGCATGTCGTAGCTTACTGGATTCCGGCAGAGGCCGGAATGACAAAAAAATTAATTCAGAACGTCATTAAGTCATTCGATTCGTGCCTGGTAGTGGTACCTTCAGGGATTGTAGCCAAAAAATCCCGCTATTTCACGCCGGTGATCGGCTCAGCCAATGAGTCGATCCCAGATAGCCCTCACGCCATGGCGGTATTTTGCGAATTTTTCCCGGCTGACCAGGGGCGCTTGTTCCTGTAGTACCAGCTGGTGCAAAGTCTTGCGGTATACGCGGTAGGCATCACAGAGAAGCCGGCTATCATGCACAGCCAGCAGGCCCTCTCGACTAAAGGATTCCAGCAGACGGATATTATCAGTCCAATCCAACAGTGCGGGGTGCTCGCGTGCCCAGCGCAGGACACCGAACTGGACGATGAATTCAATATCCGCAATGCCGCCGCGGTCCTGCTTGATATTAAAGCGCTGATCAGGGCGGGTGGGCAGATTTTCCCGCATGCGCCGGCGCATATCCGTGATTTCCCGGCGCAGACCATCGGCATTCCGTGGCTGGGTCAGCACCCGCCGTCGGATAGCACTAAAGCGGTGGGCGATGGCGGGGTTGCCGGCGATGAAACGCGCCCTGACAATCGCCTGGTGTTCCCAGGTCCAGGCATCTTTCTGCTGGTATTCCTCAAAGGCCTTGATAGCACTGACCAGCAAGCCGGAAGAACCGTTGGGACGCAGGCGCATATCGACTTCGTAGAGCACCCCGGCGGCCGTCTGGGTATTCAGCAGGTGGATGAGATATTGGGCCAGGCGGACATAATAGTTTTGCTGCGCCGTCTGGCCGCCAGGGTAGAGAAAAACCAGATCCAGATCGGAGCCATATCCCAGCTCGGTACCGCCCAGCTTGCCGTAGCCGATAATGGCCATACCGGGAGCCGCCCCGGCCGACGGCCGGCGACGGCGCATATGTTGCTCTGCCAGCAGCAGAGCACGCGCCAGGATGACTTCGGCGATCGCGGTCAAATAATCGCTGACGGTCATCAGTGGCATGATGCCCATGATGTCGGCCGCTGCCACCCGCAATACATTGACCTGCTTGAAGTAGCGCAGCCGTTCCATTTGCTGTTCCTGATCCTCGTCGGGGATCGCGTTCAGCAGCATCTGCAATTCTTCTTGTAGTGCGGCTTTGCTCAGTGGGGCGTAAAGCGCGCGGTGATCCAGCAGTTCATCCATCAGTAGTGGTTGCCGTGCCAGCATCTCGGCGATCCAGGGGCTGGCGGCGCATAATTTGACGAGTTGCGACAAGGCCATGGGTTTTTCCGCCAGTAGTGCCAGATAGGCCGTGCGGCGCAGTACGGCTTCGACAAGATTCAGAATACGGGGCAGCGTTGTATCGGGCGTATCGCCGGTAGCAACCGCCCTGAGCAGCAAGGGCATCAACTGATCCAGGCGTTGCCGTCCGTGACTGCTGAGCATCCGACAGGCATGACTTTGCCGGAGTAGCTGCAAGCGGCGCAATACTTCGTCGGCGTTGCCGAAGCCAAGCTGGGTCAGACGCTGTTTTGCTTCATTGTCGCTAATGGCGCTCCGCCAGGTGGCGGCCAGATCGTTGATAAGCGGTTCGGCGGCCTGGCCACCGCTGGACAGCTGGGGGGCGGTAAATACCTGGGCGAAGTGATGCGTTACCTGCTGTCGATGGATGTCCAGCTGCTTCAGGAAAGCGTGCCAATTGCGAAAGCCCATAGACAGGGCGAGGCGCTGGCGGCTGGCTTTATTCTCTGGCAGGTGATGGGTTTGTTCGTCTGCCCAGGCCTGCAGGCGGTTTTCCGTGCGTCGCAGGAAGCGGTAGGCGGCGGTGAGTTCCTGGCGCGCATCGGCTGGCAGATGGCCATGCGCCTCTAAACGCGCCAACACTTCCAGAATGCCACGGATCTGGAGCTCAGGTTCGCGGCCACCCCGGATCAACTGGAAGGCCTGGCCGATGAATTCCACCTCCCGGATACCGCCGGGTCCCAGTTTGATGTTGTCCTGCAGGTTGCGGCTTGTCACCTCATGATCGATCATCGCCTTCATTTCGCGCAAGGATTCCAGGGCATTGTAATCCAGATAACGGCGGTAGACGAAGGGTCTCAGGATGTTCATCAGCCGTTCTCCCAGGTGGGGATCTCCGCCTACCGGGCGCGCCTTGACCATGGCGTAGCGTTCCCATGAGCGCCCCTGGGACTGATAATAATCCTCTATGGCGGCGAAGCTCATGGCCAGTGGTCCGCTATTACCATAGGGTCGCAGGCGCATATCCACCCGGTACACCCGCCCTTCGGAGGTGGCCGTATGCAGCAGCCCGATCAGCGCCTGCCCGAGGCGGGTAAAAAATTCTTCGTTGCTGAGATGGCGAGCTTTGCCGCGGGTTTCACCCTCCTCGGGATAAGCGAAGATCAGATCGATGTCGGATGAAAAATTGAGTTCGCTGGCGCCCAACTTTCCCATGCCCAGTACCACCATCGTTTGGGGATGGCGGCGGGCTTCATCCCAGGGGGTGCCGAATGTCTGGCAGTGCCAGGCGTACAGGCAGTGCAGACTGCTGTTGATGATGGCCTCCGCCAGGGCGGACAGATCCCGGAGTGTTTCCTCCAGCGATGCCCAGCCGGCCAGGTCGCGCCAGGCAATACGAAGCATTTCACGGCGGCGAATCCGGCGCAGTAATCCGCTCAGTGCAGCTTCTTCATGAACCTTCTGTGTCACCTGCTGTAGTAGATGACGATAGTGGTCGTTGGCGTAGTCACGCAGCAGGTCGCCGCTGCGTAGCAGCGCCTCTAGCATGGCCGGGTGGCTGATGCAGCTCTGGGAGGCGAACTCGCTACAGGCCCAGACTCGCGCGAGGCTCTTGAGGAAGTCCTCATGCCCGGGTGCTCGCAGGCCCTGCGCAGTGGTTTCCCGGATGAAGTTGTCCCAGTCAGCGCGTACCCGTCGGCGGATCTCCGCCGGGAAGTCCTGCAGCACCGC
>CAZFJS010000039.1:4059-6687 GCA_964519605.1 uncultured Gammaproteobacteria bacterium
CATAAGGGAAAAACCCATGGACTTCAAAGATTATCTCAAACTTATGGTGGCCAAGGATGCCTCAGATCTCTATCTTACCGTCGGGGCACCCCCCAGTATGCGAATTCAGGGGCAGATGATGGCGGTAGACAAGTCGCCAGTGCCTCCTGGCGGCACCAAAATGATTGCCTATAAAATTATGGATCAGGAGCAGATCGCCGCCTTCGAGAAGAGTCCGGAAATGAATCTGGCACTGGCAGATTCCAAGATCGGACGTTTCCGTGTCAATATTTTCAAGCAGCGTAATCATATCGGTCTGGTGATCCGTAATATCAAGACCAAGATTCCCAGCATGACAGAGCTGGGTCTGCCATCAATACTGCAAAAACTGGTGATGCAGAAGCGTGGTCTGATCCTTTTTGTCGGTGCCACCGGTTCGGGTAAATCCACTTCACTTGCCGCCCTCATCGACTATCGCAATAGCAACAGCGCGGGACACATTATCACCATTGAAGATCCCATCGAATATGTCCACAGTCACAAACGTTCAATCATGACCCAGCGCGAAGTGGGTGACGATACCAACAGTTATCAGGAGGCCCTCAAGAACACCCTGCGTCAGGCGCCGGATGTGATTCTGATCGGTGAAATCCGCGATCGTGAGACCATGGAGCACGCCATCGCCTTTGCCGAGACCGGCCATCTGGCGATTTCCACGCTGCACGCCAACAATTCCAACCAGGCCTTCGATCGCATTATCAATTTCTTTCCCGAAGATCGTCAGCGGCAGCTGTTGATGGATTTGTCGCTCAATGTGCGTGGCATTATTTCCCAGCGTCTGTTGCCCACCCTGGATGGTAAGCGGGCTGCTGCCTTCGAGATCCTGCTGGGTACCCCGGTGATTTCTGATCTGCTTCTCAAGGGGGAAATCCATAAAATTAAGGATATCATGGAGCGTTCTGAGAATGTTGGCATGCAGACCTTCGATGCTGCTTTGTACAAGCTGTACAAGGCGGGACGGATTTCCTATGAGGAGGCCCTGCGCAATGCCGACTCGCAAAACAATCTGCGCCTGCGCATTGATCTGGAGGAAAAGGATGCCGAAAGCGCCGGCAGTGGCCTGAGCCTGGAGTCCGATGAGGCAGAGGAGGCCTCATCGCGTCTCTCCTGGTCATAAACCTGGCAACCCTGCCCAGGTCTCGCGGATCCAGGCGATAAAAAGCCCTGCCAGCGGTTTCCCGCTGGCAGGGCCTGACTGCCAGGGCAGTAGGGTGAGCGTCCTCTACATCATGCCGCCCATGCCACCCATGCCGCCCATACCACCCATATCGGGCATGCCGGCACCTGCTGCCTTGTCGTCCTGCGGGATTTCCGCCACCATGGCTTCGGTGGTGATCATCAGGCCGGCAATCGAAGCAGCATTCTGCAGCGCGGTGCGGGTGACTTTAGTGGGATCCAGAATACCGAATGCCACCATGTCGCCGTACTCACCATTGGCTGCGTTATAGCCGAAGTTACCACTGCCTTCAGCCACCTTGTTCAGCACTACTGAGGGCTCATCGCCGGCATTGCTGACGATTTGGCGGAGCGGTTCCTCCATGGCGCGCTTGGCGATGTTGATGCCTGCGTCCTGATCGTGATTGGCCCCTTTGAGCTCGCTAAGCGCCTGCAGGATACGGATCAGGGCGACGCCGCCACCGGCGACCACTCCTTCTTCAACAGCGGCACGGGTGGCGTGCAGTGCATCTTCCACGCGTGCCTTCTTCTCCTTCATTTCGATCTCGGTTGCGGCACCCACCTTGATGACAGCCACACCACCGGCCAGCTTGGCGACCCGCTCCTGCAGCTTTTCACGATCATAGTCGGAGCTGGATTCTTCCACCTGGGCGCGGAGCTGAGTGACCCGGGCCTCGATGTCGGCGGGTTTGCCGGCGCCATCGATAATGGTGGTGTTATCCTTGGTGATCTGGATCTTCTTGGCACTGCCCAGATGTTCCTCAGGCGTGGCTTTCTCCAGTGACAGGCCCACTTCTTCGGAAATCACCTGTCCGCCGGTGAGGATGGCGATATCCTCCAGCATGGCCTTGCGGCGGTCGCCGAAGCCCGGTGCCTTGACAGCGGCTACCTTGACGATGCCGCGAATGTTGTTGACCACCAGGGTGGCCAGTGCCTCACCTTCCACGTCTTCGGAAATGATCAGCAAGGGTTTGCCGGACTTGGCCACGCCCTCGAGCAGCGGCAGCAGGTCGCGGATGTTAGAGATCTTCTTGTCATACAGCAGCACATAAGGGTTTTCCAGTTCTGCCGACATGCTCTGCTGGTTATTGATGAAATAAGGCGACAGGTAACCACGATCGAACTGCATACCCTCAACCACTTCCAGCTCATTCTCCAGACCGGAGCCTTCCTCGACAGTGATGACACCTTCCTTACCGACTTTCCCCATGGCATCGGCAATGATCCGGCCAATGGCTTCATCGGAGTTGGCGGAAATCGTGCCTACCTGGGCAATGGATTTGTCGTCGGTGCAGGGCTGGGAGATGGTGTGCATGGCGCCCACAGCCGCGCTAACAGCTTTGTCGATACCGCGCTTGAGATCCATGGGGTTCATGCCGGAGGTTACGGCCTTGATCCCTTCCTGCAGGATGG
>CAZFJS010000039.1:6787-10468 GCA_964519605.1 uncultured Gammaproteobacteria bacterium
CGATGATGGGCTTCAGTGCTGAATTTCACTTCTTTTGCTGACATACTCGTATTCCTCTTTACAATTCTGGTTTGGAGTTGCTTGACTCGGGTTGCTGTTAAGCTTCGACCACAGCCATGATGTCGTCTTCACGCATCACGACCAGATCCTCGCCATCCACCTTAACTTCGGTGCCGGAGTATTTGCCAAACAGGACTTCATCGCCTACATGCACATCCAGTGGTCGCACATCGCCGTTTTCCAGCAACTTGCCATTGCCCACAGCAATGATTTCCCCGCGGATAGGTTTTTCCGTGGCGGAATCCGGGATGACGATGCCGCCGGGGCTGGTGCGTTCCTCCTCCTTGCGGCGGATGATGACACGATCATGTAAGGGTCTGATACTCATGGGTTGTCTAACCTCCCTAGGAAAATTGTTTAAAAACAAATAGTAAATCACAAAGCAGTCGGGTTTTTTCGTGCCGTCTGGCACTCCGAGCCTGCGAGTGCCAATAATAATAGGGGCGAAAAAACGAGAGTCAAGAGATGCGGGGAAAAAAATCTGTTTAGCCTGCCGTTGGTAGTGGCGTTGCCCGATATTAAGTGGGCCAACGGCTGCTGGGAGGCGGCGCTGAATTTTTATAGCGGCAGACACCCGCTGATCAGGCACTGTTTCTGTGCAATCCCGGTTACACAGCGCTAATTTTGTACGTCAGGGATCACTAACAAAGCCGTTATTCTTGAATAATTAACATAATACACTGATATTTATGAGTAAATAATATTGGCATATTTAATGCAGCAAGCATCAGTCGCTTTAAATAATTTTAGGTGGATGATGAACATCAAAGCTTTTATGAAGGCGGGTCATAGCCCCACACTATTTGCAGCCTTTCTGTATTTCGATATGGCATTTATGGTTTGGGTCATTCTTGGTCCGCTAGGCGTCCATATCGCCGAGGCACTGCAGCTGGATGCCGCACAGAAAGGTTTAATGGTCGCCGTACCCGTGTTGGCGGGGGCATTATTACGCGTACCATTTGGTTGGCTGGTGGATCATTTTGGACCGAAGAAAACCGGTCAGATGGGACAACTGATTGTGATCGCTGCCTTATTGTGGGGGTGGCTGTCTGGCATACATAATATCAATGAGCTTTATGTGATGGGTGTTTTGCTCGGTGTCGCGGGGGCATCCTTTGCCGTAGCGCTGCCGCTTGCTTCACGATGGTACCCCCCGGAATATCAGGGGATTGCACTGGGTATTGCGGGTGCCGGTAATTCCGGGACAGTCTTTGCTGCTTTATTTGCGCCAGGGCTTGCAGATATCTATGGCTGGAATAATGTATTTGCGATTGCCATTATTCCTTTGGTGATCACCTTAATTGCTTATTCGTTCATGGCTAAAGACTCGCCCGAATGCCCGCCGCCCCAGAAGTTAAACGCCTATTTTAGTGTTTTAAAAGACCCCGATACCTGGTGGTTTATGTTTTTCTATTCAGTGACTTTTGGTGGCTTTGTTGGGCTGGCATCCAGTCTGGTGATCTACTTCAATGGCCAGTACGGCCTTGAGCCATCCACGGCGGGCTATCTTACCGCTGCCTGTGTTTTTGCCGGCTCCCTGCTGCGCCCTGTCGGTGGGGCCCTGGCGGACCGGGTTGGGGGTATACGCTCATTACAAATTCTTTATTTGCTGGTGACTATCACAATGTTTGCAGTGTCATTTTCACCTGAATCGGTATGGCTTGCCTTTGCTTTATTTTTTATGGCTATGTTGGCGCTGGGTATGGGCAATGGCTCGGTTTTTCAATTAGTGCCGCAACGTTTCCGTAAGGAAATCGGGGTGATGACTGGTCTTGTGGGCATGGCCGGTGGTGTGGGGGGATTTTATCTGGCGACCAGCCTGGGTTTCTCCCTGCAGTACACGGGAAGTTATCAGTCGGGCTTTATAGTATTTTCTGGCCTGGCGGTGTTGGCATTCTGTGGATTGATTCGGGTAAAGATGCGGTGGCGCACAACCTGGGGTTCTGCTGCGGTAACCACTGCGCGCATTTAGTGTGATCGAATGTCCAGCCACCCGCAAC
Organism: uncultured Gammaproteobacteria bacterium; assembly: GCA_964519605.1. Taxonomy (GTDB): domain Bacteria; phylum Pseudomonadota; class Gammaproteobacteria; order SZUA-140; family SZUA-140; genus CAZFJS01. The sequence goes on from CAZFJS010000039.1 coordinate 8,848, forward strand.
TCCAATGCCATGTAGGTTTTGCCAGCGCGACAGGCAAAAGGGACGCCAACCAGGATTATTGCGGGATCTTTGAAGGGAATCCAAGTCAACGCAGATTCAAGGGGCTGGTTGCTGCCGTTGCCGATGGTGTCGGAGGTGCCAGGGGAGGCAGGCAGGCAGCAGAAACTGCGGTTCGGAGCTTTATTGATGGCTACTATAGTAGCCCGGAAACTCTTTCCATAGAGCATGCGGCAGGTCGTATATTAACCGCCATCAATCGCTGGATTCTCTCTCAAGGTACAACGGATCCCTGTCTTGAGGGGATGGCGACGACATTCAGTGCTGTTATCCTGCGGGGTCATGAGTGCCATGTGATACATGTGGGCGATACACGCATCTACCGTTTACGAAGCAATCGCCTGCAACGATTAACAACAGACCACACACGTAGTCACCCGGATTTCAGGCATGTGCTCTATCGAGCCATCGGGATTGAGGAGTCTTTAAGGGTAGACCACCATGTAGAACAAAATGATGAGCATGATCGTTTGCTCCTATGCAGCGATGGGGTACACGGTGTCTTGTCTGATAAAAAACTTTACGAATTATTGGCAGAGCGGCGCTCTCCTCAGGAGGAAGCCGAGCGTATCGTCGATAGGTCTTTCAGTAGCGGCAGCAGTGACAACATGACTGCGATTGTCATCGATGTCTTGAGTCTCCCACCCAGGGAGCAGTCCATCTTAGAATTATCTGCTGAGGCATTGCCGGTTAAAAAGATACCGGCATTAGGCGATGAGATCGACGGTTACAAGATTGACCGGATGATTGCGAATAACCGTTACAGCGCCGTCTTTCTTGGCGAGGATGTGCAGCATCAGCTGCCGGTAGTCATAAAATTTCCACAACCCAGGGTGATCAGTGATCAGGCTTATCGACAGGCATTTGTGCGGGAATCCTGGGTTGCCAGCCGGATACGCAGTCCCTGGGTGTGTGAAATCATTAAGCCGTTGTCAGCGCTGCAAACGCAGCTGTATACCGTGATGCCCTATTATGCAGGGGAAACGCTGGAGCAAAGGTTGCTGCGAACACCCAGGATAAGTCTGGATGAGGGTGTCAGCATCGCAGTTAAGCTAGCAAAAGCGGTTTATGCGCTTCATCGCTTGAATGTTATCCACCGTGACATCAAGCCTGAGAATGTCATGATCCACGACCAATTGAATGTGAAATTACTTGACCTGGGGGTCACCAGGCTGCCAGGTATTCAGGGTGCTGATACTGATGAGATTCCAGGAACGCCCAGTTATATGGCCCCGGAGTTATTTGCCGGACAACAAGGGGATATCCAGTCAGATGTCTACGCTCTGGGTGTCAGCATCTATCGGATGTTTAGTGCAGGACCTTACCCTTATGGTGAGATTGAAGCCTTTTCACGACCCCGTTTCTCCAGGTATACCCCGCTCATGCACTATCGTCCTGATCTGCCGGCATGGCTGGATTCTGTGTTGGCCAGCGTGCTTGAAGTTGACAGGCAACAACGCATAGGGGACGCCATGGAGTTGGTGTTTGAACTCGAACACGGCTCCAGTCGCGGCGGACAGGAAATCATCCGGAAAAGATCGTTATATGATCGTAACCCAGTCCT
>CAZFJS010000039.1:10568-13814 GCA_964519605.1 uncultured Gammaproteobacteria bacterium
ACATGTATAACAGTCAGTTGGGATAACATATTGATATGGCATGTATTTTGCTATATGACATTTAATACTGTTGTTTATGTGCTGCGGAGAGCGTCCTGATGAAAGAGAAACTGGTTCTGATCGGTAATGGCATGGCCGGGGTGCGCACCCTGGAGGAATTGCTGAAGATCGCCCCGGATAAATATGATATTACCGTTTTTGGTGCTGAACCTTTCGGTAATTACAATCGAATCTTGCTGTCCCCGGTGCTGTCTGGTGAAAAGACCCTGGAAGATATCATGCTGAATGACATGCAATGGTATCGTGAGCACGGCATCAGGCTGCATGCCGGCCGGAAAGTGACGGCCATCGACCGGGGTAGACGCCAGGTGACTGCTGAAGGCGGTATCATCGAGCCTTATGATCGCTTGCTGTTGGCCACTGGTTCCTCGCCGGTGATGATCCCGGTGCCGGGCAAGGATCTGGAAGGCGTCATCACCTTCCGTGATATTCACGATGTCAATGCCATGCTCGATGTCAGCGGCCGTTACCGGCGGGCGGTGGTCATTGGTGGCGGGCTGCTGGGCCTGGAGGCCGCCAATGGACTGAAAGAGCGTGGCATGGAAGTCACCGTGGTGCATTTACTGGACCGCTTGATGGAACGTCAGCTGGACAAGCCGGCAGCCGAATTGCTCAAATGTGCGCTGGAGGCGCGCGGCCTGAATTTTCTGATGGAGGCGCAGACCGAGGCGATCCTGGGCGAAGATCGGGTGCGTGGTATACGCTTTCGGGACGGTACGGAAATCCCCGTGGATGTGGTGGTCATGGCCGTGGGTATCCGGCCCAATATCGAGCTGGCCCGGGAGTCGGGACTGTATTGCGAACGGGGTGTGATGGTCAATGATACCCTGCAGACCTATGATCCCCGCATTTACGCCATTGGGGAATGTGTGCAGCATCGTGGGGAAACCTACGGCCTGGTGGCGCCGCTGTTCGAGATGGCCAAGGTCTGCGCCAATCATCTGGCCCACCTGGGTTATGCCCGCTATGAGGGCTCGGTGATTTCCACCAAACTCAAGGTGACCGGCATCGAGCTGTTTTCCGCCGGGGAGTTTCATGGCGATGAAGATTGTGAAGACATTGTCATCAAGGACGCCGCGCGGGGAATCTACAAAAAAGTAGTGTTGCAGGACAATCGCATCCGCGGTGCCGTGTTGTATGGCGACACGGTTGATGGCAGCTGGTATTTCCAGTTGATGCGGGACGGCACCAGTGTGGCGGATTTTCGTGATCAACTGCTGTTTGGACAGGCCCATTTGGGGGATGCCGGTCACAGCGGCGAGAATGCCGCCGCCGCCATGAGCGATGACATGGAGGTCTGCGGCTGTAATGGGGTTTGCAAGGGGGATGTGGTGCGGGCGATTACCGAGAAGGGGCTGTTCACCCTGGAAGAGGTGCGCGCCCATACCAAGGCCTCTTCTTCCTGCGGTTCCTGTACCGGCCTGGTGGAGCAGATCCTCATGTCCACCCTGGGCAACGATTATTCCGTGGCGCCGGCGAAGAAGGCCCTGTGTCCTTGCACGGAGTATAGCCATGACGATGTACGCAAGGTGATTCGCGAGCAGCATCTGATCTCTGTTCCTGCAGTGATGCAATATATGGAATGGCGGCAAGCAGATGGTTGCGCGGTCTGCCGGCCGGCACTCAATTATTATCTGATTTCCACCTGGCCGGCTGAGGTTGAGGATGATCCCCACTCGCGTTTCATCAATGAGCGGGTACATGCCAATATTCAGAAGGATGGCAGTTACTCCGTGGTGCCACGCCTCTGGGGTGGTTTGACCAATCCGGCGGAACTCCGCGCCATTGCCGACGTGGCGGAAAAATTCCGGATTCCCACTGTCAAGCTGACCGGCGGGCAGCGCATCGACCTGCTGGGGGTGAAAAAGGAGGATCTGCCCGCGGTTTGGGGGGATCTGAACAAGGCAGGCATGGTATCCGGTCATGCCTATGGCAAGTCTTTACGCACCGTCAAGACCTGTGTGGGTTCCGAGTGGTGCCGTTTCGGCACCCAGGCCTCCATGGGGATGGGCGTGCAACTGGAGAAAATGACCTGGGGTTCCTGGACACCCCACAAGGTGAAGATGGCGGTTTCCGGTTGTCCGCGTAATTGCGCCGAAGCCACCATCAAGGATTTCGGTGTGGTCGCAGTGGATTCTGGCTGGGAGCTGCATGTGGGGGGTAACGGTGGCGTCAGGGTGCGAGCCACGGAGTTGTTGTGCAAGGTGAGCAGCGAGGAGGAAGTCAAGGAATATTGCGCGGCTTTTCTGCAACTCTATCGCGAGGAAGGGCATTACATGGAGCGCACGGCACCCTGGCTCGAGCGGGTAGGCTTGAGTCATGTGAAGCAACGGATTGTCGAGGATGCCGCCACACGCCGGGAGTTGTCCGAGCGTTTTCTGGCCTCCCAGCGCTTGTCCCAGGAGGATCCCTGGGCCGAGCGGGCGCAGCATGGGGTGGACCGGCATGAATTTATCCCCTTGCGGCAGGTGGGCTGACAACGGAAAGCGGCGATTGATAGAGGCAGAGCAAATGAAAAAATGGATTGAAGTGGGTGTGGTAGAGGATATTCCCAGGCAGGGTGCGCGCGTCCTCAAGACAGCAGAAGGTGATGTGGCCCTGTTTCGTACCGCAGTGGATGAGGTGTTTGCCCTGCGGGATCAGTGTCCCCATAAAAAAGGACCGCTTTCCCAGGGGATCGTCTTCGGTCGGCGGGTCAGTTGTCCGCTGCACAATTGGGTGATCGATCTGGCAGACGGTCAGGCTGTGGCGCCGGATCAGGGCTGTGCCGGGAGTTATCCGGTCAGGTTGGAAGCTGACAGGGTTTTCCTGGAGTTGAAGGTTGCGGGTTGATACTTGATGCCTCGCGAGGCGCTGGCTGTCAGGGCTGCGCGCTGGCGTGAGATTGCAGGAAATCGATAATGTCGCCGAGCTGCTGTGAGTCGGGAGCCACGCGTCCCATACGCACCATATGTTGCCTCATTCTGGCCACGATGGCCGGCCATTCCTGTGCCCTATGTTGTCCCGGATCAGGGGCGGCGTGGCAGCCGGAGCAGAACTGCCGAACGGTTTGGTCTTGATTGCGCGCTGAATTCGCGGGCGTTTTTCGGGCTGGCGGTGAGGCCGGTGCCCTTCCCATCATGGGGGGATCGCCCATCATCTCATCATTGTGATGGTCACCGGAACAACTCACGAAGCCGGGCAGTG
>CAZFJS010000040.1:0-2883 GCA_964519605.1 uncultured Gammaproteobacteria bacterium
ACATGATGCCCCAACACCAGCGGCTGCCCCTGGCTGAAGCTGATATCCAGCTGATCGGTAATTCCTTTCAGACAGGCACCGATCAGAATGGTCGCGATATCCATTAGTAGTTCGATCCTGATATGATCATTGATCTCACCGTGGTAATTCAGCAGCGCGGCAATATCGCTCAGGCAGGACTCATGAAAGATCAGCAGCGCCTCCCCGGCGATACCACTGCCGATAAAACCCTGACAGATGGCAGTTGCCTTGCCATTTTCACCCGCCTGGGCAAGCGCCATACTCAATTCACCGCGGGTCAGCATATTGACATGAGGAAGCGGCATGATGACAAAGATTTCCAGCAACCTGGCCAGCATGTCAGCGGCTCGGCCCATGGCTACATTGGCGACTTCCCGGTAGCAATCCCAGTAATCAATGTCCGCTTCCCCTGAAGTGGTTAATGGCTCAACTTTTTCTCCGGCCTGCGCGCCTGCCGATTGACTACCGTGTATGCCGAAATGTTGCAGCGTCTTCACCAGCTGCGCTGCCACTACCGGCTTTTTAAGAAAAACGAGTGCCCCCATCGCCATCACCCGTTGTATCGCTTCCGGCTGAATATCCCCGGAAACAACGATCACCCTGGTGTTCAGGTTTTCCTGACGAATCGTCTGCAGAACCTCATAGCCATCCATCTCCGGCATATTGAGATCGAGAAACAGCACATCGCCTTTGCCCGCTCTGAGTGCTGCAAGCGCCTCGATACCGTTCTGGGAGAAACTCACATCGACATGCCAATCAGTCGGCAAGGTACGTGCCAGCTGCTTGCGCGCCAGACTGGAATCGTCACAAATTAGCACAGGAGTTGCCATTATTTTTTCTTAGCCTTTTCTGCGGGGCAATTTAACAGAGTCTGTAATATTTGGCCATAGGGAGGGCATAAGCGATATCCGCTCAAGCGGATAGATCTCCGAAAAATCCTGGCAGGCTACCGTGACCGGCATGGCGTCTCTTCACTCGAGCAGTGGGAAATATCCTGCCTGCTGAATGTGACCTATGCCTCCGGGTCGGTGGGAAAGCTTGAAATTAAAACGCGGGCTGGCGACGCTTCTTTTGGGGGCTCAGAAAAGAACGGGGGCAGACTGCGCTGCCCCCATCACCCCTTATGCAGGCGTCACATGCAGCGCCTGCTTCCCCTTGGGGCCATCTTCTGTTTCAAAATTGACCGCCTGACCTTCAACGAGTGTCTTGAATCCATCACCCTGAATCGATGAAAAATGTACGAACACATCCTTGCTGCCATCATCGGGAGAGATAAACCCGTAGCCTTTCGATTCATTGAACCATTTGACTTTTCCTGTTGCCATCGCAAATACCTCGTCACAAAAATTAACACTTAAAACCGGCAGAACTTGACAGGAATATTGCGGGCAATGCTTATGATGACCTTGCCAATCACCTGGAATCAAATTGCTGCAAGCAGTTTAGCCTACACTAATAAGATTGCTTTATCTACAAAAAAAAAGCTGGGATTCCGACGAAAAACCGGCACATGAAGATGCCTTTAATGCTATGCATAAAGGAGCATATCGGCGCATTAATTCTTAGCCTAGAGAATCGCGCCCTTCTCATCCAGCGCATAACGGCTGAGTTGGGCAACGACATAATCATAGGCATCGTCAATGGAATCCGTCTGGAAAAGCAGTTCCATATCTTCAGCACTGATGGTGCCGTACTTAATCAGGGCATCAAAATTGATCACTTCACGCCAGTACTCCTTGCCAAACAGAACGATGGGCAAATGTTTACGAATCTTGCCCGTCTGCAGCAAGGTCAGGAGTTCTGTCAACTCGTCCAGGGTGCCGAAACCACCGGGGAAAACCAGCACCGCTTTCGCCAGATAAGTGAACCAGAATTTGCGCATAAAAAAATAGTGGAAGTGAAAAGAAAGCTCCCGGGTAACATAGGGGTTATCAAACTCCTCCATAGGAATCGAAATGGTCAGACCAATGTTCTTTCCTTTGGCCTCAGAAGCACCGCGATTGGCCGCCTCCATGATACCCGGCCCGCCGCCAGTGCAGACTACAAAACGTCGTTCCTCATCCGATAATGTTTTCGACCATTCGGTCAGACGATAGGCCAGCTCGCGGGCTGCCTCATAGTATTGTGACATCTTCAGATTGATCCTGGCCTGCTCGATGCCATCACCGGTCTCCTCTGCCATCTTAAGTGCCTTGCGTGCCTGTGCACGTGAAAGCAGTCGCGCAGAGCCCAGAAAAACGATGGTGTCATCCACTGCGTAACGGGCAAAACGGCTGGCCGGTTCGTGATACTCAGACAGGATACGCAATGATCGCGCATCCCGGCTGTTCATAAAGTCTTCGTTGTGATAGGCCTTGATATTGATATGAGACTTGCGTTTCAATTGATTTACTCCTCGCCTGCGCGCTTAATTTTCCCACGGCCAAAATGTGATAACCGCCGTTTCTTCCCGACTGGCCCGTGCAGCCCCCAGAATTGTTCCATCGTGAGATAAGTAAAGGATGCCGTCCAGGTGATCATCATCAGTCCGATCAGGGCTTCGACTCCGGTAAGAAAGCGCAGCCGGCCCTGCAAAAAGATATCGCCCAGGCCCAGGGAGGTATAGCTGGAAATGGAAAAATATAGATATTCATAGAAACTGCCGGTAAATACCCCCTCCACGCGGGTGACGGCAAATACTTCGATCAGAATATAATAGCTGACGGCAAAATAGGTCATCTCTAAAACATGAGCAAAGAAGGCGTTGAAGATCACCACCAGAATACGGGCACGGGGCGGTATGCGGGTCGTGCGTTCCACGATAATTGAAGTAAACCGCAGGGTTTCATAATGTGTCAGCACTGTGGCTGCTACCAGCAGCAT
>CAZFJS010000040.1:2983-7256 GCA_964519605.1 uncultured Gammaproteobacteria bacterium
CCAGCAGCATCGGCCCGTCAGCCGGATGCCGCGAAAACCGAAACTCTACTCATCGCAGTGATAACCCAGTAGCGACAAGCCTTCTTGCAGATAGTCGGCAACCAGCGGTGTGGCAACCAGATATTCAGTCGTGCGCTCGTTGTGGGCTTCATGTGCAGCCGCCAACGCGAGCGCCCACTCTTCAACATCGTAATCGCCACGTCCCAGCCACATCAGGGCTACCAGCGTCTCCTGCTGATCAGGCTCCAGATCCTCGATGGTGGACTTAATCTCCTGGTAGGTAAGATCATCCTCGTGATCAGCCAGCACCTGCAAGGCCCAGTCATCGGCATAAGCGTCGGGTTCTTCCGGTATCACCACCGTTTCCTTGGTATGGAATTCATGGGCCCTGGCGATAATGAAACAGACAATTTCCGGGTTGAGTTCCAGCATGATCTCTCCATCGTGCTCGTTGCCAATATTCTTCACCATATTAGTGGCATGCCGGGCCGCTTGGCAAACCTAATCACCAGAACGTCGCCCATATTCAGACTGCGCTAAACCAAGAAAGGCCATACAGTCAGCGGGTAGCTCTGCAGCGGCCTTGTCCAGAATACATTTTTGCTGTGCTGTCGACAACAAGCTCCGATAGTCACCACTCACTCCCTTGCGAATAAAGCCACCTGGCCTGAACAAGGCGGCATCATTGGCAGCGAAACGAGTGAACTTTTCTGCATGTGCTTTCATCCAGCTAAAATCACTGTAATGCAGAACACGTCTGGTTTGGGCCGCTGTCAAGCGCCAGCCCAGAAAAGGGAGAATGTGTGACAGGGCATCGGACAAATCCCTTTTCATGTCTTCAAAACGTAACCACAGGACATTGGGGTCATGATAATGGGGCCACCAGCTTCGCACATTACGATACCAGGCACCAAAATGGAGCCAGTGCCGAAAATATTCATCAAATGAAGTCGGTAAGTTGATACCACTGACTTGCCTGGCCGCCGGTGTCATCGCCAGCAGATGATGATAGAAACTGACACAACAGTCGCGCGGATCACGGGAACTCAGGATAATCCGGACGATCCCGATACCCGGCGTCTGAGGGTAAGTGCAATGCGTCTTGAAGATTCGGGGATCCGCCATTGCCTCATATTGCTGCAGTGTTTCCTGCCAGGACTGGTGCGCCCGGGGGTGCTCCAGCCAGGGTACCTGTTCATAGATGGAGGCGAAGCCATCGTCACCGCCCACGCGACTCTGATACAGGATCTGCTGCATCCAGGTCGTCCCCGCTTTAGGCGCTGTCGTAATCAGAACATCCGTTGACCGTGGGGTGAAATGAGCCAGCAACCGCGGATCGTGCAGCGGCGAAGCACTACCCCAGCGAGGATCCAGGGCAGTATCGGACATTGCTTATGCCGCCAGATTTCTGGCCAACAGCCCCATGGAGAAATCCCCTTCGCCCAGTGGAATATGGACCCGATGTCCTCCGCCGGGCACCTCCCTGATCTGCCGGCCTTCCATATCCTCCATACCCTGCAGGATAAAGCTGTGATTGCCGGACGGCAGAATCAGCTCCAGTCGATCGCCGACAGCGAATTTATTTTTCACGGCAACCAGCACCATACCTTCAGGCGCTGGATCATCGACAAGTTCGCCCACAAAGCGTTGCGTGTTACTGTCGGATCTGCCCTGAGCGTAGTTCTGGTAAGTACCCGCCGGATGACGGTCGAGGAAACCGCTGGTATATCCCCGGTTGGCAAGGCCGTCCAGCATGTCCAGCATGGCAGGATCGAAGGGCCGGCCCTGCAAGGCATCATCAATGGCCATACGATAGGCCTGGGTGGCCCGGGCCACGTAATAGTGGGATTTGGTACGCCCTTCGATCTTGAGGCTATCGACCCCGATCTCCACCAGTTTGTCGACATACTCAACGGCGCGCAAATCCCTGGAATTCAATATATAGGTGCCATGCTCATCTTCCTCCACAGGCATCAGTTCACCCGGCCGACTCCGCTCCTCCAGCACATAGGCGGTCTCGGCGGCGGCAGGCGGCATCACATCACCACTGGCGTCAAAAGTTGTCTGCTGCAGGTCATACTGCCAGCGGCAGGCATTAGTGCAGGTGCCCTGGTTGGGATCACGATGATTGAAATAACCTGACAACAGACAACGGCCCGAATAGGCGATGCACAGCGCACCATGGACGAAGACCTCCAGCTCCATATCCGGGCACTGCTGCCGGATTTCCGCCACCTGCTGCAGGGAAAGTTCCCGGGAAAGAATAATGCGCTGCAAACCCACGCCCTGCCAGAAGTGGACGCCGGCATAGTTCATGGTATTGGCCTGAACCGAAAGATGCACCGGTATCTCAGGCCAGCGATCCCGCACCATCATGATCAAACCGGGGTCCGCCATGATCAGCGCATCAGGCTTTAGCGCAATGACCGCCCCGATGTCTTCGATAAAGGTTTTCACCTTGCTGTTATGGGGCAACACATTGCAGGCCAGATAAAATTTCCGGCCGTAGGCATGGGCTGTCTCAATACCGGCACGCAGCGTCTCAAGGCGGTGAAAATCATTATTGCGCACCCGCAGGCTATAACGCGGCATACCGGCATAAACCGCATCGGCGCCATAGGCCAGCGCATAGCGCAGATTGTTCAGGGTGCCGGCGGGAGCCAGTAATTCAGGGCATTTCATCGCTCAGCACCACGCGCTACGACCCGCTCCGCAGACGCTTTCTGAAAGGCCCGCCCCCACTGGGGTGCGTACCCCGTATTCCGCAAGATGCAGTAATCGGCAAGTATTTTGCCATGATCAAAAACCAGTTCTAAATCTATCTGCTCAGGATCAACAAGCTGTGTCATGGCGGCATCATCCCGGGCCTCGGGCAGACCGTCGGCATGGGCCACGTAAACCAGGCTTGCGGTATGTCCACGAGGATCTCTGCCGGGCGCCGAGTAGCAGCCCAGCAAGCATTTCAGGTGCACGATCAAACCGGTTTCTTCCTGCGCCTCACGTGCTGCCGCCTGCTCCACAGTTTCACCGACATCGACAAAGCCGCCCGGCAGGGCCCAACCCAGAGGGGGATTTTTTCTCCCAATCAGGACGATCTGTCGGGCATGGTCATTCAGCTCAATGATGATATCAGCCGCCAGCAGAGGCGTTACCGGGGGTCCCATCGTCATTCTCCAAACCCTTTATAGAAAGAAGCCGCATCATAGCATGATGACAGGTAGCTCACAGCCGGACAAAAGCGCTGACATGTTGAACGCTCGCAGAACGAGCGTGGTGAGTAATCCATAAAAATCAAAGGCCTGGATACCGGCTCAGGCCCGTACTGAACTCGTTTCAGCATCCGTCACGACCGAATCAATCAGTATCTCCTTAATGTTTTTTCGTTTACTTACGATATAATACATTGGGCTTTACATTTAATGATTTCATAAAAAACATTAACGGGCAGAGCAAGGAGGCCGCCAAACAGACAGACAGAATCAAGACAGTGAACTTACCCAAGTCACAAAAACCCGCGGCGGAACTATTGCGTCTGGCGCTGCCACTGCTGATGCAGTATGGCGTCCCCCCTACCCCGAGAAACTACGCGGTCTGGTATGAATATGTCGCGGGCTGCAATGCCGCACTGAACCAGTCCATCGACGCCACCATCAAGCGCGCCGAGCATTTCACCGATGAAATCAGTCATGAGCTGTACAATAACTACCTGGCCTGTGACGATGAGAAGGAAGTCGAAAAACTACGTGCCGAGCTGCAACAGCTGGTCAATGAATCCAGCCAGCACATCAATGGTGCCACTGATGAGGCCGGGCGCTACAAGGCCAAGCTGGAAAGCCATGCCCAAAGCCTAGTCGGCGGCCTCGACAGCGATAAAATTCTCCAGATTATTGACGCCCTCAGCAGTGAAACCCAGGAAATGGTGGACACCAACACCGGCCTGCAAAGCAAGCTGACCTGCATGTCACGGGAACTGATCGGCCTGCGCCAGCAACTGGAAATGGTGCACTCAGAACTGATGATCGACGCCCTCACCGGCCTGATGAACCGCAAAGGCTTTGACTCCACGCTGGAACAGGCCACGGATGAAGCCAACGAATCCCGCGGCAATCTGTGCCTGGTGATGGTCGATGTAGATTATTTCAAGCGCATCAATGACAAATATGGCCACATCGTAGGCGATGAGGTGCTGAAATTCATTTCGGCCAAAATGCGGGAAGTGATCAAGGGCCGGGATATTGTCTCCCGCTTTGGCGGGGAGGAATTCGCCATCATC
>CAZFJS010000040.1:7356-9688 GCA_964519605.1 uncultured Gammaproteobacteria bacterium
GGAGAATCTCTCTAATTCCGTAACTGATTGATAAGGCATCGTTCCACAAGCCGGTTATAATCGGTGCTGGTCCCTTTGTCACCACAATCTTTAAGGAAAAATCCATGACCCCCTCACGCCCCGATGAAATCACTATCAGCCAGTCGGTGGCCGTCCTGATCGACGGCAATAATCTGGAACGCAGCATCCATACCGAGACCGATGACCCCCAGACCATGGTGAATTTTGACACGCTGGTTCCCAAATTACTGGGCAACCGGGGACTGAACCGGCTGATTTATTTCCGTGAAGGCAAGCAGATCTCAGTCAAGCTCCAGGAGCGCCTATACGCCAATTATCATGGCTCCGTGCGTCCTTGCCACAAAAGTGCAGACATTCCCCTGACCATCAAGGCCATGCAATTGGCCAGCAAGGTAGACACCATTATCATTATGTCAGGCGATTCCGACTTCATCGAGCTGGTGAACCACCTGAAATTTGAGGGCGTCAGGGTTGAAATCGCTGCAGTCCCCAGAACCACCTCCCACCTGCTGGTAGAGGAAGCCGATTATTTTCACAAAATCACCGCGGACGACTGGTTTACCCTGGCGCCCAAGAAACCGGGACATAAGAAGACACAGAAAAAGACAGACGGATAGCACACGCCTCATGTGCCCTTATCTGTTATTGAGAGACCTGCCACGATATGCCTTGTTGGCCGCACTGGTTGTGCCGCCCGCAGCTATGGCGACATCAAAGCTCATTGTCGGCCACTTCTCTTCCCTACCCCCCGGGCAGACCAGGCCACCGGGATGGGAGGTGCTGAGTTTCAAAAAAGTCCCCCGGAAAAGCCACTATAGCCTGATCCGGGATGGGGACACCACCGTGATTAAGGCCGTTAGCCAGGCAGCCGCTTCCGGGCTACTCCGCAAGATCTCTATCGATCCAGGGGAATATCCCCTTGTTCAATGGCGCTGGCGCGTCGAGAAGCTCATCAAAAAGAGTGACCTTCATTCCCGGCATGGCGATGATTACCCAGCACGGCTTTATATCACCTTCCGCTATGAAGCCGACAAGCTGGGGTTCATCAAACGGATGCAATACCAGGCCGCCCGCCTGTTGCTGGGGGATATTCCCGCGGCAGCCATTAACTATGTCTGGGCAAACAGGGCACCGATCGGAACCATGACTGCCAACGCCTATACCGATTTTACTCAAATGATTGTTGTAACCAGTGGCGCGGCGCAGCTAGGGAAATGGGTCACGGTGAGACGGAATATCTATCAGGATTATCTTCAGGCATTCGGCAAGCCCCCACCACTGATTAACGGTATCGCCATCATGACCGATACCGACGATACCGGTGAGCGTGCCACGGCCTACTATGGCGATATCACTTTCAGTAAGGCACCGCATTAGAGCGGGATCATTTCCAGCCCACACAACGGCGGGATACTATCGCCCAGGGAATCGTCCCGTCCTGTGGCTTGTCATCACCGCCCGCAGGCCCTAGAATGGTCCGGGTGTAAAGCCTTCGGCCGCCGCTCTCTGTCATGCAATCAGCTTAACCGGTATGCAGTTCACTATTGATCGTAATCTGCAAAACTATGGCATCCATGCCTATACCCGCGGTGAAATCACCATCACCGTACCTCAGGTGCTGGATGAGAATACCGTGGCGGAGTCAGCGGATAACATTAGCCGCCTGCAGGTTCCAGTGCGCCGCGAAACCCTGGCCCGCAGTCTGGTGCTGATGCCCCAGCGACTCATCAGGGACTGGCCCCCGCAAAGCTTCGCAGAACTGAACTGTGAACATTTCGCGCTACTGAGCGAGCTGGATATCGAAATCGTCCTGTTCGGTAGCGGCACCACCATTCGCTGGCCGACACTGCCTCTGCTTGCCCCGCTCATCGACAAGGGAATCGGCATCGAGGTTATGGATACCGGAGCAGCCTGCCGTACCTATAATATCCTGATGTCAGACCAGCGCAAATTTGCGGCAGCCCTGCTGATGATATAGGGCAGCTCACTTCCCCTGCGTCTTGCCCGCAGGCAGATAATGTAGCGGATCCACCGGCGCACCATCGGCACGAATCTCGAAATGCAACATTAGCCGCGGGACAGCCGTACCGCTGCGACCCAGAACAGCGATCTGCTGCCCACCGTTGATCAGGGCGCCTTCTTTGACCAGTATGCGGCTGTTATGGGCATAAGCGCTGAGATATTTATCGTTGTGCTTGATGATGACAAGTTTGCCATAGTACGGCAGACCGCTGCCACTGTAGACCACCCGACCACCGGCCGCCGCCCTGACCGGAGCGCCTTTCTTTCCGGCAATATCGATACCCTTGCT
>CAZFJS010000040.1:9788-13640 GCA_964519605.1 uncultured Gammaproteobacteria bacterium
CAGCGCGGCCAATGTCATCAGCAAACGACCTTTCATCGCAATAGAAAGTAGAGTCCAATAACAATAAGTAACAATATCCAGCCCACGCGGTCAATGTAGCGACGCAGGAAACGATCCATATTTTCCCCACCATAGTAAATCAGCGCAGCCACCAGAAAAAACCGCGAACCCCGACCGATAATGGAAGCCACGACAAAGGGAATAAAAACCATAGAGACCGCTCCAGCGGTGATGGTGAAGACCTTGTAAGGAATGGGCGTGAAACCAGCGATAAACACCGCCCAGAATCCCCACTGATCGAACCATGCTCTGATCTGCAGATAGGCCGGCCAGTAACCGGAACTGTGGATCAGCGGGGCAATCAAATCAAAAGCCAGCAGACCGATAAAATAACCCGCCACCCCGCCACCCGCGGATGCCAAGGTCGTCAAGCCGGCATAAAACCAGGCCCGATTCCGTTTCGCCAGGCTCATGGGCGCCAGCATAATATCGGGGGGAATCGGAAAAAAAGAGGCCTCGGAAAAGCTCAGCGCGGCAAGAAACCAGCAGGCATGCCGGTGAGCCGCCCAGACAAGTACTTTGTCATAAAGAGATGAAAACAGCGTCATGAATCAGGGATTATACCCGCAGCCCGCATACTCGTCTGCACCACGGTATAGGTTCAATGGCTACCGGCCAGCATGGGCACGAAACTGACCGCTTCCAGTACCTCCTGCTCATAGCCATCAGGGGTCCGGGTGATCAGCTTCAGCTTCTGCGCCCCCTGAGGGCCCACAGGAATCACCAAGCGCCCACCCACTGCCAACTGTTCCAGGAGTGCAGCAGGAATATCGGCGGGCGCAGCGGTAGCAATAATGCCATCGAACGGCGCATAACCCGGCCACCCCATTGTGCCATCTGAATATTTAATATGGATATTGCGCAACCTGAGTTCATAAAAACGACTGCGGGCCCTGAGCAGAAAGGCTTCGATACGCTCCAGGGTATACACCTCGGTAACCAGATGCGCCAGAATGGCAGCCTGATAGCCCGAGCCCGTGCCGATCTCCAGGACCCGGTTCAAGGGGCCGTCCCGCAGCAGCACCTCGGTCATGCGGGCGACAATATAAGGTTGCGAGATCGTCTGGCCATGACCGATCGGCAAGGCGGTATCTTCATAAGCACGACTGGCCAGCGCCTCATCAACAAAAATATGCCGTGGCGTTTGGCGCATGGCCTCAAGCACACGGGCATCGGCGACCCCATCCCGCGCCAGACGCTCGATAAGACGGTTGCGGGTACGCCGTGAGGTCATACCGATACCCTGCAGCCTTGCGCTCATCGCCCACTTATCCCTGCCAACCATTGCCCCATCATCTCAATGGCACCATGACGGGTCAGATCGATCTGCAAGGGCGTAATGGACACATAACGGTTTCTGATTGCATGGAAATCAGTGCCTGGCCCAGCATCCTGCTCCGCCCCCGAGGGCCCGACCCAGTAGATGGGGCGGCCACGCGGATCGCTTTCCCTGATCACTGGCTCAGCCTTGTGACGATGCCCCAACCTGGTCGCCTGAAAGCCAGCCAGTTCCTCCCAGGGCACATCGGGCACATTGATATTAAGAATGATATTCGCAGGCAGGGCCGCCGTTAACAGGCCCTGCAGCAGCTTTTCCACAACTCTGACGGCACAGGCATAGTGCTCGTTAGTGCTGCCTGCCAGAGATATCGCCATCGCTGGAAACCCCAGAAAACGTCCTTCCATGGCGGCTGCTACTGTACCCGAATAGAGTACATCATCACCGAGATTGGCACCGGCATTAATCCCGGCAATCACCATATCCGGCTCTTTTTCCAGCAGACCGGTGATCGCCAGGTGAACACAATCCGTGGGCGTCCCATTGACACGAATAAAGCCATTATCCATGACGGTGGCACGGATGGGGTTTTCCAGAGTGAGCGAGTTGCTGGCACCACTACGATCGCGGTCAGGCACCACGACCGCAATGTCGCCATAGTCGCCCAACGCAGCAGCCAGGCAAGCCAGCCCCGGCGCCCGGTAACCATCGTCATTGCTGATCAGGATGCGCATGCTTGCCATGTAATGAGTCTGGGAATGCTGTGATGACAGGATAAACAGTAGGGTGGTCGGACAGAAGCCCGAACCCGTACTAAAGCGACCTGAGCTATCTCATCGCGGCAGCGCATAGGGCCATCAGCGCGCCGGGAAAGATTCCCAGCCCCAGAACCACCAGACCATTGGCGCTCATCACCGCACGCATATCATACTGGCTTTCCAGAGGTGAATGATCCTCCGCCTTGTTGAAATACATGAGTTTGATGATCCGCAGGTAGTAGAAGGCACCAATGACGGAAAAGATCACTGCATACACTGCCAGCCAGACCAGGCCGATATCCACAACGGCGCTCAACACGGCAAGCTTGGCGTAGAAACCGACCGTGGGTGGCACCCCGGCCATGGAAAACATCAGAATCATCATGATGAAGGCGAACCAGGGGCTGCGCTCATTGAGCCCCTTGAAGTCCTCGATATTATCTGCCTCGAATCCGGCACGACTAAGCAGAATGATCATGCCGAAAGCACCCAGCGACATCAGGGAATAAACCAGAATATAAAACATGGCCGCGGCATTGCCGTCCTGTGTACCACTGAGGATACCCAGGAAAAGAAAGCCCACATGAGATATCGTCGAATAGGCCAGCATGCGCTTGAGGTTGTGCTGGGCGATGGCGATGACATTCCCCAGGCCGATGGAGAGTACCGCCAGTATCACCAGCATATCGCGCCATTCCATCTGTAGACCGCCAAGGCCATCCACCAGTAGCCGCATCACCATGGCAAAGGCGGCAATTTTGGGGGCAGTACCGATGTACAGTGTCACCGCTGTCGGTGCACCATGATAAACATCCGGGACCCACATATGAAAGGGAACTGCGCCCAACTTAAAGGCCAGGGCAACGATGATAAAAGTCAGCCCCAGCAGCAACACCATATCATGGCCGGGACTTTGGCGCACATAGTCACTAATGACCGCAATATCCAGACTGCCGGTGGCACCGTAGATCAGCGACATCCCGTAGAGCAACATGCCTGAGGCAATGGCGCCGAGGATAAAATATTTCATCGCCGCTTCCGATGCCGCCACCGAATCGCGATGCATGGCCACCATGGCATACAGAGAAAGTGATAACAGTTCCAGTCCCAGATAGATGGTCAGCATGCTGTGGGCGGATACCATCATCATCATACCCAGCACCGCAAACAGCCCGAGCACAAAAAACTCGCCCTTGAACAGCTTACGTACGACCAGATAGTCGCGTGAGTAAAGAAATACTGTGGCGGTCACCAGGTAAATAAACACCTTCAACACATCGCCCATGCTGTCACTGATGAACATCCCGTGGAAAATCAGTTGTGATTTGTCGCCATGAAGTCCCACCGTCAGGATGGTTGCCCCCAGCAGGGTGGCCTGGCACAACAGATAGGTGATTACCCGGTTGCGGCTGCTCAGGAACAGATCCACCAGCAGCACGACGCAGGCCATGACCAGTACGAAGATCTCCGCTAAAGCAGGTACTACATCTGAAAATTCAAAGCTCATGGTTCAATTCTTTAGTAGATTTGATTCATAAGAAACCTGGCAAATCCCCATCAGCGGTTTCATAATTTGGATACCGTCACCTGCTCCAGCAGATGACTCACCGTTGCATGCATGATATTGACCAGCGGTTCCGGCCAGATGCCCAACAACAGCACCGCCACAGCCAGCGAGCCCAGCACCACTGCCTCACGCCCATTAAGATCGCCAAGCGCGGCAACCTTGTCATTTGCCACCTTACCGAAAATCAC
>CAZFJS010000041.1:0-5930 GCA_964519605.1 uncultured Gammaproteobacteria bacterium
TGGCGGCCTTGCTCGAACAGCGCAAGCATGCTGATCCGGCGGATTCCTATGTGGCCTCGTTGTATGATAAGGGATTGGATGTCATCCTCAAGAAAATCGGGGAAGAGGCGACAGAAACAGTGATCGCCGCCAAAGGGGGGGGGCAGGACCAGCTGTGTTATGAGATGGCAGATCTCTGGTTTCATTGCCTGGTGCTGTTGGCGCATCAGGGGCTGGGGCCTCAGGATGTCCTGGCCGAGCTGGAGCGTCGTTTCGGCCGCTCCGGGATCGAAGAGAAAGCGAGCAGAAACAACCGGTAGCGAGTATTTCTGTCGGGGTGCAGGATTTTAGTGGGCAGGCCGGACGCTTGTCAGGTTTGTGACGATAGACCAGGAATGGGACCCTTGATGCAGGGTTCCACGGGATTGAGGATGAAACAATGGGAATAAGTATCTGGCAGTTATTGATTGTATTGTTGATTATCGTACTGTTGTTCGGTACCAAGAAGCTGCGCGGCATCGGCAAGGATATGGGCGGGGCCCTCAAAGGATTTCGTGATGCCATTCAGAACAACGATAAACAGCCTGATGAACAGGAAGACAAGGATGTTCCACAAGAGCTGGCGCACCAGGACGCCAAGCGTGTGATCGAGGGTGAGGTTAGCAAGAAGGAAGATGAAAAGGTGCAATGATTTTACTGCGCGGTCAGTGCGCAGCGATTGCCTCATCACTCGCCGCGCTGCACTGGGGCCTCATGAATGTTGGTATGAATGCATACTGCCAATGATATTGATCCATGTTTGATATCGGTTTCTGGGAGTTGGCTGTCATCGCGGTAGTGGCGCTGCTGGTCGTTGGCCCGGAAGAATTTCCGGCGCTGGTGCGTAGCGTCAGCACGTGGCTGGGCAAGATCCGCGCCTTTATTCAGGATGCCCGCTCAGAGCTGGAGCAGGAGGTCAATAAAGCCGAGGAATTGAAGCGCCTGGTCGAGAAGGAGGCGGAACTCGCCCGTCTACATGAAATTATCGATGAGGCCAATGGCGCTATTGCTGTGAATCGCGATACCGGCAAGCTTCCGCCGCAACCGGCCGCCGGGCAGGAGAACCGGATTGCGCCGCAGATCTCTGATACTGCTGCACAACAATCAGACAGTGAACAGCCCCATGGCGCGCCCAAAAAAATATCCTCCTGAGCCTGAACAGCCGTTAATCGGCCATTTGATCGAATTGCGTGGACGCCTGCTGCGCATTCTGATCTGTATCGCTGTGGTTTTTTCGTGCCTGTTTCCTTTTGCCAACGATCTGTATGAGCTGCTGGCCAAGCCACTGCTAAGCCACCTGCCTCAGGGTAGCTCGATGATCGCCACGGAAGTAGCCTCGCCTTTTCTGGCGCCTTTCAAATTTGTCATGGTACTGGCGTTTTTTATCGCCATCCCCTTCGTGCTGTACCAGATATGGGCCTTCGTAGCCCCGGGTTTGTATCGCAACGAACGGCGCATTATTATCCCGCTGCTGTTTTCCAGTTCGGCGCTGTTTTATGCCGGCATGAGCTTCGCCTACTTTGTGGTGTTTCCTCTGGTGTTCAGCTTTCTGGTGGGCACTGCCCCTGAAGGGGTGGCGGTAATGACAGACATCAGCAAGTATCTGGACTTTGTGTTGAAGCTTTTTTTCGCCTTTGGAGCAGCTTTTGAGGTGCCGGTGGCGATCATTTTGCTGGTTTGGGCCGGGGTCGCCACGCCTGCCAGCCTGCGCGCCAAGCGTCCTTATGTGATCGTTGGGGCCTTTGTGATCGGTATGTTGATGACGCCACCGGACATGTTGTCCCAAACCATGCTGGCGATCCCAATCCTGCTGCTGTTCGAACTGGGTGTTTATGCCGCACGCCTGTTGGTGCCAGAATCCGGGAAAGCGGGGGATTAACAGGCTGTTAAGCCAGCTTAGCGTTCTTTCCTCGCGGTGGGGCGGCGGCTGACAGTGGCATTCAGCGTGAACTTGCGGCCATCGCGGATGCCGTTCAGGCGCAGCAAGGTACCGGGTTTAGTCTGGGCGATCAAATTCAAGGCGCTTTCCGCGTCCGTCACGGTTTTGTTGCCGATACGGGTGAGGATATCCCCGGCTCTGAGCCCGGCATTGTCGGCCGGTCCGTTGCGCAGGATGCCTGCAATGATGACGCCGCTGGTATCCCGCAGTCCAAAGGATTCCGCCAGGGCCGGTGTCAGCGCCTGGATTTCTATGCCCAGCCAACCACGGATCGTCTCGCCGTGTTCGATGATTTGCTGCATGACGTTTTTCACCAGGCTGACCGGGATGGCGAAGCCGATGCCCTGAGAGCCTCCAGAACGCGAAAAGATGGCGGTATTGATGCCGATGAGTTCACCGCGGGTATTGATCAGCGCGCCGCCGGAATTGCCGGGGTTGATGGCGGCATCAGTCTGGATAAAGTTTTCATAGGTCGAAATGCCCAGCTGATTGCGCCCGGTAGCGCTGACAATGCCCTGGGTCACGGTCTGCCCCACCCCAAATGGGTTGCCGATGGCCAGCACGACATCGCCCACGCGCAGTTCTTTTGAGCGTCCTATGATGATGGTGGGCAGCTTGTCCAGGGCGATTTTCAGCACGGCGATGTCCGTTTCCGGATCGGTGCCCACCACAACGGCGCCCACGGTGCGGCCATCATGCAGCGCTACCAGGATATCATCCGAGCCATCAATCACGTGATTGTTGGTCAGAATATACCCTTGAGGACTGATTAATACCCCGGATCCCAGACTACTTTGGCGCTGTTTCCTCGGCGTGGGCGGGTTGCCGAAAAAGCGCCGGAAGAAGGGATCATCAAAAAACGGATGAGTACGGCGTTTGATGAGCTTTGTGGTATAAACATTGACGACCGCAGGCGCCGCGGCATCTACTGCCGGGGCATAGGATGCTGGTGCCTGTGCAGTGAGCGCCCGGGTGGGCTGTGTGGGGGCGGATTCTCTGATGGTGATTTGCTGTTCGGTCTTAAACAGGCCCGAAGTGGATGCCAGGATGTAGATGAGGACAATAATCATGCCGGCGGCAAGTCCCTGAAGGAGATAGGGTAATAATCTGCGGATCATCATGATCCCGGTACTCTATCACAGACGTCCCGGGAATAGTGAAGCGCAGCGAGGATGAGTGACATGGTTGAACTGGACGAATTGTGTGCCTATATCGACAGGCTGTTGGATGTGACTGCTTTTCAGGACTATGCCCCCAATGGCCTGCAGGTCGAAGGCCGTCGGGAAGTTCGTTGCATTGTGGCCGCGGTAACCGCCAGTCTTGCTGCGGTTGAAGCGGCAATCGACGCACAGGCCGATGTCTTGTGCGTCCATCACGGCTATTTCTGGAAGCATGAAGATCCCCGCATTGCCGGTATGAAGCGGCAGCGATTGCTAGCCTTGCTGAAGCATGATATCAGCCTTCTGGCCTATCATCTGCCGCTGGATGCCCATGCCCGCTATGGTAACAATGCCCGGCTTGCCGCACATCTGGGCATCAGAGTGACGGGCAGACTTGAGCTGGAGGCTATGCCGCCGCTGGTCTTCCACGGTGAATTGCCGGAACCGATGACGGCGCTTGAGTTTAGCCGGCATCTGGAGCAGCGGCTGGGGCGAGCCCCTGTGCATCTGTCTGGCGGGGACGGGAAAATTCGCCGTATCGCCTGGTGTAGCGGGGCAGCGCAAGGCTATTTCGAGAAGCTAGCCGGTTGTGGTGTGGATGCCTATCTGACCGGAGAAGCCTCTGAACAGAACACCCATACAGCCAGGGAATCCGGCGTGCACTTTTTCGCTGCCGGTCACCATGCGACAGAACGCTATGGTGTTCAGGCTCTGATCGGTCATTTGTCTGAAAAATTCGATCTGGAATCCCACTACATTGAAATCGCCAATCCGGTTTGAGGCTGGCCGCCCCCCAGCCATGCTTCCTGGTTTTTATCTGCTCGATATTTCAGACGGTTATAAAATACATTTGCAAGGCCTGTTAAATGGGTGTCCGTGATCTTAGTGTCGTTCGCGCGAATTCTTTCGCGCAGAGCCCAGATTATTGTTGATAATGCCGCAAGGAGATTGACACGGCGGTTTGTATTGGTCTAGGATTCTTACTTCACAGTTTTGATAAAACAACGAAAACGAAAACTTGGCCAGCGCGAAAAGTCACGGGTACAAAGTGGCGGCCGACGCGGGCTCAGCGAGCGGTACTACCGGCAGGGAATGTCCCGGGTTCAAGAAAGGCTGCAAGGCTGCGAGAAGTACGTGGGGGTGAAAGAGCACGCTTCGACTTCGACACCGAGTTCAGGGTGGATGATTCAGACTTTAAGCTTTTTTAAGATAAATCCGGGCACCGGTTGCATGCAGGATGTCAGGTGAGCTGTCGGCAGATTCGACTACCCCGGCGGCTTTAAAAATAATCCTTAAAATCGAGTGGAATTGAGGGGGGAGATGTCTAATACTCTGCAGCTGCCGTTATGGCAAATCTCAAACCGTGGTACGAAATGGGGACATAGGCTGGTTTATGGGTTCCTGATACCGTTGTTCTTCCTGTTATCCCTGGCGAGCCTGATAGCCGTGAGCAAGTCGGCCAATGCCGATGGGGTGGTGCCCAATGCCATTCCACCGAAAGGGAGCTACTCCGGCAAGGATGTTCAGCAACCCATCAAGTTTCCCCACTACATCCACGCCGATATCAACAAGATTAATTGCATGTACTGCCATACCTATGCGCGTCGCAGTAAGGTGGCGGGCATTCCGCCATTGAGCAAGTGCATGGGTTGCCACAGCGTGATCGCGACCGACAAGCCTCGTATCAAGAAGCTGACTGAATACTGGGAAAAACACGAACCGCCGCCCTGGAAGAAAGTCCATGATGAGCCGGACTTCGTGCATTTTACCCATGAAAAACACCTGAGGCGCTTTGTTTTTGAAAACAAGGGGATGAAGGTGGAAAATGTTTCCGAGGTCTGCGCGTTCTGCCACGGCCAAGTCAAGAAGATGACCGTTGCCCGTAAGGTGAAACCGCTGAACATGGGTTTCTGCCGGCGCTGTCATGAAGCCAACAAGGGCCCCTTTGACTGTTGGAAGTGTCATAAGTAATTTACGTATGCGAATGCGCATAGATGGCGAACACGGAGTAATCCACGATGAGCAATAAAGTTAACCGTAGGGATTTTCTGAAAATTATGGGCTGGGGTGGGGTCGGTGCCACCTTGGCGGGTTGCGATATGCCTTCCTATGTCACCCTGGAGCAAGGCAAGGAAGAAGTGATGTCCTATGTGGTGCCCGAGGAGTATGCGATCCCGGGTGTCGGTGTCTACTTCGCTTCCACTTGTCTGCAGTGCCCCGCCGGCTGCGGGGTCCATGGGCGGGTGAGAGAGGGGCGGGTACTCAAGCTGGAAGGCAATCCCGCTTCGCCAATCAATAGCGGCAAGCTGTGCCAGATGGGGCAGTCGGGTGTTCAGGCGCACTATAATCCGGACCGTATTACCCAGCCATTGATGCGCAAGGGCGGCAGTTTGAGCCCGGTGTCCTGGGATGATGCCCTGAAAATGATTGACGCGAAAATGGGTGCCGCATCGGGGTTGAAGGGTGATCGGCTTGCCTGGTTTACGGGCACCATTAGTGGGCATCAGCGGGTGCTGTTGGAGGCCCATCTCAAGAGTGTCGGTTCCGACAGCCATTTTGTTCATGAAGTCGTTAACAATCAGGTTTCCCAGGCGGCGAATCAGGCGAGCCTGGGCGAGGCGCAGCCACATCTACGGATGGATAAGGCGCAGATGATTTTTTCCATCGGCTCCGACTTTTTGGGTGCAGGTATCTCCCCCGTTCACAATACTCGCATGTACACCGAGTTCCGCAACGCGCCCCGAGGCATTCTGGTACAGGCCGAGCCCAAGATGACGCTGACCGGCATGAATGCGGATCTATGGGTGCCGGTG
>CAZFJS010000041.1:6030-9419 GCA_964519605.1 uncultured Gammaproteobacteria bacterium
GTCTTCCATGCGCCGGCAGCCCTGCATCTTGAGGCCAAGCTCAGCAAGGTGGGATTCAAGGTGGCGCTGTCCCAGTTCCAGGATGAAACCACCATGATGGCGGACCTGGTTCTACCGCTCTATTCCGCTATGGAAGACTGGGGTACCCATGTGGCCGACTATCAACCGCATCAGCATGTCATCGGTATACAGCAGCCATTAATGCAGCCGCTTTATCCGGAAACACAGGGCTTTGGTGATGTCATGCTGAGCTTGCTGAAACGGCGTAAGGCCAAAGGTTATGAGGCCTATAAGGACTACTACGCCTATCTGCAGGCAGCCTTTGCCGCTTTACCGGAGACCATGAAAAACGGGCTCGACAACAAGAGCTTCTGGGCCGCAGCGCTGCAGGCCGGGGTGCTCAATGTTAAGACCACACGCAAGGCAATCAAGCCCAGGGCGATTAGCTTCAAGGTGGCCGAAGTTAATGATGACCAGGAATATCCATTTTTTCTGGTACCCTCTGCCAGGCTGGGGATGTGGGATGGTCGGCATGCGAATATTCCCTGGTTGCAGGAAGCGCCCGACCAGATCAGTAAAGTCGTGTGGAATTCCTGGGCAGAGATGCACCCGCGTACGGCCCAGAGACTGGGGGTAAAAACCGGGGACGCCATCAGGATCACATCCAAACAGGGTTCTATCGTCACCCGGGTATATGCCTACAAAGGTGTCCATCAGGATGTGATTGCGGTACCGCTGGGACAGGGACACGATGATTACGGGCGCTATGCCAAGGGGCGCGGTGTGAATCCCCTCAAGATACTGGGCCTTGGTGTAGATCGGAAAACCGGGGAACTGGCACACCACAGTACCCGTGTCAAGGCCAGCCGTACCGAGGCCGAAGGTATGATGGTCAAGATAGGCGGCAGTGATGTCCAGGCAGGGCGCAAGATTGTTGCCACGGTAACGGCAGGTGTGTTCGCGCGAACGGAGGGAGAGGTATAATGTCGCTTAAAAATATATTTCAGGACTGGTCCAGATACCGCCGCGGGCGTGAGGAAGGCGGTTATCAGGATTATGAACATATGTGGGGCATGGCCGTCGATCTCAATAAATGCATCGGTTGTAATGCCTGTTCGGTCGCCTGTTATGCGGAGAATAATCTGGCCGTCGTCGGCGAGAAAAAGATGTCCAAAGGGCAGGCCATGCACTGGCTGCGCATCGAGCGTTACTGGGATGAGCCGGACCTGGGGGATGACCGGGTCAAGGAATACAATCACCACGGCGCCAGCTTCCTGCCGATGATGTGCCAGCAATGTAATGCGGCCACCTGTGAGCCGGTTTGTCCAGTGGCGGCAACTTACCATACCCCTGACGGGCTCAATGCCCAGGTTTATAACCGCTGTATCGGTTCGCGCTATTGTTCTAACAACTGCCCCTACCGTCTGCGCTATTTCAATTTTTATTCCTACTATGAGTCTTCCTGGCCCGCGCCCCTGAATATGCAGCTGAACCCCGATCTCACTGTACGTGACAAGGGGGTCATGGAGAAATGTACCTTCTGTGTGCAGCGCATCAGGGCTGCCAAGGACAAGGCGAAGATGGCAGACCGCAAGGTCAGGGATGGCGAATTCATGCCGGCATGCGCGCAGACCTGTCCGACAGAGGCGATCACTTTCGGCGATATTCTGCACCTTTTTAACCCGGATACCACCAAAGTGGGGGAGACTAAAGTGAGTACGTTGTGGCGTAAACATCAGGTGGAGTTGGGCAAGGCCGAGCAGACCAAACAGAATCCGGAATTGCGGGGGTACCGGGTGCTGGAGGGGCTCAATACGGATCCCTGTGTCATGTATCTGGAGCGGGTGCGCGAGGTTTGAGGGCGGCCGCCGTTCAGGGACTGTGATAGATAACAACCATAAAATAAATCGGTGTTAATATGAGCAAAGATATTAATGAAGATATAAAGTGGGCGAAGATCAATGAAGATGTGCTGCGCTCGCTGGAGAATCCTCGCAAGGGCTACTGGTTTGCCATTGCGGGCTGTCTGGTCTTGCTGTCATTTGCCATTTACGGCGAGGTTTACCAGTATAATGTAGGGATGGGGCCGGCGAACCTGAACTGGCCACATATGTGGGATCTCTACATCGGTACTTTCATTTTCTGGATTGGTATGAGCCACTCCGGAACCCTTTTGTCAGCGATCCTGCATATTATCCACGCCGACTGGCGCAAGCCGATCTATCGTTTCGCCGAAGCCATGACGACCTTTACACTCATGACGGCGGGACTGTTTCCGATCATCCACATCGGACGTTTGTGGAACATGTACTGGGTGCTGCCTTATTTCAGCGACCGGGGCATCTGGCCCAACTTTCGCTCACCTCTGGTGTGGGATGCCTTTGCCATCGGTACCTATCTGACCTCATCGGCCCTGTTCCTTTTCGTAGGCTCGGTCCCTGATCTTGCCATCTGTCGCGATTCCGCAGTGGGATGGCGCAAGAAGCTTTATACAGCGTTGTCTCTGGGCTGGCGGGGCGATGACCGTCAATGGCGTAATTTCCGTAAGGCCTATCTGCTGTTTGCCTGTTTTCTGATCCCGCTGGCGGTTTCGGTCCATTCCATCGTCTCTGCCGACTTTGCGGTATCGATTATGCCCGGCTGGCATGTGACGACCTTCCCACCCTACTTTGTGGCGGGCGCCCTGTACTCGGGCTGTGCAGCGATCATCACACTGTTTATTATGCTGCGTTATTTTTTCCGCTTTGAAGCGTACATGACCCTGCCGATTCTGGAGAAGGTTGCCAAACTCACTTTCGCCATTGCCATGGTGTGGACCTACCTGGTGATTATCGAATGCCTGTCGATCTGGTACGGTCACAACGCGGTTGACAAGGAATTACTGATAGCCAAATTTACTGGGCCCTACTCACCCTTCTTCTGGTTGATGTTGTTCTGTGGTTCGGTGGCGCCTTTCGGTCTGGCTTTCGAAAAGCTCAGGCGCAATATTCCCTTCATGTTCGTCCTTGCTCTGGTGCTGAATCTGGGTATGTGGCTGGAACGCTGGATGATCGTGACGCCCACGCTGTCTCTCGCCTATGAGCCTTTTTCATGGGATGTCATGTGGCCCAGTTGGGTGCAGTGGTTCATCGTGGGCGGCAGTTTCGGCTGGTTTGGCCTGCTGTTCCTGATCTTCGTCAAGGTTATCCCGTCCGTGTCTATGTACGAGGTGAAGGAAATGATTTTCCACCGCCGACATATTGCCCGCAAGGGGATTGCAGAGGTCATGCACCGGCGTGCTTCGGATAGCCCTGCGCCTGCTTCTGGCACAGAATCACCCGGACTGGAGGGAGCATAATCATGAGAACAACGCGTATCCTGGCATTATTCAGCAACTTTGATGAGGCCTT
>CAZFJS010000041.1:9519-11553 GCA_964519605.1 uncultured Gammaproteobacteria bacterium
TTGCCGTCAAATTTTGTGCTGACCTATGAGATGATGATCCTTTTCGCTGTACTGTCGACACTCGCAGGTCTGTTGATTGGCGCTCGTCTGGTGACCAAACGCAAGAGTCTCTATAGCGAGCAGGTAACGCTGGATCAGGTCGGAATAGAATTGGAGGTGGATGAAAAGTTTCTTGAGCCGCTCAAGGAATTGTTCAATCAGCACAAGGCGCTGGAAATTCGGCACGAGGTTTTGAAATGAAGAAAAGAAACTGGCTTTTTGTATTATTGCTGTTCCCGGGCCTGGCAGCTGCCTGGCCGTGGTCTACAGATATGGCCAACCAGCCCAGTATCAAGCCGCAAGAGGGCGCGATGGTGCCTTTCCCCAATCGTTCGATACCAGTACAGGGGATGCCGACCAAGGTAGCCAACCGCAAAGAGGCCAAGACACTGAAAAATCCCATCCCGGTTACTGTCGCCTCACTGCACAAGGGGCGCACCCTGTTCAGGATTTATTGCTCGGCCTGTCACGGGATGACCGGCAAGGCGGATTCTCCAGTGTCACCCAAGATCGGCGCCATCAGTCTCGTGGATGATTACGTACAGAAAAATCTTACGGAAGGCTGGGTTTTCGGGACCATCACCTTTGGCAGCTACGTGATGCCTGCCTACGGTAAGCCGCGGGCCCGTGATGACAGGCGGGGTTCCAATGACCTCTCAGTGGAGGAGCGCTGGAATGTGGTCAACTACGTAAAACATGGGCTTGCAAAAGATGCGCAGGCTGAGTTAACCCGTACTGCTGCAGCAAAGTAGCAGGAAAAGATAACTAACAAGGCGAGAGAGGGGACGATGGAAGAAAGTTTTGGTAGTTGGTCGGTTTTGACCACGGATTTTTTAATCACACTCTATCTGGCGCTCGGTGGTGTGACCTTTTCGGCAGTTTTGCATTTGACCAATGGGCAATGGCGTTTTCAGGTGAGGAATCTTGCCTGCAGCTTCGCCGTGTTGTTTCCCATTGCCGGGATTTTGTTACTGGTGTTGCTGTCCAACGGGACGGCCACATTTCAGTGGCTGGCCCATGCAGGTGAGGGCGAGCATCTCAGCGGTTGGCACAACTACACATTTCTGGTGCTCAGAGAAATCATTGGATTCATCCTGATCGTCATACTCTACGGGCTGTTTATCAAGTATCAGCACCAGAGTGATGTGGATGATTCCTATAAGGCTCAGCGGCGGTACCGCAATATTGCCTTGTTGATTCCCTTCGGCTATTTCGCTTACGGCTCCATGATTGCCTGGGATTTTGAGATGACCATGTGGCCAGGCTGGGAAAGTGCCAGTTATGCCGCCTATCACTTCCAGAGCAATTTTCACATGTTTCTGGCTTTTTTCACTATTTTTCTGTTTTTTCTCAATCGCTCAGGAAAATTGATCAAGCCGTTTGAGGGCTACATCTTCAACTATATGGCCCAGTTTATGCTGGCCATGACGATCTTGTGGACCTATTTCTATTTCACGCAGTATTTAATCATGTGGTACGGCCGTTTGCCAGATGAAATGTCTCGTTATAACGGGATGATGTATGAAGGACTGGGCGTGCTGTGGTGGACATTCCTGGCATTTAAATTCATCATTCCCTTCTGCACCCTGATTTTTACGCCTAACCGCCATAATCCAGTGATTATCACTATGGTGGCGGGCTTTATTCTGGTCGGAACCTGGATTGAGCGCTACACCTGGATCTCGGGTTCCGTGGACAGCCGTTATTTCCATACGCCCATGACCTCGATGTTTGATATTGTGGTGACACTGGCGGTAATCGGTGCCTGTTGGTGGGGAGTGAAACGCGCGCTGGAGCGTTATGGAATGATCAGAACCTGAATTACCGCCATCAATCAACTCAAGACGACAAGGAAGAGGGGCTGCCACCACAGCCCCTTTTTTTTGCCTTAATTTCTAGCTATCATCGGGCGTGTCTTCAGGTGTTTCAGCCAGCTGGTGATACGTTTGACAACCAGCGCATTAAAGCCATGGTAACTATGATCTGCACCATCGA
>CAZFJS010000041.1:11653-13594 GCA_964519605.1 uncultured Gammaproteobacteria bacterium
TGGCATCGTCTTTCTGTAGCCAGCGAATGGCATCTGCATCGGGTGACAAGGCGATGGCGGCTGCCCAGTATTGCTCTTGTCCCGCCTCAGCACTGCTGGCGGGAAGCGGGCACCCAGCAAGTGAAGCAATCAACGATAGGGCAGGCAATAATCTGTTCATTTTCTTGCAATCAAGCGGGCCGTGACGAGTACGGGGTATATCGTATATCTACATTTTTATATCGGCATCATGGACTTAATACTGAGTCACCCTTGATTGGCTACAAGGCTGGATAGCATGTGGCTGGGCGCTGTGCACCAGCCCAGAGGAACAAATATATGCAAAATCTCCAGTAATCAGGTAAAGTTAAGCGTCTATTTTTTAAGCTGAATCTACGTATTCAGCGCTTATCCAAATATTTTCAAGAGATCAAGGGGGGCGTCATGAAAGACTATCTTATTGCACCATCTATCCTGTCCGCTGATTTTGCTCGCCTGGGTGAAGAAGTGGACCATGTGTTGGCGTCGGGTGCGGATATTGTCCATTTCGATGTGATGGATAATCATTATGTCCCCAACCTGACCATCGGTCCCCTGATCTGTGAGGCCTTACGCAAGCATGGTGTGACTGCGGCCATCGATGTCCATCTGATGGTGAAGCCGGTTGACCGCATTATTCCCGATTTTGCAAAAGCGGGCGCCACTTACATCACCTTTCATCCTGAAGCCAGCGAGCATGTCGATCGTAGTCTGCAATTGATTCGCGCGGAAGGTTGCAAGTCAGGTCTGGTGTTCAATCCCGCTACACCTCTGGATTATCTCCACTATGTGTTGGACAAGGTAGATATGGTGCTGCTGATGTCGGTGAACCCGGGTTTTGGAGGCCAGAGTTTTATTCCCGCTGCCCTGGATAAGTTGCGCGATGCGCGCAAGATCATCGACGACAGCGGTCTGGATATTCGTCTGGAGATCGATGGCGGTGTCAAGGTCGATAACATACGCAGCATTGCCGAGGCTGGCGCCGATACCTTTGTGGCCGGTTCGGCGATTTTCAACACCAACGATTATCAGGCAACCATCGAGGCCATGCGAAGGGAGCTGGCGCAGGCCAGTAGATAGGATTGCTGTTAGCAACGAAGGTGGTGTCCGGGTAGTGCAAGCCTCACAATTAACCTGTCGGCCTGGCATGATATTACTTGATCTGGATGGCACGCTGGTGGATACGGTGCCGGATCTGGCCTACGCAGTCGATATCATGATGGCACAGCTGGGACTGCCGGTCTGCGGGGAGCCCCGGGTGCGCCGGTGGATCGGTAACGGGGCGGAACGTCTGGTGCGGCGCGCACTGACCGGGGCGGATGACGGAGAACCGGATGATGCCCTGTTCGAAAGGGCCTATCCCTTGTTTCTTGAGGCCTACGAGGCCCACGTTTGCCATTTGAGTCGACCCTATCCCGGCGTGCTTGCCGGTCTGGATCTGCTGCAACAGGCCGGTTATCCCCTGGGTTGTGTAACCAATAAGCCCGCCTGTTTTACTGAGCCTCTGCTCACACAGCTCGATTTGACGCAATATTTCCAGATCACCATCAGTGGCGATACCCTGAGCAGGAAAAAACCTGATCCCGCCCCCTTGCTGCATGCGGCTGATTTTTTTGCAACGCCACCGGCGCAGTCTCTGATGGTGGGAGACTCCATCAATGATGTTCAGGCTGCCCGCGCTGCAGGTTTTCTCATTGTCTGTGTCAGCTATGGATACAACCACGGTATGGATATCCGGGAATCTTTTCCGGATGCGGTGATCGATTCACTGGAACAATTACCACAGCTGCTTCCCGCTCAGGCATAAGTGATGGCGCTGTCCCGGGCCCAGTTCGAGTCTCTGAAACAGGCGGGTTACACCCATATCCCGGTGATGCGCGAGGTATTGGCTGATCTGGAGACGCCGCTGAGCACCTACCTGAA
>CAZFJS010000042.1:0-8511 GCA_964519605.1 uncultured Gammaproteobacteria bacterium
CGATCTTCCGCCGTGGCGCGCCTATCATCCCCCAGGGGGATACCGTGGTTGAGGTGGATGATGAGGTCTTTTTTATCGCCGCTACGGAGAATATTCGTGCCGTGATGGGTGAGCTGCGCCGTCTCGACAAGAAGGTGAAGCGCATCATGCTGGTGGGTGGCGGCAATATCGGTAAAGGGCTGGCCGCCGCTCTGGAGCAGAAATACCAGGTCAAACTGATTGAACACAATCCTGATCGGGTGCGTATGCTCTCCGAGGAACTGAACAAGACACTGGTGCTGCAGGGTGATGCCGCCGATGAGGATCTGCTGCTTGAGGAAAGCATTGAAAGCACCGATGTGTTCTGCGCGATTACTAATGACGATGAGGCCAATATCCTCTCGGCCATGCTGGCCAAGCGCCTGGGTGCCCGCAAGGTGATGGCGCTGATCAATCGTTCCGCCTATGTGGAATTGGTGGAGAGCGGTGATATCGATATTGCTATTTCGCCCCAGTTGGCCACTATCGGTGGTCTGCTGGCGCATATCAGGCGTGGCGATGTCGTGGTGGTGCATTCCCTGCGGCGGGGGGCTGCCGAGGCGATTGAGGCGGTGGCGCACGGCGACAGGAAGTCCTCCAGGGTAGTGGGCCGCGCAGTGGGGGATATCCGTCTGCCGGCAGGCACGACTATCGGCACCATTGTACGTCATGACCAGGTGATCATGGCGCATCACGATACGGTGATCGAGGCGGAAGACCATGTGATCCTGTTTTTGGTAGACAAGAAGCGGATCACTGAGGTGGAGCGTATTTTTCAGGTAGGCATCACCTTTCTTTAGCCGCGATTCGGCAAATACTATGAACGCATACGCCTGAAATATCGATTCTCCATGCAACGCCAGGCTGTCCAACGTATCGTCGGTCTTCTCCTGACCCTGTTCAGTATCACCATGCTGCCGCCGATGCTGGTGGCCTGGGGTTATGGCGAGGCGACCATCGATATTTTCCTGATTACCTTTGTAGTGACCCTACTGTCGGGAGTGGTGTTGTGGTTGCCGGTGCGAAAATTCAAAAAGGAACTGCGCCTGCGTGATGGTTTTATCGTGGTGGTGATGTTTTGGGTCGTGTTGGGTATTTTCGGTTCCTTTCCTTTCCTCTATAGCCCCGGTCTGCCATTGGTGGACGCCATCTTCGAGTCTATTTCCGGGCTGACGACTACGGGCGCCACAGTGATTGTCGGTCTTGATGCACTACCACGCTCAGTGCTGTATTACCGCCAGCAGTTGCAATGGCTGGGTGGTATGGGGATCATTGTGCTGGCAGTGGCCATCCTGCCGATGTTGGGCATTGGTGGCATGCAGCTCTATCGCGCCGAAACACCGGGCCCGATCAAGGATAACAAGTTGACGCCACGCATCACCGAGACCGCCAAGGCCCTGTGGTATATCTATCTTGGTCTCACGATCATTTGCGCTATTGCTTACTGGGCCGCGGGGATGAATCTGTTCGACGCCATCGGACACAGCTTTGCGACTGTTGCTACCGGTGGCTATTCCACTCATGACGCCAGTATGGGTTATTTCAATGATGCCTCTATCGAGGCCATCGCGGATATTTTTATGCTGCTTTCCGGGGTCAACTTTTCCTTGCATTTTCTGGCCTGGCGCAACCTCAGCCTCAGGCCCTATTTCGGTGATCCTGAATTCAGATTCTATTTTCTGGTGTTAGCTATTACAGCGGCAGTGGCTGCGGGTTACCTATACTATACCGGTACCTTCGGTGGTGTAGGCAGCGCCCTGCATCATGGTATTTTTCAGGCAATCTCTTTTGGTACCAGCACCGGTTTTACCACAGCGCAGTTCAGCAGCTGGCCATCTTTCCTGCCGGTGATGTTATTACTAGTCAGTTTTATCGGCGGCTGCGCGGGCTCCACTGGGGGAGGGCTCAAGGTGATCCGGGTGCTGTTGTTGCTCAAGCAGGGCGCGCGGGAAATCAGACGCTTAGTGCATCCCAATGCACAGTTTATGGTCAAGGTGGGCGGTAAGCCGCTATCCGCCAAGGTGATGGATTCCATCTGGGGATTTTTCTCGCTGTACGTCATCTGTTTTTGCTTCATGTCATTGATTCTTGCTGCTACCGATCTGGATCTGGTGACCTCCTTTTCTGCCGTGGCTGCCTGCATCAATAATCTGGGACCCGGTTTGGGGGAGGTCTCAGCAAATTTCACCAGTCTCAATCCTGTGGCTAAATGGGTGTTGTGTGTGGCTATGTTGCTGGGGCGTCTGGAAATATTCACCCTGCTGGTTTTGTTTTCTCCCGCATTCTGGCGTAAATAATATCGCCTTTTTTGTTTCTGCCAGGGGCTGCAACGCGGTGATGTAAGTAGTGTTCACAGGCCCTATCGTGACAGCAGCGATTTCGTGTGCAATCGCTCCGTGGTTTAACTAGAGACGCCAACATGGATACCTTACTTTCAAAACATTGGCATCATTTACCACGAGTCGATATCGAAAGATGCCTGGAGTCGGATGGCACCAAGGGGCTCGATGCGCTTGAAGTGGCGCACCGGCAGGCGCATTTCGGCTCGAATCGGCTCACGCAAAAGAAGGGCAGGAGTCCTCTTGTTCTGTTTCTACTGCAGTTTAATCAGCCACTTGTTTATATCCTGTTAGGTGCGGTCCTGGTTACCTTTGCACTACAAGAATGGATTGATAGCGGTGTTATTTTTGCTGTTGTACTGGTCAATGCAGTGATCGGTTTTATCCAGGAATCCAGGGCACTCAAGGCCATCGAGGCATTGGCGCGCGGTTTGGAAGGTGCGGCGATAGTGGTGCGTGGTGGTAAGAAAAAAAAGATCACTGCTTCCGAGTTGGTTCCTGGGGATCTTGTGCTGTTGCACTCCGGAGATAAGGTGCCTGCGGATTTGAGACTGTTACGTTGCCGCGAGATTCAAATCGATGAGTCGGCATTGACCGGTGAGTCTGTGCCGGTACAAAAACAGTCCGAACAGTTACCTATGGAAACTGTACTTGCCGACCGCAGTAACATGGCGTACTCATCTACCCTCGTCACTTATGGAGTTGGCGCCGGGATTGTCATCGCGACAGGCGATAACACAGAGATTGG
Source organism: uncultured Gammaproteobacteria bacterium (assembly GCA_964519605.1). Classification (GTDB taxonomy): domain Bacteria; phylum Pseudomonadota; class Gammaproteobacteria; order SZUA-140; family SZUA-140; genus CAZFJS01. The sequence goes on from CAZFJS010000042.1 coordinate 3,106, forward strand.
TCGTATCAATAGCCTGATCGCCAGTACTACGCCTCTAGCGACGCCGCTGACAAAAAAAATAACACACTTCAGCGGGATCCTGCTTTGGGCTATTTTGGGGCTTGCCGGGCTGACCTTTCTGGCGGGCTGGATTCACGGGGAACCGCTACTTGATACCTTCATGGCAGCAGTGGCATTGGCCGTCGGGGCAATACCGGAAGGTCTGCCCGCTGCAATGACGATCATGCTGGCTATCGGTGTCAGCAAGATGGCGCGTCGTCACGCTATCATTCGCAAGATACCGGCTGTGGAAACCCTGGGTAGCACCACTGTGATCTGTTCCGACAAGACAGGTACGCTGACGCAAAACCAGATGACAGTACAGCAAATCTACGCAGGTAGAAAACGCTACGTGATCTCAGGCGTAGGGTATGCGCCACTTGGGAAACTGCGTCTCGACGACACGGTGATCGAGCCGAATTTATATCCAGCCCTGATGGAATGTCTAAAGGCGGGTCTCTTGTGTAACGATTCGCGTTTGATCCAGAGCGGTGAGCAGTGGAAAATCGAGGGTGATCCCACAGAGGTCGCGTTGATTACTGCCGCGGCGAAGGCAGGACAATCACGCGAACGGCTTGGACGTAATTTGCCGCGTATCGATACCCTGCCGTTCGAATCCCAGCACCAGTATATGGCCACCTTACATGGTCTGGGTGTTGAGGGAGGAGTGCTCATTTATATGAAGGGTTCTGTTGAGAGTGTGTTGTCCCGTTGCCGTGATGCCTATGGTGCGGATCTTGAACCCGAGCTGCTCGATGAGGATCGCATTCAGCAGGAAGTGGCGATAATGGCGGCAAAAGGCTTGCGGATACTGGCGCTTGCCCGAAAAATCCTCACCACCCCCATCCAATCGATCAACCATGATGATGTGGCCGAAGGGCTCAGTTTTCTTGGACTTCAGGCCATGATGGATCCCCCTCGGAAAGAGGCGATAGCCGCCGTACACGCCTGTCAGAAAGCGGGCATCCAGGTCAAGATGATCACTGGCGATCATGTTGCCACCGCTGCGGCAATTGCCCGCCAGGTCGGGCTCATTGGCGGCGATGATACGGCTACGGAAAGCTTTACGAGCAGCGGATCTATGCTCTCGAAGATGTCCGATCATGAGTTGGTCGAGATTGCTCAGCGGGCAGCGGTATTTGCGCGCGTCGCCCCTGAACAAAAGCTGCGTCTGGTGGAAGCGCTTCAGGCCAGAGGTCATGTGGTGGCTATGACCGGTGATGGTGTCAATGACGCACCTGCACTCAAACAGGCTGACATTGGTATCGCCATGGGCGGAGGGGGTACCGAAGTGGCTAAAGAGGCAGCAGATATGGTGCTGGTTGACGACAATTTCGCGACCGTCGAAGCGGCCGTCGAGGAAGGCCGGGCGGTATTTGATAATCTCGTTAAGTTCATCACCTGGACCCTGCCCACCAATATCGGTGAAGGCCTGGTGGTACTGGTTGCGGTATTTTTCGGCCTCATTTTGCCTATTACACCCGTGCAGATTCTCTGGATTAATATGACTACGGCCGTGTTTCTCGGTCTGATGCTGGCTTTCGAAGCAAAGGAACCTGAGATAATGACGCGAGCGCCGCGACGTCCGGAGACCCCCATCCTCACACACGAACTCGGCGTTCGTATCGGCCTGGTAAGCCTGATGTTATTGCTTGGTGCCTTCGGTCTTTTCGAGTGGGCCTTACAGCAGGCTAAAAGTATCGAAACGGCACGCACCATCGCAGTCAATATGTTTGTGTTCGGGGAGTTGTTCTATCTGTTCAATTGCAGATCGTTGCACTACTCGATGTTCAAGCTGGGTCTGTTTTCGAACCGCTGGCTGCTCTTTGGTGTGATCGCAATGGCCCTGTTGCAGGTCTTTTTCACCTATTTTCCGGCGATGAATCATCTGTTTGGCAGCGCCCCCCTGGGAATAGTTGAGTGGATATTGATTCTGGCTGGCGGGCTGGTCATCTACCTCGTGGTTGGCGCCGAGAAATGGTTGCGTCGTCGCAACGGCAAGAACTACTGAATGGAGGCGTTCCCAATCTTCACCGAAATGGCCGTGCTGCTGCTGTTGGCAGCGGCCATCGGCGTGAGCCTGCGCCTGCGCCAACCGCTGATTGTGGCCTTTATCGCCGTGGGTATCCTGGCCGGCTCCTCGGTACTGGGTCTGGTATAGGCCGTTACGGGGCCGGTATCGCACAGGCACTGAGGGAGCGCGACCGCCGATGAGCCCATCGATTTGGCGCAAGGGGGCGCAGACCTGGCGCTGGCACCGTTTGCCGATGCAGCCGATCGTCTGTTGCAGGAGGATGCTTTGGTGAGCCTAAAATGATCCGTGTTATGAGAGACAATCTATCTGAAAAATGATGTTGTTTCCCCCGGATGAGAAGGGGGGGGGGTATTCTTGGTAGACCTAAGGTATATTTTATTTTTGGAGAGCGTCAGTGAGATATGTAGGGGAAAGTAACTACTGGTTAACGATTGCAACACGGGGCATTCTGTTCTCCCTCATCTGGTGGGTACTCACCGATGGTGACGTGTCGTCCTGGTGGATCGGCATACCTGCAGTTGTGTTTGCCGTGATGGCCAGTATGGCGCTCATCCCGCCGTTGCCTTTGGTCTGGAGTGCATGGTTTGGATTTGTGCCATTTTTCCTCATTCGTTCCCTGATGGGGGGGATAGATGTGGCCTGGAGAGCCTTTCATCCGCGCCTGCCCATCGCGCCAGATTTAATTGAATACCCATTGAGACTACCGCCGGGGTTGGCGCAGGTAGTTATGGCGAATACGGTGAGTTTGCTACCAGGTACTTTATCCGCGGCATTGGCTCAGAGTGTGTTGAAGGTACATGTACTTGATGGTGAAAATGATTTCAAAAAGGAACTTGTTGAGATTGAACAACACGTAGCGCGGATGTTCGGCCTGTGTCGGAATGAGAATGGTGGAGGCAAATGAGATGAAGAGATTCAGGGATATTTTGTGTGTAGTGGAACCCGGTGAAGCGAGCAAGCCTGCTTTGACGCATGCTGTCAGGCTGGCGGAGAATAATCAGGCCAGCCTGACGGCCGTCTACGTGATCCCGCGTGTGACGGTCGGCATGGCTATGCCGGAGGGAGGTCTGACCTCAGCTGATCTGCAGGCCACAATGGTGAATGCACATGAAAAGCAGCTGAGACCTTTAGTCGAAGCTTATCGAACCCGGATCGACGTACAAACCAGAGTATTACCAGGAATAGCTTTTCTGGAAATCATCCGCGAGGTATTAGGCAACGGCCACGACCTGGTGATTAAAACACCTGAAACCGCGGATTGGCTGGACCGTTTTTTTGGCAGTGACGATATGTACCTGTTGCGCAAATGCCCGTGCCCGGTCTGGCTCATCAAGCCAGAGGCTGCGAAATCTTATCGCTGCATCCTGGCGACAGTGGATGTGGATGATAATTATTCACCAGCAGAACAGGAAACACGGCAATCAATGAACCGGAAAATTTTGTAAGTAGCTGGCTCTCTGGCGCTCTCTGAATTTGCCGAGCTGCATGTTGTACATGCCTGGAATGCCCCCGGCGAGAGCGTTATGCGTGGTGGATTCATGAATACGCCGGAGGAAAAAATCACCACCTACGTTGATCAAGTGCGGCAGCAGTATGAACAAACCATGAATGCATTAATGAATGAAATGACCGTTCGTCTTGGAAAAGAGGCATTGGATTATCTCAAGCCGCAAATCCATCTGGTGAATGGTTGGGCGCGCAAGGAGATCCCGGCGCTGATAAAGAAGATCAAGGCCGATCTGGTTGTCATGGGCACCATGGCCCGCACCGGCATCCCGGGATTCATCATGGGTAATACAGCGGAAACTATCCTTAACCAGATTAATTGTTCGGTACTCGCGATTAAACCACCAGGTTTTATAACGCCTGTAACACTCAAGGGTTAAATTTTTCATGCATCTTCTTTACCTCGCATTGGCACTTTTTCTGCTACTTAACCTGGTCGCTGGCATGTGGCGCGTGTTGCGCGGGCCGACCGCTGCCGATCGCATGCTGGCGGCACAATTATTCGGTACTTCGGCGGTGGCGATATTGATGCTGTTGTCGCAGGCGTCGGATAAGGCTGCATTGCTTGATGTGGCACTGGTGTTCGCGCTGCTCGCAGCGGTGACGGCAGTGGCCTTTGTCCAGCGCGCCTGGCCGGGCCAGGAGAAAAAGCATGACGCTGAGTGATTATATTTCCCTGGCCTTACTACTGGTCGGTGGTTTCTTTTTCCTCGCAGGCACAGTGGGCTTGTTACGTTTTCCCGATATCTATACCCGGCTGCACGCCTTAACCAAGGCCGACAATGTGGGATTGGGGCTGGTCGTCATCGGTCTGATTATACAAGCGCCATCCTGGGCTACAGCAGGTAAATTATTACTGATCTGGTTGTTGGTGCTGCTGTCTGGGGCCAGTGTTTCCCATTTGATTGCCAGGGGTGCATTGCAGAGAGGGATCCGTTTATGGAGACACTAAACTTGCTGGAATGGTTTTTCGATATCCTGCTGGGCTGCAGTTTGCTGTGGTTGGGCTGGCGGGCACTGGCCAGTCCTGATTTGTCTAAAGCCATCGTGTTGTTTGTTGCCTTTGGGCTGCTGATGGCGTTGGCCTGGGTACGGCTGGATGCGGCTGACGTTGCCCTGGCCGAAGCGGCCATCGGTGCCGGACTAACCGGTGCCTTGTCGCTGGCAGCCCTGGCACGACTCCAGGATATCAGTATCGTTTCTCCGGATGGCGATGATGTTCAGGCACACGTTCACAATGTTGCAAATGGCGATACTAAAAAAAGTGAGAAGAAAGATGATTGATTATCTGAAGAATTTCGAACGCATCATTACTGGGGTGTTAATTGTGATGATGGCTGTGGTAGTCGTTTTATCATTGATCGATCTTGGCTGGCTGCTGATTCAAGACATGTTGAAGCCCCCCCTATTTATTCTCGAGATCGGTGATTTGCTGGAAATATTCGGGTTTTTTCTCCTGGTGCTTATCGGCCTCGAGCTGCTCGAAACCATAAAATGTTATTACCTCGAAGGTCGGATTGAGCTGAAAGTGATTTTTTCCGTCGCGCTGATCGCCCTTGGCCGCAAGATAATAATTCTGGAGCCTGAGAAATATAGTGGCCTGACCCTCATCGGTATAGGTGTCATTATTCTTGCCCTCGTCCTGGGTTATTTCGTTATTTCCATTAGAGGCCCCGATTTTCAGCACAGCCGCATAAAACCGAAAATCCCGGAGGCGTGATATGGGTAGTCATCGCTGGTTGCTGTTGTCGCTGATGCTGGCACTGAGCATAGGTTTGGCTTATGCCATATTGTCGTTGCCTGACCATGTGGAAGGTCTCCAGAAA
>CAZFJS010000042.1:8611-12011 GCA_964519605.1 uncultured Gammaproteobacteria bacterium
ATGATCCTGGCGCTCAACGTCATGGGCAGTGGGGTCTTTCTGGTGCTGGTGGCGCTGGCAAAAAGAACCGGGAACACAGCACCGGACCCTGTGCCCCACGCGATGGTGATTACCGGCATCGTAGTGGCCGTTTCGGCTACGGCACTGGCGCTCACCTTGATGCTAAAGCTGGCCGCAGAAACCGGTCGCGCCGAGTTTCCCGACGAGAAGAGAGAGTAAGGCCGATGGGCGCTGTTCTCTTGAATATCCCCTGGGGTGTTGTCCTGATCTTGCTGCCCCTGGCTGGCGGTATGGCCTGTTTTCTCTGGCCTGCGGGTGCAAAATCAGTGGGGCTGGTGACAGTGTCCGCGATCACCCTGTCAGTGGCTGGCCTGGCCTGGCAGATGATAGAAAACGGCGTCTATCGCCACGCCGTGGGCGGCTGGGGCGCTCCACTGGGCATTGATCTTTATGCAGATGGCCTGAGCCTGCTGATGTTGGCCATCACCGCCTTCGTCGGGTTGGCGGTCAGCGTCTATTCCACGGCTTATTTTGAGCAACCACTATCCGCCCGCTTCTGGCCGCTGTGGTTGCTGCTGCTGGCGGCGCTGAATGCGCTGTTTCTGTCGGCGGATATTTTCAATCTCTATGTCACCCTGGAGCTGATGGGCCTGGCGGCCGTAGCATTGACGGCCTTGAGCGGCGGCAGGGATGCCCTGAGCGGGGCGATGCGCTATCTGCTGGCGGCGCTGCTGGGATCGCTGGCCTATCTATTTGGTGTCGCGTTGATGTATCACGGTTTTGGCAGTGTCGATATTGCGATCCTTGCCCAGCGGGTTGAAGCACTGCCGGTAACCTGGGCGGCATTGGGGCTGATGAGCGCCGGTCTGGTGCTCAAGACAGCACTTTTTCCGTTCCATTTCTGGCTGCCGCCCGCCCATGCCAGTGCGCCGGCCCCCGTCAGTGCTGCGCTCTCTGCGCTGGTAGTGAAGGGCTCTTTTTATATTCTGCTGCGTCTGTGGCTGGAGATCTTCAGCCCGCTTGGTGTTGAGGGTGTTGCGATTTTGCTTGGCCTGCTGGGTACCGCAGCCGTGCTGTGGGGTTCCTTGCAGGCTTTGCGGCAAACCCGGCTGAAATTGCTGATTGCCTATTCCACCGTGGCCCAGATCGGCTATCTGTTCCTGGCTTTTTCACTGGCCGCGGGCGGTAGTGTTATGGCCTGGAGTGCAGCCGCCTATCTGGCGTTGTCTCATGCCCTGGCCAAGGCAGCCATGTTTCTGGTGGCCGGTAATCTGCTGCGCTTCGGCGGTCATGACCGCGTCGTGGATCTGGATCGGGTGGTGCAGCGCCTGCCGTTCACTGTGGCTGCATTCGCGCTGGCCGGGGTGAGCATCATGGGGTTGCCGCCGAGCGGCGGATTTATCGGCAAGTGGTTGTTGCTGGAATCGGCCCTGGCTCAGGGACGTTGGGATCTTGTGGTGGTCATGATGCTTGGAGGCCTGCTGGCAGCGGGTTATGTCTTCAAGGTGTTGGGATACGCCTTCACCCAGGCTAATACACCGCACGAATCGAGGGCGGTTCCCGCCAGTATGGAATGGGCGGCATTGCTCCTGGCCATCGCGGCGATACTGCTGGGATTCCTGGCATCTCCGCTTTTGTCACTGGTGGGCATCGGCAACCCATTCGGCGCCGGTGAGGTGAGGCCATGAACTGGGATGCGTGGATTCCGCTTCTGGTGGTCGGAAGTTCTCTGGTGCCAGGCTTAATCATCTTCAGCCTGGCGGAAGAGCGGGTGCGTCTGCGCACTGTGCTCAATCTGTTTGGGGCATTGACAAAACTCGCACTGGTCTGCTGGATGTTTGCGAGTGTCTATCACGGCCATTATTTTGAAATGCGACTGTCACTGTTACCAGATCTCGATCTGGTACTGCGCGTAGCCCCGCTGTCCCTGCTGTTCGTCGCTCTTTCCAGTGTGCTATGGCTGTTGACCACCATCTATGCCATCGGGTACCTGGAGGGTTCGCCTCACCGCAGTCGTTTTTTTGGTTTTTTCAGTTTGTGTGTCACCGCCACTGCCGGTGTGGCCATGGCCGGCAACCTGATTACTTTCTTGCTGTTTTATGAACTGTTGACCCTGTCGACCTACCCATTGATTGCTCACCGGGGCACGGATGAGGCCCGCCGTGCCGGACAGATTTATCTCGTTTATACCCTCTGCGGCGGCGCCCTGCTGTTGTTGGGTACGGTGTGGCTCTATACCCTGACGGGCACCCTGGAATTTACCCCGCGAGGGTTTCTTCACGGACTGGGTGAAACGCATCATCTGGCCCTGGTGTCCATTTTCATTCTGCTAATGACCGGACTGGGTGTGAAGGCGGCACTGGTGCCTCTGCACGGCTGGCTGCCCCGGGCCATGGTTGCTCCGGCGCCGGTCAGCGCCCTGCTGCATGCCGTGGCTGTGGTCAAGGCGGGGGCATTTGGCATCATGCGTGTGGTGTATGAGGTCTTTGGGGTGGAGCGAGCAGCCGCGCTTGGTCTGACCGGGCCGCTGGCGCTGGTAGCGGCGACCACGATTATCTATGGCTCGTTGCGGGCGCTGTTTCAGGATAACCTGAAACGCAGGCTCGCCTTTTCCACGGTGAGCCAGGTTTCCTATATCGTGCTGGGGGTGGCAATCGTCGGGCCCATTGCCACGATCGGCGGCCTGGTGCACCTAGTACACCAGGGCTTGATGAAAATCACCCTGTTTTTCTGCGCCGGCAATCTGGCGGAAACCCTGGGTATTCACAAGGTAAGCGAGATGAATGGCGTAGGCCGACGCATGCCCTGGACCATGGCGGCTTTCAGCATCGGGGCGCTTGGCATGATCGGTGTCCCGCCGATTGCCGGTTTTATCAGTAAATGGTATCTGGGCCTGGGGGCGCTGGAGGCCGATCAGGGCTGGGTGATCCTGGTGTTGGCTGGCAGCAGCCTGCTCAATGCGGCCTATTTCCTGCCGATCCTGCATCGTGCCTGGTTCCGGGCACCGCCGGATTCGTGGCCGGATGAACATGATTTTGGTAAGCATGAGACCGCCTGGGCGTTGTTACTGCCACCGGTTATAACCGCGCTGCTGGCGCTGGGTGCGGGCCTGGCGGCAGCGGTGCCGTTTAGTCCCCTGGCATGGGCACAGCTCATTGCAAGGCGGGAATTCTAACGATCATGAGCGACCAATTCAACAGTGTTCTCCTGTGGGGGAGTGTGGCGTGGCCGCTACTGTTGGCCATCCCGGCGTTGCACTCACACCTGCCGCTGCCCCGTTATCTGGCCATCCTGCCCGCGGCGGTGCTGGCGCTCTTTCCCGGCGAGGTTTCTCAGATGCTGCCCTGGTTATTATTCGGGACCGGGCTGGCCGTGGATGGCGAAAACCGCTGGATACTAC
>CAZFJS010000042.1:12111-13249 GCA_964519605.1 uncultured Gammaproteobacteria bacterium
GCTGGACGTCTTTATCTTATCGTCCTGGTGGTGGCCGACCTGATTTTATTCGAAGCTTTACTGCTGGCTGCATTGGTTACGGAAGACTTGCGTTTTGAGGCGGTGCGTCAAAGCATGGCGGGGAGTGATCACGCAGCGGCTTTTGTCGCGCTGGTGCTTACCGGGTTTATGCTCAAGGTGGGCACCTGGCCATTTCATGGCTGGCTGTCGGCGGCTTTTAGCTCGTCATCTCGTTCAACCGCCGTGTTGTTATGCGGCATTCCTGTCGCCATGGGCTTGCTTGGAACGGTTCGTTGGCTGCCCCTCGGTCAATCGTCTTTTTACGTTTTGGGAACGGTGTTACAGTTCTGGGGCGGTACGGCCATACTCTATGCGGTGGCCAAGCTTTTTGGCAGCCTTTCACCCAAACTCGAACCCGCCTGGACGACAGTGATGGCCACAGGGAGTTTTATCGTATTATTGGGGGGCGGGTTGTCTTATCCGGCCTTATGGCGCGAGTATGGAGACCTGGTCTATCCCCTGATCGCCTTATTGGGTCTCTTGTTGGCATTGCGCACTTTTACCATTGACCGTCGGAAGGAAAGAACCGGCATCCCAGTGCAAGTGGATGTGTTAATTTGGTTCGCAAGAAGAGTTTTTATGCTTCAACTCTGGTCCACTTTGGACAAGTTGGGTGGATTAAGCTTATGTAAGATCCGATTACGGCGCGGGGGAGCGGCATTAATTCAGTATGTCCACCGCTGGGAGAATTTACTGGATACGGTTGAACATCAATTACGGCGTTGGTCTGTGATCATTACTGTGTTGTCGTTATTAGGGCTGGTTGTGGCCTTATCGGCGCTCGTATATCTGCAGTCAGTTTAACAACTGACTGCGGGGAGGCTGGCTAGAGGATTAGTGTAGAGTAAAAACGCCCCGTTGCTGAGCTTAGCTTCAGCCCTGGGGCCTCTTTATTAGCGCGCGCCTGTCCTGACAAAGCTGATAATATTTTACCCTCAAGAGATAGAGGTATTGCACATGGCGGATGACCGTGAAAAATGGGATCAAATTTATCGTCGGCGCAACGGGGCGTTACCCACTGCTGCCAGGGTGCTGCACGATAATGCGCACTTGCTGAATGGCGGCCGTGGTTTGGAGA
>CAZFJS010000043.1:0-1085 GCA_964519605.1 uncultured Gammaproteobacteria bacterium
GCCTGCAGGGCCGCCACTGCCGTTTTGAAGCGGGCCAGGAAGGCCTCGGCGATTTCCGCCACCACAATAAAGCGCTTGGCGGCAATACAGCTCTGCCCGGCATTGAGAAAGCGGGCACTGACTGCCTGGGGCACGGTGACATCCAGGTCGGCATCCACCAAGACGATAAAGGGGTCCGATCCGCCCAGTTCCAGCACCGATTTTTTCAGACATTCGCCGGCAGTGGCGGCAACCTGCCTGCCCGCCTGCTCACTGCCGGTGAGGGTCACAGCATGGATGCGCGGATCCTCGATCACCTGGCGCACCTGTGCCGCCGTAATCATCAGCGTGCTGAAGACCCCGGTGGGCAAGCCGGCCTCATGGAAGACCGCTTCGATGGCCCGGGCGCACTGGGGTACATTGGCGGCATGCTTCAGCACCGCGGTATTACCCGCCACCAGCGCCGGGGCGGCGAAGCGAAAGACCTGCCAGAAGGGAAAATTCCAGGGCATTACCGCCAGCACTGTGCCCAGCGGCTGATAGGCAATGTAACTGTGCACAGCATCGCATGACACGGCTTCGTCCGCCAACATGGCCGGTCCCTGTTCTGCATAATAACGGCACACCAGGGCACACTTGGCGATTTCCGCCCGGGCCTCGGTAATCAGCTTACCCATTTCCAGGGTGATCAGGCGGGCCAGCTCCTCCCGCCGTGCCGCGAGAATATCCGCGACCCGGCGCAATAGCTCACATCGTCGCACCAGCGGCAAGGCAGCCCACCCCGGCCTGGCCCGCGCCACCTGTGCCAGACAGGCCATCAGATGCTGTTCATCCCAGACCGCAAGCTGCTCCAGTCGCTGACCATTGGCCGGGTTGACCGATTCCAGAATCATCATGCTCTCCTTTCCATTTGCGCTTCAGCTGAGCACACCGCTGATGTGGAATAGCGGCGCTTAAGGCTATACTGTATACCGATTGCTATCGACTTCACAAAACCGTTACGCACGGTGAACAATAAGGGGAAAAGCCATGCAGGTGGCGTTTGTGCGCTCTGAAAAACCGCTGGTAGGCGTTCTGGGTGGCACCGGATTTGTCGGCCATCATTT
>CAZFJS010000043.1:1185-2625 GCA_964519605.1 uncultured Gammaproteobacteria bacterium
CACCTGCCGGGCAAGCCATTCAGTTATGACAACCTGCTCAGCCTGCAGATCGATGGCACCTGCCATGGCGCTTTTCCGGCCCTGTTCGCTCACGAACCGCTGGCGATAGAGGCGCGGGTACCCGACTACCTGCTCAACCGCAGCCAGCGCGGCCGCCTGGATCTCTACCGCTGCCACGCCCGCCACGAATACTGACGGGGCATCGCTGATGAAAGTCTATCTGGTCGGCGGCGCCCTGCGCGACAAACTGCTGGGACTGCCGGTATACGATCGCGACTGGGTAGTGACCGGCGCGACCCCGGAGGACATGCGCGCCCGGGGCTTCCGCCAGGTAGGCAAGGATTTCCCGGTATTTCTGCACCCCGAGACCGGCGAGGAATATGCCCTGGCGCGTACCGAGCGCAAAGTGGCCCCCGGCTACAAAGGTTTTCAGGTACACGCAGCCCCGGATGTCCGTCTGGAAGATGACCTCCGGCGCCGCGACCTCACCATCAATGCCATGGCAGAGGACAGCGACGGTCGCCTGATCGACCCCTTTGGTGGCCGTGAGGATCTGGCCCAAGGCCTGCTGCGCCACGTTTCCCCTGCCTTCAGCGAGGATCCTGTACGCATTCTGCGGGTGGCGCGTTTTGCCGCCCGTTTCGCCCCCCTGGGATTTCGGGTCGCGCCACAGACCTGCGTATTGATGCAACGCATGGTGGCGGCTGGCGAAGTCAATGCGCTGGTGCCCGAGAGGGTCTGGGCAGAGCTGGACCGGGCCCTGGCAGAACAGCAACCGCCGATCTTCTTTCAGGTACTGCGCCAGTGCCATGCCCTGGCGCAGCTGTTGCCGGAAATCGACTGTCTCTATGGCATCCCCCAGCGCCCGGAATATCATCCGGAGATCGATACCGGCATTCACACCATGATGGTGCTGGAACAAGCCAGCCACCTCTCCTCTGACAGTCAGGTACGCTTCGCTGCCCTGGTCCATGATCTGGGCAAGGGCAGCACCCCCAGGGAAGCATGGCCGCGGCATCATGGCCACGAGCAACGCGGGGTCAAGATCATCGAGGCCCTGTGCCAGCGGTTGCGTATTCCCAATCAATACCGCGACCTGGCCAGACTGGTGGCGCGCTACCATTGTCAGTGCCATCGCATCGACGAACTGCGGCCCGACACCCTGCTGCGTATGCTGGAGGCCGTGGATGCCTTCCGGCGGCCGCAGCGACTGACACAATTTCTGCTCGCCTGCGAAGCGGACGCCCGCGGACGCCAGGGTTTTGAGCAGCGCCCCTACCCACAGGCGGAACGGCTGCGCAACGCCTTGCAATGCGCCCTAACGGTGAACCCCCGTCTGCTGGCCAAGCAGGGCTACCAGGGAAAGGAAATGGCCGCGGCGCTGCGGCAACAGCGTATTGCCGCAATCGCCGCCGGCAAAAAGCAAGGGCAATCACCACC
>CAZFJS010000043.1:2725-7049 GCA_964519605.1 uncultured Gammaproteobacteria bacterium
GACACCATTACACCCACAGCTGGCAAAAGACTGCATCCTCCTGGGCAGCTTCCCGCTGTCCAGCCTGCTGTTGATGAATGACAGCCACTATCCCTGGTTCATTCTGGTGCCTGACCGTGCTGCGGTCAGTGAAATATTCCAGCTCTCGCCTGAAGATCAGAGCCAGCTGCTGCAGGAATCCAGTGCGCTCTCGCGCCAACTGGCGCAGTGCTTTAAGGCAGATAAAATGAATCTGGCGGCGCTGGGTAATATCGTGCCGCAATTGCATCTTCACCATATCGTTCGTTTCACCCATGACCCGGCCTGGCCTGCGCCGGTCTGGGGAAAACTGCCGGCCCGTCCCTATACGCCGGCGGCAATCGATGAGTTACGGGTCCGCTTAGGCCCTTATCTGACAGACGCTGCGCCCTTTGTCTGGGCCTGAGGAGTAAACATGAATCTGGAAAAAGTCATTTTCGCATTTTTCATTTTGCTGGCCCTGACGCTGAATTTCGGTTTTTTTGTCGGCAAGATTGACGTGCCCACCCACCATAATTCCTATGAGTTATTCGCCGCCATCATCGTCAGTCTGATCGCCACAGTCCTGAAATTCGGCGACCAGACCCATCTGGGTGCCGTATTTCTCGCCACCAGCCTGGTGGTCGATCTGCAGCTGCTGGTGGCCGCGATTATCTGGGGAATGGCGGTCCATGTCACCCACGACGGCCTGACGCCCGGTGTCATGGCCGCCATTGTCTCCTTTTCCGGCGGGGCCCTGCTGGCCAATATTACCTCGGTGGTACTGCTGGTGATCGAGACCATGAGCGTCCGTCGCTAAACGCAGATCGGCGCAAACCATGGGAAATATCATCTTTGTCCTCCTGCGCCGCATCCACTCGCCGCTGATCGTCCTGATTTGCGTCTATGCCCTGGCCATTATGGGTTTTGTGTTGATTCCGGGTATGGATAACCAGGGCCGAGTCTGGCACATGGATTTTTTTCATGCATTTTATTTTGTCAGCTTCATGGGCACCACCATTGGCTTCGGCGAAATCCCCTATCCCTTTACCGATGCCCAGCGGCTGTGGACCATCATCACCATCTACGCCTCGGTCATTGCCTGGCTCTATGCCATCGGTTCCCTGCTGGCGATCATCCAGGACCCCGCCTTTCGGGAATTAAACAGGATCAATGCCTTTCGCCGTGCCGTGCGCCGTATCGCCGAACCTTTTTATCTCATCTGCGGCTATGGTGGTACCGGCAGCCTGCTGGTGAAAGCCCTCACTGAAAGCAGCATCCGCTGCGTGGTGATCGACACCCAGCAGGAACGTATCAATAGTCTGAGCCTGGAAGACCTGGTGCTGCCGGTGCCGGGACTGTGCGCGGATGTCGCCAAGCCGGATGTCCTGCTGACGGCGGGATTACAGCATCGGAAATGCATCGGCGTAGTCACGCTGACTGACCATGATGAGGTCAATCTGAAGGTCGCCCTGACCAGCAAGCTGCTTAACCCGGCCCTGCGCACCATCGTGCGCACGGAAACCCATGATGTGGAGGCTCACGTCGCCTTGTTCGGCGCCAATGAGATTATCAATCCCTTCGACACCTTTGCCGGAAGACTGGCCCTGGCACTGCACTCGCCAGGGATGTTCATGCTCTACGAATGGATGACCGGCGTCCCTCACGAACCCCTGTGTAAACCGCTGTTCCCTCCCCGTGGCACCTGGATCCTGTGCGGTTATGGCCGCTTCGGCAAGGCAGTCCACGACAAGCTCAGCGCCGAGGGGGTCGTCACCACGATTATCGAAGCCGAACCGAAACTGACCGGCGCCCCTGAAGGTACCGTGATTGGGGATGGAACGGAAACGGCGGCGCTGCGGGAGGCGGGCATCGCCGAGGCTGTGGGCATCGTGGCGGGCACTGACGACGATATCAACAATCTGTCCATCATCCGCGCTGCACGCACGCTCAACCCTGAGCTCTTCATGGTCGCCCGGCAGAATCTCACCACCAATAACATCATCTTCCAGGCCGCGCAGCTTGACCTGATTATGCGCCGCGGCAGCGTCATCGCGCACAAGATCTTCGCGGTCATTACCACCCCCCTGCTGGCCGACTTTCTGCGCCTGGCCAGGCCACAGGACAATGACTGGGCTAACCGGCTGATCAGCCGTATCGGCAAGCTTGCCGATGGCGAAGTCCCACAACTAGAGGCGCTGCAGATCACCGAGGCTGCCGCCCCGGCACTCTGCGCCGGTATCCGGCGCGGCGATCAGGTAGAGATCTCCGTACTATCCCGCGACCCCCGGGAACGCCGGGAGACACTGCCGGCCTTCCCCTTGCTGCTCAAGCGCGGCCATGAAGAGTGGCTGCTGCCGGACGACAGCTTTATACTTCAGGAAAACGACCAGATCCTCTTTTGTGGTCGCCATGGCTTTAGTGCCGACATGGAATGGATCGCCAAGAACCATAATGTCTATCACTATATCCACTTCGGTGAAGAGCACCCCAGCAGCATCCTCTGGCGCCTCTTTACACACCGCCACCGGCGGGAGAAAAAAATTATGTGACCTCAGACCATGTTTAGGGAACGTGAATGACTTATTATGACGTCCTATAAGGAAAAGCAACTCGCATCATTATGAACAAAGAACAACAAAAAACATTGGATCGCTTGGCACTCTGCACCAATCTTCCCAGTCCGCCAGGGGTCGCGGTGCGTATTCTCGAACTGGGGCAGAACCCGGATACCACCCTGGATGATGTCGCCAAAAATGTCGGTCTCGATGCCGCCATCAGCGCCAAAATCATCCGCTTTGCCAACTCCCCGCTATATGCCCGCCGCCGCAAAGCGGACAATATTCGCCAGGCCATCGCCCTCTTCGGCCTGAACGGCACCCTGACCATGGCGCTGAGTTTTTCGGTCTTGAGTCATCTGCCACAACAGGGAAAGCAAGGCCTGGATTACCCCTTTTTCTGGCGCCGCGCCTTTACCACGGCAATCTGCAGCCAGAAACTGGCGGAGTCCTGCCGGGTGGAAAGACCCGATGAGCTGTTTCTCGCCGGGCTGCTGCAGGATATTGGTATGCTGGCACTGAGCCAGGTGGACGAATCCCTCTATCAGCAGGTCAACTCCCATCAATACGATCATCAGTTGCTGCAGGATTATGAACACCAGAAAATCGCCATGGACCATGCAGCCGCCGGTGCCTGGCTGCTCGAACACTGGCATTTCCCCCGCACGCTGATCCAGGCGGTGGCCGGCAGTCACGACCCGGAGGCTGAGGTGATCAGCGCCGATCACCGGCAAACAGCCGCCATTATGGCCTGTGCCAGCGACATGGCCGATTATCTGTGTGCCCACGAAAATCCCCGGGAAACGGTTCAATTTGCCCTGAAATGCCGAGGACTGTTGGGACTGGAGCCCGAACGACTGGTCCCACTGATCGACGATATCGCCACAAATATCCGGGAGATGGCCGATCTTTATGAAATCGATATGGGGAATACGGCCTACATGGAAGCCATCGCCGAACGGGCCAAGGAAACGCTCATGCTGAGAAACCTGCAGGCCATTCAGGAAACCACAGAGCTGAAAAAGACGGCGGACAGCCTGAAAAATCGTGCCCGCGAATTGGAAGAGGAAAACCGCCGTGACGGCCTCACCGGCCTGTTCAACCGCACCCATTTTGAACGCACCATCGCCGAAGAATTCAAGTGCAGCGAATCCCAGGGCTGGCCCTTGACCCTGGCTTTTATCGACATTGATCATTTTAAGCTGGTCAATGACAATTACGGTCATCAGATCGGGGATCAGGTGCTGCGCCATGTGGCCAAGCAGTTGATCCTGCAAACTCGCGGCAGTGATATCGTCGCCCGCTACGGTGGTGAGGAATTCGTCGTACTGATGCCCGGCACCAACAGCGAGGGCGCCCGTATCGTCTGCGGACGCATCCTGGTCAGCCTGCGGGAAAACGGCTATCCGCAGGATAAAGCGGCACCGATTGTGGCCACAGTATCCATCGGCATCGCCGTACATGGCGAATCTTCAGACTACCATGACCCTGAGAAACTGATCCGGGCGGCAGACAAGGCGGTTTACAGCGCCAAACTGGCAGGCCGCGACCGGATCGAATTTTTCCACAGCGACCCGCCGCCTGACAGTTAATGCCGTCAGGGACCGCAACCCGTGTTCTGCTCGCGCTGCTGTTGGGGTTATTTTTAACAGCCTGCGCCGCACCGGGGCTGCGCACTGCCGCAGGAGGGCGGCCGCCGGCCTATATCATCCAGCCCGATGCGCCGCTCCTGGCACGCTTTGCACCCGTGATTGTGCCCGCTGATATCC
>CAZFJS010000043.1:7149-12354 GCA_964519605.1 uncultured Gammaproteobacteria bacterium
CGCCTGCCCCTGGGCACCGGGCGCACCTCATTCTTTCACACCACCGGGCCTGACAAGGGTTATGTGAAAGGGGCTTACAAACCCTTTGAATTGCTGTTGATGAGCTGGTGGATGCTGGATACCCATGTGGGTATGGACAAGGACTACGGCAACCGGCAGGAAACCGGTACTACATTCTATACCAGCCTGCGTCCCTGGAAACGCCGGGCTTCCGACATGTGGCCCTTTGCCTCATTCCTGG
This sequence comes from uncultured Gammaproteobacteria bacterium, assembly GCA_964519605.1. Classification (GTDB taxonomy): domain Bacteria; phylum Pseudomonadota; class Gammaproteobacteria; order SZUA-140; family SZUA-140; genus CAZFJS01. Next base: position 7,391 of record CAZFJS010000043.1, read on the forward strand.
ATTTCTGGGGTTGGCAGTTATAGATTAGTTAATGTGCGCCAGGATGCCTTCCAGCTCATCAAGATTATTATAATGAATGATCAGCTTGCCCTTGCCTTTGGCGCCCTGCTGAAATTTGATGCTCGCACCCAGACGTTCCGCCAGCTCTTCCTGCAGACGGCGAATATCCGCGTCCACTGGCGGGGCTGCTGATCTGCTGGCTGCCGGCTGTTGCGCCTTGCGAACCAGCTGTTCGGTTTCCCGCACCGACAAGCCTCTGGCGGCCACCTGGCGCGCGGCCTCGCTCTGCTCTACACCCTGCAAACCCAGCAGTGCCCGGGCATGCCCCATTTCCAGTGCGCCGGACTGGACCAGCTGTTTGACATCCTCATTCAGGTCGAACAGGCGCAACAGATTGGTCACCGCCGCGCGTGAACGGCCGACTGCTTCGGCCGCCATCTGGTGGGTCAATTCAAATTCCGTGATCAGCCGTTGCAGCGCCAGCGCCTCCTCCATGGGATTCAGATCTTCCCGCTGGATGTTTTCTATCAGGGCCATCGCCATGGCGGCCTGGTCGGGCACCTGACGAATGACCGCCGGCACTTCATGAAGCCCCGCCAGCTGGGAGGCCCGCCAGCGCCGCTCACCGGCAATGATCTCGTATTGCTCACCGCCGACAGGCCGCACCACGATAGGTTGCACCACCCCCTGGGCCCGGATTGAATCCGCCAGTTCTTCCAGGCTTTCCGCTTCAATATGCGTACGCGGCTGATACTTGCCACGGCGGATCACATCCACCGGGAGTTGCCTGAATTCACCTTCGGCAGGTGCCGCCAGGCTACTGACACTGCTGCCCAGCAGGGCGTCCAGACCACGCCCCAGTCCACGTTTTTTAGTTGCCATCTCTGTCGCTCTTCAAAGCTTGTTGTCTCATTCTGCAGTCAGACCCTCAGCCACCGCCTCGCGGCGCCCTTCGCGCCGCAGAATCTCGCCCGCCAGGGCCAGGTAGGCACGCGCCCCCTGCGAAGTCCGGTCATAGCGCATCACCGGCAGACCGTGGCTGGGCGCCTCCGCCAGCCGCACGTTGCGCGGTACGATGGTGTTATAAACCTGCTCGCCGAAATGACCGAGCAACTGGCTGGAAACCTCATTGGCCAGCCGGTTGCGCGAGTCGAACATAGTACGCAATATCCCCTCGATGCGCAGCTCAAAATTCAGGGTGCTACGGATTTTCTCGATAGTATCCAGCAGGGCGCTCAGACCTTCCAGAGCGTAATATTCACACTGCATGGGAATAATCACCCCCTGGGCGGCCACCAGGGCATTGACCGTCAGCATATTCAGGGAGGGCGGGCAGTCGACAAAAATATAGTCGTAGTCCTGGCGCACGCTTTCCAGTATCTGCTGCAGACGTCTTTCACTTTGCGGCAGATTCATCAATGAAACCTCGGCTGCCGTCAGGTCCGCATTGGCGGGCAACAGATGGAAGCCGGCCTCGGCAGCATGCAGTGTGGCTTCGCTCAGCGGGCATTCACCCAGCAATACTTCACAACTGGAAAGACTGAGGGCGTTCTTGTCCACCCCGCTTCCCATGGTGGCATTACCCTGAGGATCCAGATCGATCAACAGCACCCGCCGCCGGGTCGCCGCCAGCGATGCCGACAGATTGACGCTCGTCGTCGTTTTGCCGACCCCCCCCTTTTGATTGGTTACCGCGATTATCCTGCTCATGGGGAGCATATTAACCCGAATCCGTCAAAATGTGGTGATTTTCCCGGGCTGCCGGCAGGCACGGGAAGGCCCGAAGCTCACCGGCCTCCGCCCCTGTCAGAGGGATGATGATCCCGTTTCCACGACCAACAGATGGCGGGCTGCCTGCAGACCGGGCACCGCCAGGGCATACTCCTGACAGCAGCGGTCTTCGGCCACCTGTTGCTGCGCCCCGGATGCCAGCGAGCGGCCTTGCATCGCCAGCAAACGACCGCCTGGACGGCACAAGGGCCGCAGCAGACTGAGCATCTCATCCAGGGGGGCAAAGGCACGGGCAATGACCGTATCCGGCAAAGGACTGGGCCGATAATCTTCCACCCGCACCTGTTCGACCCCGGCATTGCTGATCCCCAGGGTGGCAATGGCCTGAGTGATAAAACGGGTTTTCTTGCCACTGGCATCCACCATCATCACGCGGCAATCCGGTAGCGCCAGGGCCAGAGGAATACCCGGCAGCCCCGCGCCACTCCCCACATCGAGCAGCCGTGGCCCCTGGACATAGGGGACTACTGCCAGACAGTCCAGCAGGTGGCGGGTGACCATTTCGCGCGGCGCCCGCACAGCGGTCAGATTGTAGCGGCGATTCCATTTCAGCAACAGGGCCAGATAGTCCAGCAGACCGTCCCGCTGCGGCGCTGGCATGTCCACGCGAAGCTGTTGCAGCCCGTGATCCAGAATCTCCCGCAGTTCGCCTTGCCGGGCGATCACTTCCCGCTGTTCAGCGCAATCTTCACCGCCTGCGCCTGCCAGATTTCCCCGGCATATTCCCGGATCGTGCGGTCGCTGGAAAACAAGCCCATATTGGCGACATTGAGGATCGCATTGCGGGTCCAGGCCTGTGGGTCAGTATACAGCTCGGCCACTTTTTTCTGGCAATTGATATAGGCTTCATAATCGGCCAGCACCATGAAGGTATCGCCGCCATCGGTCAGGGAATGGATCAACCCCTGATAAAGATCGGGCTGATCAGGAGAAAAGAAACCGCTGCCGATCATGTCCAGCACCTGTTTCAGCTCGGCATTGGCATGATAGTAGTCCCAGGGCTGATAAACATTGGCACGCAGCGCCTGCACCTCTTCTGTGGTATGGCCGAAAATAAAGATATTTTCCGCACCCACGGCATCACGAATTTCGATATTGGCGCCATCCAGGGTCCCGATGGTCAGTGCGCCATTGAGCGCCAGCTTCATATTGCCGGTGCCCGATGCCTCCATCCCGGCAGTGGAAATCTGTTGCGACAACTCGGCGGCCGGGATGATATCGCTGGCTGTGGAAACATCATAATTACGAATAAAAATCACCTTGAGAATATCCTGGGTGACCGGATCATTATTGACGATGTCGGCGACGTCATTGATCAGCTTGATGATCAGCTTCGCCATCACATAACCGGGCGCCGCCTTGCCGGAGAAGATCACGGTCCGCGGTACGATGTGGGCGTCGTTATTGGCACGCAAGCGGGCATACAGCGTAATAACATGCAGAATGTTCAACAACTGGCGTTTGTATTCGTGAATCCGTTTGATATGGACATCGAACATGGAATCCACGTTGACCGAAATGTCGAGACGTTGCTTGATCAGGGCCGCCAGCCGTTCCTTGTTGGCCCGTTTGATCGCCTGAAACTCATCACTGAAAGCCTGCTCGTCGGCAAGCGGCGCCAGGGCCTGCAATTGTTCCAGATCCGTGGTCCAGTCGTTGCCGATCCGGCTGCTGATCAGCCCGCACAGGCCGGTATTGACATGATGCAGCCAGCGCCGCGGGGTGATGCCATTGGTCTTGTTGATGATCTTGCCGGGATAGAATTGCTCAAAATCTGAAAAAATGGTTTCTTTCATCAGGCGGGTATGCAGCTTGGCCACCCCGTTGACCTTATGACTGCCGACGATCGCCAGATTGGCCATACGGACGCTGTGCTCGCCGTCCTCGTTGATAATGGACATGCGGCGCAGCAAATCCGGGTTGCCGGGGCAGTGATGCACGACCTCCTTCAGAAAGCGCCGGTTGATCTCGTAGATGATCAGCAAATGGCGCGGCAACACCTGCTCCAACAGGCTCACCGGCCAGGTTTCCAGCGCTTCCGGCATCAGGGTATGGTTGGTGTAGGCAAAGGTCCGGGTGACGATATCCCAGGCGTGCGCCCATTCCAGCTTTTCCAGATCCACCAATACCCGCATCAGCTCCGCGATGGCGATGGAAGGATGGGTGTCGTTGAGCTGGATAGCGACCTTGTTGGGCAAGTCGTCAAAGCTGCTGTGATGTTTCTTGAAGCGATAGAGTATATCGTGCAGGGAAGCACAGACGAAAAAGTACTGCTGCTTGAGACGCAGTTCCTTGCCCATGAAGGTGGTATCGTCAGGATACAGGACCTTGGAGATATTCTCCGATTCGGTTTCCGCCTCCACGGCCTTGATATAATTACCCTCGTTGAAATACTTGAGATCGAAGTCCCGGGAGGATTTGGCCGACCACAGCCGCATATTATTGACGGTGTTGGTACGATAACCGGGGATCGGTGTATCGTAGGCCATGGCGATGACTTCATCGGTATCGATCCAGTGATAATGCAGCCGCCCACTGTCATCAGGATATTCCACCACCCGGCCGTTGAATTTTACCGGGTGGATCACCTCGGCGCGGGGAAATTCCCAGGGGTTGCCATAACGCAGCCAGTTGTCCGGATGCTCCACCTGAAAGCCGTTGTCGATATTCTGGTAGAACATACCGTACTCATAACGAATGCCATAACCATAGCCGGGAATCCCCAGGGTCGCCATGGAATCAAGAAAACAGGCGGCCAGCCTGCCCAGCCCGCCATTGCCCAATGCGGCATCCGGCTCCATTTCACAGACCTGCTCCAGATCGAGACCGACGTCACGGAAAGCCTGGGCGACTTCTTCGAAGATACCCATATTCAACAGGCTGTTCATCAGCGTCCGGCCCATCAGAAATTCCATTGACAGGTAATAGACGCGCTTGGCATCCTCGCGGTAATAGGTGCGCATGGTTTCCATCCAGCGCTCCATCAACCGGTCGCGCACCACATAGGCCGCCACATGGAACCAATCGCGCGTGGTCGCCGTGTAAAGATCCTTGCCGACCAGATACTCCAGGCGGTTGGCCATGGAGCGCTTGATGGCCTCCGCGTCCATACCCAGATAATCATACTTGAAGGATCGCATCCTGTTATTTTCATTCGTCATTATCATGTTCCA
>CAZFJS010000044.1:0-12310 GCA_964519605.1 uncultured Gammaproteobacteria bacterium
GCAAAAACCGTCAGGGCGAGATCCTCACTGCTGGCGCCGAATTCCATGGCAATGGTCGCCTCTGCAATTAGCTCGGAACAGTGGGCGCCCATCATATGCACCCCCAGCACCCGATCCGTTTCGGCATGGGCCAGCACCTTGACCATCCCAACCGAATCGCCCGCCGCGCGCGCGCGACCGTTGGCACCGAAGGGAAAATTCCCGTGGCGGTAAGGCACACCAGCGGCCGTCAGATCCTGCTCGCTACGACCAACCCAGGCAATCTCGGGATGGGTGTAGATGACGCTGGGGATCAGACCGTAATTCACCTCGGCATGACGACCCGCAATAATCTCGGCCACCATCACCCCTTCCCGAGAACCCTTATGGGCCAGCATGGGGCCACGCACGACGTCACCGATGGCATAGACGCCGGGCAGATTGGTGCGGCACTGCTCGTTCACATGGATATAGCCCCATTCATCCAGCTGTAACCCGGCGCCAGGTGCCAGTAATTGATCCGTATTGGGCAGGCGTCCGACGGCGACAATCAGTTTATCCACCTGTTCCTGGTGAGCACCCGTCGTATCCTCATAATGGACATTCACTCTGTTGCGCTGGCGCTGACAGGCCACCACCCGTGCACCCAGCCGAATATCCAGCCCCTGCTTGCGGAACTCCCGCAATGTATCTGCGGATATCTGTTCATCGACCATGTTGAGAAAACCTTCCTGCGCCTCCAGCAGGATGACTTCCGAACCCAGGCGCCGCCAGACACTGCCCAACTCCAGCCCGATGATCCCGGCACCGATCACCCCGAGACGCGCAGGGACCTTGTCAAACAGTAGCGCACCGGTGGAATCAACGACCAACTTATCCTGCAGTGGAGCCGCATCGATACCGCTGGGACGTGATCCCGGCGCCAAAATGATATGTTCCGCCTCGATGACGAGGGGTTTTTTTTCGTTGCCCTCGATGGCGACCCGCCGCCCGGGCAGCAGGCGGCCATGGCCATAAAATGAATGAATTCCGTTAGCCTGGAACAGTTGGGAAATACCCTGGGTCAACATCTTGACCACCCGGTCCTTGCGCGCCATCATGGCGGGCAAATCCAGCGTCACTTTGGCTGTCTTGATGCCATGCAGGCTGAAATCGCGCTGGGCGCGCTCAAACAGTTCAGAGGACTCCAGCAGTGCCTTGGAGGGAATGCAACCGGCATTCAGGCAGGTCCCCCCCAATACCGGTTGATTGTCGCCGTCCAGCCACTGATCCACACAGGCGGTATTCATTCCCAGCTGCGCACAACGGATAGCCGCCACATAACCTGCAGGACCGGCACCGACCACAATCACGTCAAAGCGTTTGCTCATCGCTTCATACACCAATTAACAGGCGCGCCGGATCTTCCAGAAAATCCTTGATGGCTACCAGGAACTGTACCGCCTCGCGACCATCGATAATCCGGTGATCGTAGGACAGCGCCAGATACATCATCGGACGGATAACAATTTCACCCTGCACCACCACGGCCCGCTGCTCGATCTTGTGCATACCCAGTATGGCACTCTGTGGTGGATTGAGAATCGGCGTGGATAGCAGCGAACCGAACACACCGCCATTGGTGATGGTGAAGCTGCCGCCGGTCATTTCCTCCATGCTGAGTCGGCCCTGCCCGGCTTTTCCAGCATAGTCCACAATCTGCTGTTCGATTTCCGCCAATGAGAGGGCATCGGCATCGCGCAGGATGGGCACTACCAGGCCGCGTGGCGAACCAATGGCCACACCGATATCGAAAAAACCATGGTAGACAATATCATTGCCATCTAGCGAAGCATTGACCAGGGGAAAAGTTTTCAAGGCTTCAATACTGGCCCTGACAAAAAAAGACATAAAGCCCAGCCGCACCCCGAATTTTTTCTCGAATGGCTCGCGATAGTGTTGCCGCAGATCGATTACTGCCTGCATATCGACCTCATTAAAGGTCGTCAGTATGGCAGCGGTATGCTGGGCCTCCACCAGGCGCTCGGCGATGCGCGCCCGCAGCCGCGTCATCGGCACCCTTTTCTCCTGTCGAGCATCCGGCCCCGGCCGTGGTTTGGCTACTACGGGTGCAACAGGGGCTTCGGCACCCGCCTTATCCTTTGCGGCAGACCGCTGGTCTTGAGCGGACTGCAACACGCGCAAGACATCCTCTTTCAAAATTCTTCCGCCGCGGCCCGTACCACTGAGCTGCGCGGCATCCAGCCCGGCCTCCTTGATCAGGCGTTGCGCGGACGGTGTAATCGGCGGTCTGCCACTATCGTCAGCCGGTGTCGACGCCACCGGCTGTAGCTCGGTCTGTGTTTCCGGTACAGCAGTGGCTGTCTCGATCACGGCGATTTCCTGTTCCGACGTCACCACCGCACCCTCAGTGGCCAGAATACGCTGCAACACACCATCCGCCGGCGCCGGCACTTCCAACATCACCTTGTCGGTTTCAATATCCACCAGCGGCTCATCGCGTTTCACCGGGTCACCCTGTTTCTTGTGCCATACGGCAATGTTGCCCTCAGTCACCGATTCCGGAAAAGCGGGAACCCTGATCTTAGTTGTCATCACATACGCTTCCTTAAATCTAATCAACCTGGTCAGCGGTAAGGGCAGCGTTCAAAGGCAGGCTGATAGCCTCCGCAATGAAGGCGCACAACTGCTTGATATGCAAACGAGGGTAACCTACCGCCGGTGCCGCTGACGGTGGCCTGCCGGCATAATAGAGCCTGAACTTCGCATCAAGCACCTCACGAATATTGTGTTGCGTAGAATACCATGCACCCTGGTTCATGGGCTCTTCCTGGCACCAGATGAATTCCCGCGCTTTGCGGTAGCGTGCCAGCTCACGGCGCAAGGCCTCCTTGGGGAAGGGATAGAGCTGTTCCATTCTGACAATCGCGACCTCATCATGCTGCTCGCTGCGCCGTTTCTCCAGCAAGTCGTAATAGACCTTGCCACTGCACATCACCACGCGCCTGACCCCATCGCAGGGGAAGGTATCCGCTTCGGGGATCAATGGCCGGAATTCACCACGGGTGAGCTCTTCCAGACTGCTGACTGCCAGTTTATGACGCAGCAGGCTCTTGGGCGTCATCACCACCAATGGCTTGCGGCAGGTCATCATCATCTGCCTGCGTAACAGGTGAAATATCTGTGCCGGTGTTGTGGGTACACATACCTGCATATTGTGCTCGGCACATAATTGCAGATAGCGTTCCAGACGGGCCGAAGAGTGCTCCGGCCCCTGCCCTTCATAACCATGAGGCAACAGCATCACCAAACCACACAGGCGATCCCATTTCTGCTCCCCGGCGCTGATGAACTGGTCGATCACGACCTGGGCGTTATTGGCAAAATCGCCGAATTGAGCCTCCCAAACCACCAGCGTTTTCGGGTCGGTGGTGGCATAGCCGTACTCAAAGGCCAACACCGCCTCCTCCGACAAGAGTGAATTGGTCACCAGAAAACTTGCCTGGCCATCATTCAGGTGACGCAGCGGCACATAGGCATCGCCATTACTCTGACAGTAGACCACCGCATGACGATGAAAAAATGTACCACGCCCGCTGTCCTGGCCGGATACACGTACAGGATGTCCTTCGTTGACCAGTGTGGCATAGGCCAGGTTCTCGGCGAAGCCCCAGTCAACAGGCAAGGCGCCGGCAGCCATCTTGCGGCGGTTTTCAAAGATCTTGGCGACGCTGGGATGCAGCTCGAAGCCGGCGGGTAAGCGTGTCATACCTGCGGTCAGATCGCGGATGCGCTGCAGTTCGACCTGGGTGTTCTGCTGCAAAATACACTCGCCCCCGCGGTAGGGTGTCCATTCCTTGGTGCCGAAATCCTTGATGTCCCCGCCCTTTGCTATGTGGGGTACCACACAGCGGCCTGCATCCAGGGTATCCCGGTACTGCATGATCATTTCGGCCTCCAGCTCTGCTGTCAGCATGTCTTGCTCAATCAGACGTCGAGCATACAAGGCTCTGGCGGTGGGCAGCGCCTTGATGCGTTTCACCATCATCGGCTGGGTAACCGCAGGCTCATCCACCTCGCTGTGTCCATGACGGCGATAACAGATTAAATCGATGACGACATCCTTATGAAAGCGCATACGGTAATCCAGCGCCAGTTGACTGACAAACAGCACCGCTTCCGGGTCGTCACTGTTCACATGAAAAATCGGCGCATTCACCATCTTGGCGACATCAGAGCAATACAGCGTGGAGCGGGCATCCTTCTGGTTGCTGGTGGTAAAGCCGATCTGGTTGTTGACAATAATATGGATCGTGCCCTTGGTTGAATAACCGCGCGACTGTGACATATTCAGGGTTTCCATCACCACCCCCTGACCGGAAAAGGCGGCGTCACCATGGATCAGAATGGATGCCACCTCGACACCCTCCCGATCTCCGCGGCGTTCCTGGCGTGCCCGCGCTGAACCCTCGGCCACCGGATCCACAATCTCCAGATGAGAGGGATTAAAGGCCAGGGAAAGGTGAACGGCACCACCGGGAGTGGTGAGGTTGGAGGAAAAGCCCAGATGATACTTCACATCGCCGGAACGTTCGCTGCGCTGCATGAGTTTACCTTCAAACTCTTCAAAAAGATCAACAGGCAGCTTGCCCATGATATTGACCAGCACATTGAGGCGGCCGCGATGCGCCATGCCAATGACAATTTCCTTCAGCTGACGGGAACCGCCCCTCAGGATGAGTTCCTCCAACAAGGGAATCAGGCTTTCTGCACCCTCCAGGGAAAAGCGCTTCTGTCCCACATATTTATTATGCAGATATCGCTCCAGCCCTTCTGCTGCCGTCAGCATATGCAGCAGATGCCGTTTGACCGCAGGCGGCGTATCGAGGCGGTAATAGCCCTCTATAGACTGCTGTATCCACTGACGTTCCACCGGCTCGGGGATATGCAGATATTCGACCCCGATATGTCCGCAGTAAACCGCCCGCAGGATACCGAGAATCTCGCGCAGACTACGTTGCTGCGCATCACCAAGCAAATCACAATGAAAAAATGTATCAAGATCCGCCTCTGACAGGCCGTAGGTTGTGGGTTCAAGTTTCTCGAGACTGGGAATTTCCCTCATCCCCAAAGGATCGAAATCAGCAACCAGATGTCCCTCGGCACGATAGGCGTCGATTAATTGCCCCACGTTCAGTGCTTTAATGAGATGCTCGCCTTCGACCGCACCTGCTTGCAGACGTGAGGAGGCTGCCGAGCGCTCCGCCATTAAGCCTTGCAGGGCAAGCTGGATTTCCTGGCGGGAAATAGCCTGCTCGACACCATTGATCCGGGGCAGCCGTTCAAAAAAGCTACGCCACGCAGCATCCACGCTTTCCGGCTGGCGCAGGAAATGCTCGTAAAGGTCTTCCAGATAAGGCGCATTAAAGGCCGCCAGGCCGGAGGTCTCCCACAAGCGATGAAATAGTTTGTCAGAGCTTATGTCATCCATAGCACCGCAGCGTTTTTTTCATGTCTGAATTTTCTGGCGAATATCCGGAATATTAGCAAAATCCACGCCACCCGCAATCATCTTCGGACGCCAGATTCATGATACAGGTATTACCTGGTCGGGAGACGGTTTTCTTCCTTACGGGAGACCCGGGAGAGCTGAGCCCACACAGGATGATGGCTGGCCATGTCCTGACGGCAGGAACAAGCTGATACCCGCCGGTACGCAAACAGGCACCCAGGCGAAAAACCAGGGGGTGACATCTACATTGAAAGCTGCGCCCGTACTGATTCGGCCTTATCCAGATCACCCTGACGCTCATAGATTCTGGAGAGTTCCTTCAGGGCGCGGGGGTTGGCAGGGGCTACCCGCAGTATTTCCTGACAACAGCGCTCGGCCTCGGAAAAATTCTGCTGCCTGAAAGCAATCCGGGCGAGCCCAAGGTAGGCATAGGGATCAAAACCGATATCCAGGCTTTTGTGGTAATAGGCCTGCGACTGCTCCTGATCCCCCATGGCCAGCAGGGCATCTCCGACCCGGGTATACAGATTCTGGTTTTCCGGTTCCAGTGCCAACACCTTGAGCCACCATTTGATGGCTTCACTGAAATGATGTAATCCCCGCTCACAATTACCCAGTCCATACAGGGCGAAGGCATTCTCGTGATCGAGTTCAATCGTCTTGCTGAAGTAGGCTGCCGCCTTTTCAAATTGTTTCCTGCGCTGGTAGATATTACCTATCATGGTCAGTACAGCAACATTGTGGTCATCAAAGACCAGGTACTTCTCGAAACAGGACAAGGCGCCATCGTCTTCGCCCATTTTATACTTCAGAGTGCCCAGCCCCAGAAAGGTATATTTGTCATTGCCCCCGATATTGAGGGCATTTTCATAGAGTGACAATGCCTCCTGGAATTTACCCATCCGCTTGTAGGAGTCCGCCATACGCACCATCACATGACTATCAAAGCGGTTGCATTGCAGATAACGATCCCAGTATTCCAGGGATTTTTCCGGCTGCTGCATGCCCCGGTAAGCATTGCCTATTCCCCGCAAGGCAAAGACATTGACGGAGTCCTGCTCAAGAACCAACTGGTAATACTTGATGGCCCTGGGAAAATTTTTTAATTTCCGATAAATATCACCCAGCCCAACCAGTATGTAGGCATTGTCATTGCTCAGCGCATAAGCCTGTTTAAAGACCTTTTCCGCTTCATGATAGCGCCGCTTATTCATTAGATAATAGGCGCGCTTGGACAGTTGAATCACTGATTTATTCAGATCCGACATCATTCGAGTTCCACTGATATCCCCGGTCTCAATTCAAAATCCCCTTATTATTTTTCCACGGCCACCGCATCAATCCAGCAACATCGCTTCATGCTTTACAGAGTTTTTAATGAACAACCAGGTTATTGGGTTTATAATTATTGTCTATTGCCCTTGCTATGCACTATAAAATCAGGAAACCTGCTCGCGTATCCAGCCAGAGCCGCCCTGATCGTTGAATCGAATCTACTTCCACCCCTATATCGTATCAACATTTATCCAATATGCAAAAAACCTTGCAGTGCAGGGAAATCTGACGGGAACTAGTCAGCTGGATTGACTGTCGAAATAGATGGAACGCCAAGAGTATAGACGCAATGGCAGACAACCGCTGAAGAGACTGGCAGCCAGATACAGTGGGGCGCCATGAAAACGTCACCTGATTGAAATGAACGCGGCAACTAACAGACCCCTCGCTGTTGCTCGAACGCAACTTCGATGCGAGGACGACAGATTCTGCAGGCATTTCATCTTCCTGGCATAGTGAAGTACCAATCAGCGGACGGCCTGAAATGGCATACAGCGTCCGCCACCTGATCTGGAATAATTTTCGCCGGAGAAACAAGCTGAAGCTATTTGCCGAAGCCGAGTGCAAGCTGCCAACACTGCCGGATTGCCTGGCACGGTCGTTGCACTGTTTATTTACAGTTTTCGAGAGGTCTCCTGAACAAGGTCCTTCCAAAGAATAACAACAAGACAAGTAAGTGACGTTATGTGACAGGCGCCAACAAACGATACAGCAAGATTGATTGAGAGGGCGTTATCATGACTATATTTGACCACTACCAGTCCCGTTTCGAAGAAGCCAGGGAAGAGGAATATACACTCCAGGAATACCTGGAGATCTGTAGAAACGACCCATCCGCCTATGCCACGGCCGCAGAACGCATGCTACAGGCTATCGGTGAACCGGAACTGCTCGACACCCACAAGGATCACCGCCTGAGCCGGATCTTTTCCAACAAGGTCATCAAGATCTACCCCGCTTTCAAGGATTTTTACGGGATGGAGGAAACCATTGAACAAATCGTTTCCTTTTTTCGACATGCGGCACAAGGTCTGGAAGAAAAAAAGCAAATTCTTTATCTGTTGGGTCCGGTCGGCGGCGGTAAATCCTCACTGGCGGAAAAACTCAAGTCACTCATGGAAACCCGCCCCATCTACGCGATCAAGGACTCGCCCATCAATGAATCCCCACTGGGTCTGTTCTCCCCACGCGAAGATGCCGTTATCCTGAAGGACGATTATGGTATCCCGCACCGCTACCTGAACGGCATCATGTCCCCCTGGGCGGTTAAACGCCTGCATGAATTCAACGGCGACATTACCCGCTTCAAAGTGGTCAAGCTGCGTCCCTCTGTGCTGGAGCAAATCTGTATCGCCAAAACTGAACCTGGTGATGAAAACAACCAGGATATTTCCTCCCTGGTCGGCAAAGTGGATATCCGTATGCTGGAGCAGTACTCCCAGGACGATGCCGATGCCTATTCTTTCTCCGGTGGCCTCTCGCTCGCCAATCAGGGACTGTTGGAATTCGTGGAAATGTTCAAGGCGCCGATCAAGGTACTGCACCCCCTGCTGACAGCGACCCAGGAAGGCAATTACATGGGCACCGAGGGCCTGTCCGCTATTCCTTTCGACGGCATCATCCTCGCCCATTCAAACGAATCCGAGTGGCTGAGTTTCAAAAACAATCGCAATAACGAGGCCTTTCTGGATCGCATCTATATTGTCAAGGTCCCCTACTGCTTGCGGGTCTCTGAAGAAGTCAAAATCTATGAAAAACTCCTCCAGCACAGCTCTCTCGCCACTGCGCCCTGCGCCCCTGACACATTGAACATGATGTCCCAGTTTGCCATCCTGTCACGGCTCAAGGAACCCGAGAATTCAGGCATTTTCTCCAAAATGCGTATCTATGACGGCGAGAACCTCAAGGATGTTGACCCCAAGGCCAAGTCATACCAGGAATACCATGACTATGCCGGCGTCGATGAAGGCATGTCAGGGCTGTCGACACGTTTCGCCTTCAAGATACTCTCCAGGGTTTTTAACTATGACCACAGCGAAGTGGCCGCCAACCCAGTTCATCTGCTGTATGTGCTGGAACAGCAGATCGAACAGGAACAGTTCCCTGCAGAGATCGAGGAAAGATACCTGTCCTTCATCAAAGGACAGCTGGCACCGCATTATGTGGCCTATATCGGCAAGGAGATCCAGACGTCCTACCTGGAATCCTACTCTGAATACGGGCAAAACATTTTCGACCGTTATGTCACTTATGCCGATTATTGGATTCAGGATGAGGATTATCACGACCAGGACACCGGCGAAAATTTCGACCGCGGAGCACTTAATGAAGAGCTGGAAAAAATAGAGAAACCCGCAGGCATCAGCAACCCCAAGGACTTTCGCAACGAAATCGTTAATTTCGTACTGCGGGCGCGGGCCCACAATGATGGCAAAAATCCGTCCTGGACCAGCTATGAAAAACTGCGCGCCGTCATCGAGAAAAAAATGTTCTCCAGTACCGAAGACCTGCTGCCAGTCATCTCCTTCAATGCCAAAGCCTCCACAGACGACCAGAAGAAGCATCATGACTTTGTCAACCGCATGATGGACAAGGGCTATACGGAGAAACAGGTACGTCTGCTGACGGAATGGTACCTGCGGGTGCGTAAATCATCCTGAGCAGGTATTAGCGTGAATCAGGTTATCGACAGAAGACTCAATGGCCGGCACAAAAATGCCGTCAACCGGCAGCGCTTCATCCGCCGCTTCAAGCGCCAGATAAAACAGGCGGTGGCCAAAGCGGTCAACGAGCGCAGCATTACCAATGTCGATAGCGGTGAGCAGGTCAATATCCCCGCCGATGACACTAGCGAACCGGTATTCCGACATGGAACAGGCGGTGAACGCGAGACTATTTTACCCGGCAACAGCGAATATCTCCCGGGAGACAAGATCAAACGCCCCAGCGGCGGCAGCGGCCGGGGAAGCCAGGCCAGCAATCGCGGTGAGGGCGAGGATGATTTCGTCTTCCGGCTCTCCCGCGAGGAGTTTCTGGAATTCTTTTTTGAAGATCTCGCCCTGCCGGATCTCGTCAAGACTCAGTTGGCCGCCAATGTGGAATACCAAAAAGTCCGCGCCGGCTACAGTCGCGATGGCGTGCCGGCGAATATCAATATCATCCGCTCACTCAAGGGTGCACTGGCCCGTCGCCTGGCATTACGTGCCCCCTATATCCGAGAGTTGAAATCCGTCACAGAAGAGCTGGAATCGCGGCATCAAGACAACGCCGATGAAGCACGGCATGACCGTGTCCGTTATCTTGAGGAACGCAGCCACCAACTGAAAAAGCGTATCCGTACCATCCCCTTCATCGACACCTTCGACCTGCGCTATAACAACCGTATTAGTATCCCGAAGCCAACCAGCCAGGCCGTCATGTTCTGTCTTATGGATGTTTCCGGCTCCATGGACGAGCAACGCAAGGATATTGCCAAGCGCTTTTTTATCCTGCTCTATCTCTTCCTCACCCGTAATTACGAACGCATCGAAGTGGTCTATATCCGTCATCACACCACAGCCAAGGAAGTCGATGAAGATGAATTTTTCCATTCCCGGGAAACCGGTGGCACCGTGGTCTCCAGCGCCCTGGAGCTCATGCACGATATTATTTGTCAGCGCTACCCCACCAACGACTGGAATATTTACGCTGCCCAGGCTTCGGATGGTGATAACTGGAATGACGATTCACCCAAATGCCGCGAACTGCTCAGTGAAAACATCATGCCCTTGCTGCAATACTATGCTTATGTTGAGATCACACCGGATGAACATCAACGTCTATGGCATGAATATCAGACGGTCCATGCCAGCTGTAAAAATTTCGCCATGCAGCGCATTAACACATTGACGGACATCTATCCTGTTTTCAGAAGACTCTTCAAGAAGAAAATCTCATGAGCAGGTCTTACATCTCAGAAGATTCGGACTGGAGCTTTGCGCTGATCCGGCGCTATGACGAGGAAATCTCCCGGATCGCTGCGGGTTACTCCCTGGACACCTATCCCAACCAGATAGAGGTTATCAGCTCGGAACAGATGATGGATGCCTACTCCTCGGTAGGTATGCCGGTAGGCTATCGCCACTGGTCCTATGGCAAACAGTTACTTGGCATCGAACAACGTTATCGGCGCGGCCAGATGGGACTCGCCTATGAGATCGTGATCAACTCCAACCCCTGCATTGCCTACCTTATGGAAGAGAACACCATGATGATGCAGGCACTGGTTCTTGCACATGCCGCCTATGGACATAATTCATTCTTTAAAAACAATTATCTGTTCCGTGCCTGGACCAATGCCGACGCCATCATTGATTACCTGATCTTTGCAAAAAACTATATTGCAGACTGCGAGCAACGCCACGGAGAGGTAGAGGTGGAGCATATTCTTGACTCCTGCCATGCCTTGATGAATTACGGCGTTGACCGCTACAAACGACCACCCAGGCTGTCCGCCCGGGAAGAACGCCTGCGCCAGAAAGAACGTGAAGAATACCTGCAGTCCCAGATCAACCATCTGTGGCGCACCCTGCCAGGGGGTGGACATGCTCACCGGGAAGTGGCGCATGACCGTTTCCCCGCGGAACCCCAGGAGAATTTACTCTATTTTATTGAAAAGAACGCGCCGCTACTGAAACCCTGGCAGCGGGAGATCGTCCGTATCGTTCGCAAGATTGCCCAATACTTTTACCCCCAACGCCAGACCCAGGTCATGAATGAGGGCTGGGCAACTTTCTGGCACTACACTATCCTGAACAAGCTGTATGACGAGGGCTTAGTGAATGACGGCTTCATGATGGAATTCCTGCAGACGCACACCAATGTCATCAGGCAACCCACCTTCGACAGCGAATATTACAGCGGTATCAACCCTTATACACTGGGCTTCTCCATGATGACCGATATCCGTCGCATCTGCGAAAATCCCAGCACAGAGGATCGCTGCTGGTTCCCTGATATCGCCGGCAGTGAGTGGCTGACAACCCTGGATTTTGCCATGCGCAACTTCAAGGATGAAAGCTTTATCGCCCAGTATCTGTCACCCCGTCTGATTCGGGAAATGAAACTGTTCGCCGTACTCGATGATGACAGAAAACGACAACTGGAAATCACGGCGATTCACAATGAACAAGGCTACCGACAAATTCGCAGTCAGTTGGCTGAGCAATACAATCTGGGCAGCAATGAGCCCAATATCCAGGTCTATGCAGTCAACATTAGCGGTGACCGCTCGCTGACATTGAGATATGCCCAGAACCGGCGCCGACCTTTGCATCAGGATACCAGTGAAGTGCTCAAACACCTGGCACGTCTGTGGGGTTTTACCGTCAGGCTGGAAACCATAGACCATCAAGACAAGACGCTAAAAACCGACGAATGCCTGGTGGAAAACTAGTGTAGGGCAAAAGGGCACACACCAGCCTGCCTGTTTACAGGGAAAAGATC
>CAZFJS010000045.1:0-12304 GCA_964519605.1 uncultured Gammaproteobacteria bacterium
GTTGATTGACGTGCCGGGTCCAGTATGGTGATCGCCGGTGGCCGGCTGTTATCGGGTTCAGGGTAATCCAGCGTATAGTGCAGGCCACGACTTTCGCGGCGCGCCATGGCGGAGCGGATGATCAGCCTGGCGATCAGCACCAGGTTGCGCAGTTCGATCAGATCGCTGGTGACCCTGAAATTGCCATAGTAATCCTCAATTTCCTGGCTAAGCAGCTGGCAGCGACGCAGGGCGCGCTGCAGCCGTTTATCGCTGCGCACGATCCCTACATAATCCCACATAAAGTGGCGCAGCTCGTCCCAGTTATGGGAGACCACCACCTCTTCGTCGGAATCGGTCACCTGACTCTCATCCCAGGAGGGAATCTCTTCCGCCGGGCTGATCCGCTCGAGAGACTGTGCCATTTCATGGCTGGCGGCTTCTGCAAACACCAGGCATTCGAGCAGGGAGTTGCTGGCCATCCGGTTGGCGCCGTGGAGGCCGGTGTAAGACATTTCACCAATAGCATAGAGATTTTCTATATCTGTCTTCCCGTTGATACTGGTGATTACACCCCCGCAGAGATAGTGTGCGGCAGGCACGACAGGGAGCGCTTCCCGGGTTATATCAAAGCCATATTCCAGGCAGCGGGCATATACTGTTGGGAAGTGTGCCTTGATGAAGGCCGCTGGCTGATGACTGATATCCAGATAAACGCACTCAGCGCCCAGTCGCTTCATTTCATGGTCTATGGTCCGCGCCACGATGTCCCGCGGCGCCAGCTCGCCACGGGGATCAAAGCGTTGCATGAAGCGGCTGCCGTCGGGCAGCAGCAGCCTGCCGCCTTCGCCCCGCACCGCTTCCGTGATCAGAAAAGATTTCGCCTGGGGATGGTACAGACAGGTGGGGTGGAACTGGATGAACTCCATGTTGGCGACCCGGCAGCCGGCGCGCCAGGCCATGGCGATGCCGTCTCCGGTAGCGACATCCGGGTTGCTGGTATAGAGATAGACCTTGCCCGTGCCGCCAGTGGCCAGGGCGGTCTGGCGAGCACGGAATACGTGAATCCGCTGTTCCCGGATATCCAGGATATAGGCGCCCAGGCAGCGGGCACCTCCCCGCTCCAGCTTGTCGGTGGTAATGAGGTCGATGGCGAGATGATGTTCGAAGATCTCGATATTAGGATGTTCCCGCGCCTGTTGTTCCAGCGTTTTCTCGACCGCGCGCCCGGTGGCGTCGGCAGCGTGGATGATGCGGCGGTGGCTGTGTCCGCCCTCGCGGGTCAGGTGATAATCCGCATGGCCATTGCTGTCGCCTTCGCGGGTGAAGGGAACGCCCTGATCGATCAGCCACTGGATGCAGTTACGGGCATGTCTGACACAGTGTTCCACCACCCTCCGGTCACACAGACCAGCGCCGGCAATCAGGGTGTCTTCGATGTGAGAGGCGATGGAGTCGCTTTCATCCAGCACCACGGAGATGCCGCCCTGGGCATAGAGCGTGGCACCCTCTGTCAGGGGGCCCTTGGCAATGAGTGCGATTCTGGAGCGGGGCGCCAGCCGTAGCGCCAGGCTGAGGCCGGCGGCCCCGCTGCCTATGATCAGGATGTCGTGCTGATATCGTCGGCCCATGTCAACCTGCATGCAGCGATCGCCGGATGGATAATATACTGACCGGCTTTGTTTTTTCTGATAATATTCAAGATAGCACAGACTCGGCCAAAGCAGTAACAGGCCGTTGAAAAAAAGTAAAAAATCTGTTGAACTTATTGTCACCTGACATGTCAATATATTAAAGCGAAGGATCAATCCTTTGGCAGGCGATGGAAAAGCCCGAATGGGCGAAGCAAATGTTGATCAGCATCTTGTCGAACGTGTACAGAGAGGTGACAAACAGGCATTTGATATCCTTGTACGTAAATATCAACACAAGCTGATGATGTTGATATCGCGTTATGTCCATGATTCAAGTGAAGTTTTGGACGTAACCCAGGAAGCCTTTCTGAAGGCTTACCGGGCCATTCCCGGGTTTCGCGGAGAAAGCGCTTTTTATACCTGGCTCTATCGTATCGGTGTTAATACGGCAAAAAATTACCTGGTCTCGCAGGGCCGCAGGCCACCGAATGTGGATATTGATGCCGATGAAGCGGAACAGTTTGAAGGTGCCTCGGAGCTAAAGGAATATGCTACACCGGAAGGTCTGCTACTCAAGGAAGAAATCGAGAAAACGGTATTTGACACGATAGAGAATTTACCTGAAGACCTGAGGACGGCGATTACTTTGAGAGAGCTTGAAGGTTTGAGTTATGAAGAGATCGCGACCTCAATGGGTTGTCCGGTAGGGACAGTGAGGTCCCGTATCTTCAGAGCGCGGGAAGCGATACATCAGAAACTGGAACCATTGTTAAAGTGAATATTTGGTTGCTGGCTAACACAGGGTGGCTCGTATGAAAAAAAGAAAATCGGAACAAATCTCCATGCTGATGGATGAGGCGTTAAACGGTGCAGAGATGCGGAGCATCGTTCAGGAAATGCGCAAGGATGAGGATTTGATGTGTTGCTGGGAAAACTATCACTTGATCAGCACAACACTGCGCAAAAAACTTTCCCACCATTATCGACCTGACTTTTCCACCCGCGTACTATCTGCACTTCAAAACGAACCCAGTTATTTTCTGCCACGTACATCGACGGCGCCAGTGTCCACGCCGGAGAAGGTGGCGGGTACGCGCAGGCGCGGCGTGCTGGCTTATGCCCTGGCCGCATCAGTAACAGCGCTTGCCGTAGTCGGCGTCATGCAATCCGGAAAACAACTTGAGTTGCCTGCTGTTGTGGCGACTGCAGACAATTCAGCCCCAGCGGTTTATGGCGATGGTGCTGCGGATGGGAAAAATGCTGCACAGTTGGCATTTGCGCTGGATACCGCCAGAGTCGCGCAGTCAGAGATGCCATCTACCCGTCAGGAAGTCGGGAGTAGTGGACAGGGAGACAGGCCTATCGTTTATGCCAGTATGGCACTGGAATCGACTGCCCTGGTTTCCGGACGCGCTGATCGGGAGGCAGCTGATGGCAAGCTCAGCTATCCCGAGGAGGCCGCCAATCTTTATGACTATCTGCTCAATTATCGCAAGTATGCCGGTCGGGATACCTTGCAGAACAATATGTACCCAGCAGTTCAGCTGGTTGGCTATAACAGCCCACAATAAATTTCCAGTCTGCAGTTTCAGGGCGGGGACGCACCCCCCCGCCCTGTGCCGCCTTCACTTTGCTTCCCCTGTCAGGAACAGTTCCACCCCCGGAGAGACGGTTATTTATGCTATCCTTGGCTTATTGCTATTCCACCAGGAATTCATACTGATGCGCGTGTTGATAACAGGGGGCGTCGCTATTATTGCGGCGGGGTGGTGATGTTAAAGGAAAAAGCTCGGGTCGTTGCTGTCAAGCCTGGAATCGCTCTGGTCGAGGCATCGCGACGTAGCAGCTGTGATAGCTGCTCTGCGAACGAATCATGTGGCACCGGCATTATTTCCAAATTTCTGGGCAGGAAACGTGCGCGGCTTGAAGTGCTAAACCCCGTCGGCGCACGGGTAGGCGATGAGGTGATCGTTGCTATTGAGGATCAAGTGCTGGTGAGGAGTTCATTCATGGTCTATGCCATGCCGTTGCTGCTAATGTTTCTGGGCGGGGCCACAGGGCAGATGATCAACGATGCCTGGGGCTGGGGTGATAGTGAGGCCTTGACTATACTGTTTTCCCTGGTGGGGCTGGCTGGCGGTTTTTTGCGTATTGCCAACTATCTGCGTAAGCAGGGGAATGTACGTGGGTTGCGGCCTGTTATACTGTCCTGCGACCGGAGGGCAGCTCAGCTACCTCCCGGCTAAGATAAAGGCGTATTGCAAAGGTGTTGCCCGGAAGATTAAGAATATATGAGATCTCCTGTAGGGTTGTCCGGAGAGTGCTTGTTGTGCAGGTATTTATCAATAAAGCTTTTTATTAGTAGGAGTCAGGCATGAAGAAAACCGGCTTGTTAAGGGAATATTTCCTCTATCTGGCGGCCGTAGCCTCACTAATGGTTTGCGCACCCCTGTGGGCGTCCTCCGGTGGGTTGCCGGATTTTACTGATCTGGTGGAGCAGGTTCGCCCGGCAGTTGTCAATATTAGCTCCACGCAGAAGATCCGGCATGCGCGCCCGATGATTCCTCATGGCAAAGGGCCGGGAACACCCTTCGATGACCTTTTTCGCCGCTTTTTCGGTGATGAGAATGGTGGCAGGATACAGGAGTTTTATGATAAATCCCTGGGGTCCGGGTTTATTATTTCCCGGGATGGCTATGTGCTGACCAATAATCATGTGGTGGATGGTGCCGATGAGGTCATCGTCAAGCTGGCGGACAAGCGCCAGTTTGTCGCCAAGATTATCGGGGCGGACAAGCGCAGCGATATTGCGTTGCTGAAGATCGACGCGGCTGATTTGCCAGTGGCAAGAATAGGCGATGCTCATAAACTGCGTGTGGGAGAATGGGTGCTGGCCATCGGTTCACCTTTCGGCTTCGATTATTCGGTGACGGCGGGTATCGTCAGCGCCAAGGCGCGCAGTCTGCCCAATGAAAACTATGTGCCATTCATTCAGACAGATGTTGCCATTAATCCGGGCAATTCCGGCGGCCCCTTATTGAACATGGATGGTGAAGTGGTGGGAATCAATTCACAGATCTACAGCAGGACGGGCGGTTTCATGGGATTGTCTTTTGCGATTCCGATCAATGTTGCTATGAATGCCGCGGAGCAATTAAAGGCCGGGGGGCATGTGGTCCGTGGCTGGTTGGGGATACTGATACAGGATGTTACCCGTGAACTGGCGGAATCCTTTGGCATGAGCAAGCCTGTGGGCGCGCTGGTGGCCAGGGTTCTGCCTGATAGTCCGGCCGAGGAAGCAGGTCTCAAGGTGGGTGACATCATTGTCAAATACGACCATAAGGATGTTAACAGCTCATCATCCCTGCCGCCCATGGTGGGGACTACCGGGGTAGGCAGCAAGGTGCCGGTGGAAATCATCCGCAATGGCAAGCCTCGCACACTGGAAGTGAAAATCAGGGAACTGCCGGCAGATGAGGACCTCAGCTTGTCAGGAGAAAGCGGCGCTACGCGCGATGCGACCATCAAACGGCTCAACATTCTGGTTGCCAATCTGACTGATGAGCAACAGGCGCAGCTGGATAAGCAGACGGGGGTTTCTGTGGCCGGGGTGAAACCTGGTCCAGCAACGCGTGCCGGTATTCGTCAGGGAGATATTATCCTCAAGTTCAATAACCAGGATGTTAAGGATATAAAACAGTTCAGAAAACTGGTGAAGGATATGCCGGAAAACAAGCCGGTGCCGGTTCTGATACAACGACGCGGGAGTCCAATCTTCCTGGCGCTCAAGATAACCGGGGACGACTAAGGGGCTGTTTGCCGCTGGCTCAGCAGAAAAAAAATCAAGTTGCCAGAGCAAGTGATGCACATGTTGGGCTGAGCGGATTATGCGCTCAGCCCAGCGGACAATGCCCCCTACCATTTCAAGCATGCAATTTATACGCAATTTTTCCATAATCGCCCATATCGACCATGGCAAATCCACGCTGGCAGATCGCCTGATACAGATCTGTGGTGGTCTGAGTGCCCGTGAAATGTCCGCACAGGTACTGGATTCCATGGACCTGGAGCGGGAGCGGGGTATTACCATCAAGGCGCAGAGTGTTTCTCTGCAATACCAGTCACAGAACGGCAGCTGTTACTTGCTGAACTTTATTGATACGCCTGGGCACGTGGATTTTTCCTATGAGGTTTCCCGCTCACTGGCCGCCTGTGAGGGGGCGCTGCTGGTCGTCGATGCTTCCCAGGGTGTGGAGGCACAGACAGTGGCCAACTGTTATACCGCCATCGAGCAGGGCCTGGAGGTGCTGCCGGTTCTGAACAAAATCGATTTGCCGACTGCGGAGCCCGAGCGGGTCATCGATGAAATTGAACAGATTATCGGCATCGATGCACAGGATGCAATACGCGTCAGTGCGAAAACCGGGGTCGGTGTGGATGCACTACTGGAACAACTGATCGACCGTATTCCGCCCCCCAAGGGTGACCGCCGGGCGCCTTTGCAGGCGCTGATTATCGACTCCTGGTTCGATAATTATCTCGGTGTCGTTTCGCTGGTCCGGGTGATGCAGGGCATACTGAAGCAGGGGGATCGGATCACCGTGATGTCAACGGGCAAACATTACCAGGCCAACAAAACCGGTATCTTTACCCCCAAACCCTGCGCACAGGGGCAGTTGCAGGCCGGGGAGGTCGGCTTTGTCATTGCCGGTATCAAGGAGGTGGATGGCGCTCCGGTGGGGGATACCCTGACTCATGCCGGCGTACCTGCTGCTGCTCCATTGCCCGGCTTCCAGGAAATCAAGCCCCAGGTTTTTGCGGGCCTTTTCCCCATCAGCGCAGAAGACTATGAGGGGCTGCGCGATGCCTTGGCCAAACTGCGCCTCAATGATGCGGCCTTGTTCTATGAACCGGAAACTTCCCAGGCGCTGGGCTTCGGTTTTCGTTGCGGCTTTCTCGGTATGCTGCACATGGAAATTGTCCAGGAGCGCCTGGAGCGTGAATATAATCTTGACCTCATTACCACCGCCCCTACTGTAGTGTACGAGGTGTTGACCACCAGAAATGAAATCCTGGCAGTCGATAATCCCACCTGCTTGCCGGATCCGGGGCAGATTGCTGAGATCCGTGAACCGATTATCCAGGCCGATATCCTCCTGCCGCAGAACTATCTGGGTCCGGTGATCAAGCTTTGTATCGAGAAACGGGGCGTGCAGAAAAAAATGCTTTATCATGGCAATCAGGTGGCATTAAGCTATGAGTTACCCATGAATGAAGTGGTACTGGATTTCTACGACCGGCTGAAATCGGTCAGCAGGGGGTATGCCTCGCTGGACTATTCGTTCCTGCGTTTCCAGCCCGCCGATCTGGTCAAGCTGGATTTGTTGATCAATGGCGAACGTGTCGATGCCTTGTCCATGATCGCGCATCGTGATCGGGCGGCGCAGCGGGGTCGGGAACTGACAGAGAAGATGCGGGAGCTGATCCCGAGACAGATGTTCGATGTCGCGATTCAGGCGGCGATTGGCTCGCATATTATTGCTCGTGAGACGGTTAAGGCATTGCGCAAGAATGTTACGGCAAAATGCTACGGTGGTGACATCACACGCAAGAGAAAGTTACTGGAAAAACAGAAAGCCGGCAAGAAACGCATGAAACAGATCGGGGTGGTGGAAATCCCCCAGGAAGCGTTTCTGGCGGTATTACATACAGGAAAGAAAACATGAATTTTGATTTTCAGGCAATCATGCTGCTGGCACTGCTGGCAACGGGTGTGATCTGGGTGGTCGATGCATTGAAGCATGCGCCCCGGAGACGCCAGGCGCTTGCCGATGCTGCGGCGGCGGCTGGTGGCGAGATCGATGCGGCGGCTGCCGGCAAGATCGCCCGGGAGCCGCTGCTGGTAGAGTATGCCCGTTCCTTTTTCCCCATTATCCTGATTGTGCTGCTGCTGCGTTCTTTCATTGTTGAGCCCTTTCGGATACCCTCCGCTTCGATGATGCCTACTTTGCTGGCCGGGGATTTTATTCTGGTGAATAAATACACCTATGGTATCCGGCTGCCTCTGCTGGGGACAAAAATTGTTGATGTGAACGAACCCAGGCGAGGGGATGTGGTGGTTTTTCGTTACCCGAAAGACCCGTCGCTGGATTATATCAAACGGGTGGTGGGATTACCGGGGGATCGTATCAGCTATTTCAATAAAACGGTTTATATCAATGGTAAGGCCACCAGCCAGAAGTCTCTGGGGTTGTATACTGGTCTTGGTGCCGGGCTATCCATGACAGGCGCCAGTCTGCGACAGGAGCAGTTGGGCAAGGTGAAACACAAGATCCTCATCATGGATCCTAGAAAGCTGGGTGAAGGTGAGTATGTGGTACCACCGGGTCGCTACTTCGTAATGGGTGACAATCGGGATAACAGTAACGACAGCCGTTTCTGGGGCACAGTACCGGAGGAGAATCTGGTGGGCAGGGCTTTTATGATCTGGTTTAGCTGGAATGCCGAGAAGAGCGGGGTGAATTGGGGTCGGATAGGTGAGCATATCCAGTAAGCAAAAGGGTGGCCACGGTATTAGGGCTGACAAGCTGCGTAAAAAATTGTCGGTACCTGAATCTCAAGGGGGCGTGTACTCATGGTAATGAATCGTGGTAGAGCAGCGGGGTTTTCTATCCTGGGTTTTCTGCTGATATTATTAATGGCGGGATTTCTGGGGCTCCTGGTCATTAAACTGTTTCCCGTTTATATGGAACATTATAATGTCAGCTCATCTCTGCAATCATTGCAGCACGATAAGGGGGGTACGCTGCATCAGGGGGACGATGTCAGAAGGAGGCTGCTGCGACGTTTTAGTATCAATGATGTCAGCCATGTCGGCCGCAAGAATATTTCAGTGACCAGAGAAGCTAATAAAGAGGTGGTGACTGTGCAGTATGAAGTCCGCAAATCCTTGTTTGCCAATATCGATGTGGTCGTTTCTTTTAATGACAGTATTAGCCTGGCGAAACATTGAACAACAGACAGTGCAGTACGGCCAGTTGGCTGGGTTATGAATTCAGACAGCCACAATTATTGAAGACGGCGCTGAGTCATCGCAGCATGGGCCGTGACAACAATGAAAGGCTGGAATTTCTCGGGGATGCCATCCTGAACTTTGTGATTGCGGATGCCCTTTTCCAGTGTTTCCCCGTCGTGGATGAGGGGGTGCTCAGTCGCCTCCGGGCCAATATCGTCAAAGGGGAAACTCTGGCGGTGTTGGCCCGGGAGATACGTCTCGGTGATCGTTTGCTATTGGGTGCGGGAGAGATGAAAAGCGGTGGCTATCGTCGCGACTCCATCCTGGCGGGTGCTCTGGAATCCATCATCGGCGCTGTTTATCTCGACGGCGGGATGGGGGCCAGCCGGGAGTTCATCCTGTCAGTCTTCAGCGATGAGCTGGCCAAGGCCTCACCCGATAAGGTGATCAAGGATGCCAAAACACGTTTGCAGGAGCTGTTGCAATCCAGGCAGAAGCCCTTGCCTGTCTACACCGTCAGCCTAGTCGAGGGGCAGGACCATGATCAGATCTTCCATATCAGCTGCGCGATTGAGGGCCTGTCAGAAGCGGTCGTCGGCTGCGGTGGCAGCCGTCGCAAGGCGGAGCAGAATGCTGCCGAGAAGGCTCTGAGACTACTGAATTCCTGAAGATGACAGTATGCTCATGACACGCCAGGACAGCCAGAAGAAATGCGGACATATCGCTATCATCGGTCGCCCCAATGTGGGTAAATCGACGTTGCTCAACCGTATTCTGGGGCAGAAAATCAGCATCACCTCACGTAAGCCGCAGACCACCCGCCACCGAATTCTCGGCATCAAGACGTACGAGGATAGCCAATTCATCTATGTGGATACGCCCGGCCTGCATCAGGCCGGAGGCCATGCCATGAACCGTCTTATGAACCGCACTGCTGGTGATGCGCTGCAGGATGTTGATATCGTCTTGCTGGTCGTCGATGCGTTGAGCTGGTCGGGGGCGGATGAATCTATACTCGACCGGTTGCGGAGAATCAGGGTGCCGGTCATTCTGGTGATTAACAAGGTGGATAAAATCGAACCCAAGGCGCTGTTGCTACCCCATCTCGATCACTTGGCAGGTCTGTATGGATTCATCGGCGTAATCCCGGTTTCCGCTCGCCAGGGAAGCAATCTCAGTCAGCTGGAGGCGCTGATCAGGGCACATTTGCCGGACTCCCCATGGCTGTTTCCTGCTGATCAGGTTACTGATCGCAGCGAGCGTTTCCTGGCGGCGGAACTGGTCAGGGAAAAACTGACCAGGCGACTTGCGCAGGAGCTTCCCTATGCCTTGACAGTGGAAATCGAACAATTTTCCCTGCAGCGGGGGGTAATCCATATTGGTGCGTTGATCTGGGTGGAGCGCCCGGCACAGAAAGCCATCGTCATTGGCAAGCAGGGGGATGTATTGAAACAGGTCGGTGCCCAGGCTCGTAAGGACATGGAAAAGGCCTTTGGTCACAAGATATTCCTCAGACTATGGGTCAAAGTAAAGGAGAAATGGAGCGACGATGAGCGCGCCCTGAGGAATCTGGGTTATACGGAATAATGGTGATGCTGTCTTCAGGGCTTGAGGGCGTAGTGGGGTGAGCCAGATACGGCGTATGACACTGGAGCCCGCCTATATCTTGCACCGGCGCCCCTATCGCGACAGCAGTCTGGTTCTTGAGATACTAAGCTCCAGTCACGGGCGTATTGCCCTGGTGGCGCGGGGTGCCCGCAGGCCTAAACGGCGTGCGCCGGTGTTACTCGAATTGTTTCAGCCCCTTCATGTCAGTGGTTCCGGGCGGGGGGAATTAGGCACGCTGCATAGTGCGGAGCCCCGCGGCGTGGTGAATATGCTTTCGGGGCGGATGCTATTGAATGGCTTCTATGTCAACGAGCTGCTGCTGCGGACACTGCATCGGGATGATCCCTGCAATGGCATCTTTGCTGCCTATGAGCTACTGGTGACAGGATTGGCAACGATACAGCAGACTGAATCTGCGGCTGCCCCGGCGGCGCAGCGCTTGCTGCGGCTGTTTGAAAAACGCCTGTTACAGGAATTGGGCTATGGCCTGTTGCTAGCGCAGGATGCCGTGAGCGCCCAGGGAATCACGTCTTCCCAGGTCTATGAGTATCATTTGAGTCAGGGGCCGGTGGCAGTGGCACAACGAAATCTCAGCAAGTTTCCGTCTGGATCCGCCGTCAGGATACATGGCAGTAGTCTGCAGTCCCTGGCTGCAGATGAGCTACGGGATGTGCAGAGCCTGCGTGAGGCGAAATATCTGATGCGCCTTTTGCTGGGGGCATTGCTGGGAGATAAGCCGCTGTACAGTCGCAGTTTGTTTGCTGCTGCTCAGTATCAGTCAGCGGGTATATGATTAGGAGGATAAGGCAGCATTGAGCAGGCCACAGGAAATACTATTGGGGGTCAATATTGACCACACTGCGACGCTTAGACAGGTGCGGGGCACTTGTTATCCGGAGCCTGTGCATGCGGCACTGGCCGCTGAGCAGGCCGGTGCTGACAGTATCACCCTGCATTTGCGTGAAGACCGCCGACATATCCAGGACCGGGATGTGGAACTGCTGCGCGCTATGTTACAGACACGCATGAATCTCGAAATGGCGGTGACAGATGAAATGCTGGCGATTGCCGAGCGGCTCCGGCCGCATGACTGCTGTTTGGTACCGGAACGCCGCGAGGAACTGACTACCGAAGGGGGACTCGATGTGCTCGCCCAGGAAGGGCGCATCCGGGATGCCTGCCTACGGTTGGCGGAAGCCGAGTGTCGGGTGTCATTGTTTATCGATGCTGATCTCCAGCAAATTGATGCTGCCGTTCGTTGCGGCTGTCCGGTCATTGAGATTCATACTGGCCATTATGCCGATGCCAGGACAGTCCAACAGTGTGATCAGGAATACCAGCGCATTCAACAGGCTGTTACCCATGCCGCGCAGGCCGGGCTGGCAGTCAATGCCGGCCATGGGTTGAATTACCATAACGTGGAGCCGATTGCCGCATTGACTCTTATCCGTGAACTGAACATCGGCCACGCCATTATCGCCCGGGCATTATTCAGTGGGCTGCAGGGGGCGGTGCAGGAGATGAAACGACTGATGAAACAGGCGCGCCGGTGATTTTTGGTATTGGCACTGATATCGTGAACGTCGCCCGGATGGCCGGTAACCTGGACCGCTACGGTGAACGTTTTGCCCGGCGTATCCTCACTGCGCAGGAATACAGTGAATTCAGACAATATGCCCGACCTGCGCACTTCCTGGCCAAGCGCTTTGCCGCTAAGGAGGCCGCAGTTAAAGCACTGGGTACCGGCTTCAGAAACGGCCTTAGCCTGTGCCACATCGGCGTCGGCCATAATGCGCAGGGGAAACCGCTGCTGGAATATACCGGGCCGGCGGCAGCCTACTGCCTGCGCTGTGGTGTGAGTCAAAGCCACCTTAGCCTGGCCGATGAGGAGGAATATGCCATTGCCTTTGTGACCTTGACGTCGGGTTGAGTGCCGCCTTCCCGCGGGTCCCGGAGATTTCTGGTGCAGCGCTTGAAACCACCGGCCACCTTCTGATACTATTCCGTCTCCAATCGGTGCGGGGTGGAGCAGTCTGGTAGCTCGTCGGGCTCATAACCCGAAGGTCGT
>CAZFJS010000046.1:0-12178 GCA_964519605.1 uncultured Gammaproteobacteria bacterium
CTCTGGATATCGGCGAGTATCAGGTGATGTCGCTGACCAACCGGATCTTCGAGGGTGGGGAAGGCCTGGAGGCCATGGCCAGGCAGTTTGCTTCTTAGCCTGGAACCCCACGCTGTTTAGGCGGCGTATTTATTTTTGTACCTTCTCCCCTCAAGGGGAGAAGGCTGGGATGAGGGGTGAACCCCCACACAGCCCCCTCCCGGTCTTGGGAGAGGCGGGCACAATTCGCCGTAAGTATGTTGTACTACATCGATGCAATACAGCTTGTTTCAGGCATTGGATGCGCAGACCTGCGCAACGTCCTCATAGCCAGGAAATTCAGCGCCCTCGCTGCACCAGCGGCACTTGGGGTTCGCCCGGGTCTTGAGCAGGGTGAACTGGGTGCTTAAAGCGTCATAATGCAGCTGGCGGCCCACCAGGGGTTCGCCGATATCCAGCAGTAGTTTGATGGTTTCCACCGCCTGCAATAGTCCCAGGATTCCCGGCATGACCCCCAGTACCCCGGCTTCCGCACAGGAAGGCGCCAGCTCCGGTGGTGGCGGCTCCGGGAACATGCAGCGGTAGCAACCGCTCTGGCCTTTTTTTTCGTAAGCGGGCCAAAATACGGTAATCTGCCCTTCAAAGCGATAAACCGCGGCATGAACATTGGGCAGCCCCAGCTTGACGCAGGCGTCATTGATCAGGTAGCGGGCGGTCAGATTGTCGGTGCCATCCACGATGACGTCATAGCCGGAAAAAATCTCTTCCACATTGCTGCTGTCGAGACGGGTTTCGTAGCCGGTAATAGTGATGTTCGGGTTAAGCCCTTCCAGGGCGATTTTTGCCGATTCGACCTTGGACATGCCGACCCGGGCTTCAGTATGGAGGATCTGGCGCTGCAGGTTGCTGCGATCCACCACATCGTGGTCCACCAGTCCCAGCTGGCCGACACCGGCAGCCGCCAGGTAATAGGCGGCGGGCGAACCCAGGCCGCCGGCGCCGATCAGCAGCACTTTGCTGTCCAGCAGTTTCATCTGGCCGGCCTCGCCGACTTCCGGCATCATCAGATGACGGGCATAGCGCTCCCGGTCCTGGGCGCTCAGAAAGGTCGGGATCTCGAAAGGATGGCCCTCGTTCTTCCAGCGGCTGAAGCCGCCGGCAATGGAGCGGACATCCTGATAACCGAGGCGTTTCAACGCCTCGGTGGCGAACAGCGAGCGGACACCGCCGGCGCACATCACACAGAGGGTCTGCTGCAGATCGGGCACCGCATCCTCGATGCGTAATTCAAGGAAACTGCGGCCCAGACGATGGGCACCCAGCGGGCTGCCCTGGGCGATCTCTTCCGCATCCCGGACATCGATGAGTGCCGCGCCTTGTTGTTGGAGTTCCAGTGCCTCTGCAGGGGTGATTTCAGGAAGTGCTGAACGTAGTTCAGCCAGTCGACGGTCTTTGGCCTTCATTAATTAACCTCCAGCCGGATGAGTTAAGGAACATTGCGGATGTTTTAAGTTGCGGTGTTGCGCTGATGGAGAATGACGCCTAGCGCATAGCCGATTATACAATAAAATCCGCTTTCAGTGTTAATTACAACGGCATGATGCCGGTGACCATGAGTGATTACTTGACGCGCCCGTCCTGTCTGCGCTAGTGTCGAAAGACACAAAAATACAGCGGTTAAGCTTCACGGGAAGCATGAGCCGTACTCCAGGGAGGGAGAGATGAGCCAGCAAGGCCGACAGGCAGCACACAAACTTCACCAATATCCCTTCGTTTTCATCCCGGCTATCCTATTTTATGTCCTGCTGAGTCTGTTGATTCCCGGTAGCGCTGCGGCTGAACCCGCCTACCTCCACGGTTACCGTGCGCTGGCCTATAACGCCACTACGGGCCGGATCCTGGCTCTCCAGAAAGAAGCCCATGTCCTGGACATCATCGACCTGGCCAGCCACAGCCTGGTGGCCAGCGTGGCCCTGCCAGCCCGTGCCACGGCTCTGGCCGTGGACGAAGCTGCGGGCCTGGCCGTCGTCAGCCACGCCAAGACGGACCGCCTCAGTCTCATCGACCTGAACAGCGCCACCTTGCGCAGCACCCTGGCCGTGGGCCGGGATCCCCACGGGGTCGCCGTCGACAGCAGCCGCCACCTGGCCGTGGTGGCCAACACCCATGAGGCCACCGTCAGCCTGGTTGACCTGAATACCGCCACCGTTGTCAAAACCCTGGCCGTGGGCCGAAAGCCCCGGTTTGTCGCCATCAACCCCGCCACCGGGATCGCCGTGGTGAGTAATAAAAAAGGCGCCAGCCTGAGCCTCATCGATCTCGCCACCCAAAGCCTGATAGGGACGGTCAGCCTCTCGGCCAAACCCGGGGCCCTGGCCCTCGACCGCGTCCACAATCGGGCCGTGGTCCTGCATCCGAAGCGTGACCGCCTGAGCCTCATCGATCTCGCCACCGGCAGTCTCCTCGGCACCGTGACCACCGGCGACCGCCCTCGGGGTGTGGCGGTGGATACCACCGGCACTCAGGCCGTCGTGGTCAACAAACAAGATGACAGCCTGCAACTCATCGACCTGACGAGCCTCAGCCTCAGCGGCCAACTGGCCACCGGGCGCAACCCCCGTGATGTCGTCCTGGTGCCCGGCAACCGGGCCATCGTCGCCAACGCAAAAGACGACACCCTCAGCGACCTGGACCTGAGTGCCGCCGCCCCTATGAGCGTCACCGCCGTCGGCCGTGATCCTCACGGCGTCGCCATCGATAGCGTCCTGCAACTGGCCGTGGTGGCCAACGAAAAAGACCACACCGTGAGCCTGCTCCAACTGCCCGGCGGCACCCTCATCGATACCTTGAACGTCGGCCGAGGGCCCTTCGAGGTCGCTATCGACCCCGCCCGTCACGAAGCCCTCATCACCCTGAAAAAAGACCATGCCCTGGCCATCGTCGATCTGAACACCCGGAGCCTTGTGGCCACCGTGCCCGTGGGCCATGAACCCCGCGGGCTCGCCATCGACGGCACTACCGTTGCCGTCGCCAACGAAGAAGACAACAGCCTCAGCCTCATCGACCTCAGTACCCGCACCGTTATCCGTACCCTCGCCACCGGTGGAGAACCCCAGGATGTCGCCTTCGATCCCCTCAGCCATGAACTCCTGGTGAGCTTGGAGGAGGCCGACAACCTGCAGCGTATCGATCCCGTCACCGGCGTTGTGCAGGCCACCCTCCCCGTGGGCCACCAACCCCGGGCCATGGCTGTCCATGGCAGTCTGCATCTGGCCGCCGTGGTGAACCGGAAAGACGACAGCCTGAGCCTCATCGATCTGGTTACCAATAGCCTTATCGCCACCCTGGCGGTAGGCGAAGATCCCGGCGATGTAACGATTGACGAGCCCGACCAGCGGGCCTTGGTAGTCAACCACCACGACGACACCGTCACCCTTGTCGATCTCAGTACCCGCACCGTGACGGCGACCCTGCCGGTGGGTCGCCACCCCCATGATGCCGCCTTCACTGTCGACGGCAGCCTGGCGGTAGTCACCAACGAAGAAGGCAACAGTGTTACGCTGCTCAGTTTTTCCCCACCCGATACCACGCCGCCGGTGATCACCCTGAGCTCAGTGGTGCTGACCACCCAGGCCGCCTATACCCTGAGCGGCAGCCTCAGCGAAGCCGCCACCTTCACCGTCTCTGGTCAGCCGGTGAGCGTGGCGGGGGGCCACAGCTTCAGTGTCCCGCTCACCCTGGTGGAAGGGCCCAATATCATTCAGTTGATCGCCACCGATGGGGCGGGCAATAGCACCGTGCTGGATACCACAGTCACCCTGGATACCACCCCACCCGCTGTCCCCGACACCGGGCTGATTCAGATCAGCCCGCCGGATACCGCAGGCCAGGTCACCGTCAACGGCAGTGTTGGCAGCGTAGAGCCCGGTAGCCGGGTGACCGTTAGCAATCAGCGTACCGGTGTGACCGTCACCGTTACAGCCGATGCCACGGGTGCCTTCATCGCAGTGCTGGGTGGGCAAAGTGGTGATGTCTACACCCTGGTGGCCGTGGATGCCGCCGGCAACAGTGGCAGCGCGGCCAGCGGTGTGGGCCTGCCGCCGGATCCCGCAAACATTGCCCCGTCCCTGGATCCCACTGTCGCCGGTGACCTCTACACCGCCACAGCCTTTCTCTACACCGGCGCCACCGCCGTTCAGACCGGTGTGGCCCCCGGCACCATCCAGCCTCAGCGGGTGGCTGTGCTCCGTGGTAAGGTGCTGGGTCGCAGCAACGCCCCGCTGGCAGGCGTTAGCATCCGCATCAAAGATCATCCAGAATTTGGCCGGACCCTCAGCCGGGTCGATGGCCAGTTCGACCTGGCGGTCAACGGTGGCGGTCTGCTGACCCTGGAATATACCCGCACCGGTTACCTGCCGGTACAAAGAAAACTGCCGACCCCCTGGCAGGACTACGCCCTGGCCGAGGACGTGGTGATGATCCCCCTGGACCCCCATGTCACCCCCATCGATCTGGCCAGTGGCACCTTGCAGGTGGCGCGCGGCAGTGTGGAAGAATCCATCAAACAGGCGACAATTCTGTTTCCGGCGGGGACCACTGCCACCATGAGTCTGCCGGACGGCAGCACCCAGGTGCTCACGAGTCTCCATGTGCGGGCGACCGAATATACCGTGGGCGCCAATGGTCCCCAGGCCATGCCCGGCGAACTGCCGCCGGCCAGCGCCTATACCTATGCGGTGGAACTGAGTATCGACGAGGCCCTGGCGGCGGGCGCGGAAACGGTTCAATTCAGCCAGGCTCTGCCGGTCTATATCGAGAATTTCAGAGATTTTCCTGTGGGCATCCGGGTTCCGGCTGGTTATTACGATGTGCGGCAGGCTGCCTGGGTTCCATCTGATGATGGTCGCGTCATCGCCATTCTGGGAGTTGGCGCCGCTGGGCTGGCCGCATTGGATATCGATGGCAGTGGTGTGGCCGCGACAGCAGGCGCTCTGGCTGCACTGGGGGTCAGTGATGACGAGCGCCGGGAGCTTGCTGCCCTCTATGCGCCCGGACAGTCATTATGGCGGGTGCCGGTGCCACACTTCAGTCCCTGGGACTTTAACTTCCCCTATGGTTTTCCACCTAACTCGTTTCCACCGGACCTCTCAGCATTGAAAAATAACGATACAGATACCGTGGACGACCCACAGATTCAGTGCCATGCCTCCAGCATTGAGTGCCAGAATCAGGTCTTGCGGGAGCAGGTGGGTATTGTGGGTACCCCCTATAGTCTGCACTATAGTTCTGAACGAGTAACAGGTAGGCGGGCGGCCTACAGCCTGGATATTCCCATCATCGGCGCTACGATCCCGCAGGACCTGGTAGAGGTCCGTTTGCAGGTCAGCGTGGCGGGGCAGCAATTCAACAAAGTCTTCACGAGCGGGACGAATCTCGTCTACACCTATACCTGGGATGGCAAGGATGCCTATGGCAGGTCGGTGCAGGGTACGCGCACGGCTCGGGTGGAGTTGATCTACCGTTTTCTGGCGCGCTATTTCCGTGGCCTATCATCTCTTAATGCCTTTAACCGGAGTTTTGGTGCTTTTACGGACAGCGGCATCATGATTGGCGCTGTCGGTGGTGGCGGGGGCAGCAATAGCGGCAAGGCCTGCAGCACCATACCAGTGACCCTTTTTGGTGGCAGCGTACGCAATTTTACATGTTCTTTCCCCGTCTTCATTAGCTCAAGGCAGCTTTCCCAGGAGAAACTGGGTGCCTGGAATACCCTCGATCAGGGGCTGGGTGGCTGGATGCTCGATATTCAGCATGTCTATGATCCTGAAGGCCGGGTGTTGTATCTGGGGAATGGTGACAAGCGGCGTGCGCAAAATCTACGGTTTATCACCACGGTGGCCGGTTCCGGCACCGATGCCAGCAGCGGCGATGGGGGTCCCGCAAAGGCCGCTGCCATCCGGCATCCTGTGAGAATTGCTTCGGGGCCGGACGGCAGCCTCTACATCGTGGACAGCATCGGTGCCAGTATC
Organism: uncultured Gammaproteobacteria bacterium; assembly: GCA_964519605.1. Classification (GTDB taxonomy): domain Bacteria; phylum Pseudomonadota; class Gammaproteobacteria; order SZUA-140; family SZUA-140; genus CAZFJS01. Next base: position 6,006 of record CAZFJS010000046.1, read on the forward strand.
CGCAAGGTTGACCCGGCTGGGATTATAACGACTATCCCTGCACTATCGAGCCCCGCTGCTGTGGTAGTTGCACCAGATGGCGGCGTTTATTTCTCGAATTTTGACGTACCGGAAAACACTGTCCAGCGTATCAACCCAGATGGCAGCCTGACCGTCATTGCCGGCGGAGGGAGCCCTGCCGATGGACTAGGGGATCACGGTCTAGCCACGGCGGCGCACCTATCTGGGCCGAATGGGATCGCCTTTGGTCCGGATGGTTCGCTTTACATTGCAGACAGCGGCAATAAACGGGTCCGCCGAGTGAGTCCGGATGGTTTTATCAACACCGTGGCGGGTGGCGGGAGCACACGTTTCAATATCGACGATATCCCTGCCACGGATGCCGAGCTTCTGTTTCCCATGGATGTGGCTGTTTCAAGAGAGGGCAGTATCTACTTCTCGGACCTGAATGATAATCGTGTGTACAAGATTGACCGCTCAGGTATCATCAAGCTTGTCGCTGGCACGGGTGGTGGCGGATCATCTGGGGATGGTGGCCTGGCGACTGCCGCGCGGGTGGGTAGCCCCGCGGGTATTGCCCTCACGCCTTATGGCAGCCTGTACATCGCCAGTATTCACCAGCGCGTCAGGCGGGTGGGAGCGGATGGGGTGATTACAACCGTGGCCGGAAATGGTTCCAGCGGATTTTCCGGTGATGGTGGGTCACCCACGGCGGCCAGCCTGTTTTATCCCAACGATGTCGCGCTTGATCCAGATGGCAATCTTTATATTGCAGACAGTTTGAATCACCGCGTCCGCATGGTGAGTCAACCGCTGCCACGCCATGATGCAGACGATATCCTGATTGCAGCGCAAAATGGCCGGGAGATCTACCATTTCGATCCTAACGGCCGCCATCTGCAAACCCTGGATTTTCTGACCGGTGCCGTGCGCTATGAATTCGTCTATGACAGCGCGGGTCAGTTGAGCGCTATCCGGGACGGGGATGGCAATGTGACACAGATACAGCGTGATGCTGCCGGCCAGCCCCAGGCCATCATTGCCCCGGATGGGCAGAGCACGGTATTGACCCGGGATGCCAACGGTTATCTGGCAACGATCACCAATCCCGCTGGTGAGGCGCTACAATATACCTATAGCAGTCTGGGTGTCGCTAATAATGGTTTGTTGTTGTCACGCACCGATGCACGAGGGAACCGCGCACAAATGAGCTACGACAATCTGGGGCGATTGTTGAAAGATACCGATGCGGTAGGTGGCTACTGGGCGTTCAGCCGTACTGTATCGGGCGATGGTTACCAGGTGCTCAAACAATCCGCGTTGAACCGCAGTACCCGCTACCAGGTAAGCACACTGCCTGACGGCGTCAGGCAGCGCATCAATGATCATCCGGATGGCAGCCGGACAACGACCGCAACCAAGCCGGATACCACCCGCACGGTCACCCTGCCGGACGGGACAGTGACCGTCACCCGGGAGACACCCGATCCCCGCTTTGGCATGCAGGCCCCGCTGCCGGGCAGCGTGACGGTTACCACCCCTGCCGGGCTGCAGCGCACGGTGACCACCACCCGTATGGTGGATGATCCGCTGAACATGGGACAGCAGACCGACACCGTGACCCGCAATGGCCGGATTAGCACGACGATCTACAATGTCGCCGGACAGCGTCTTGACACGACCAGCCCTGAAAGCCGTCATTCTACTACCCTTATTGATAATCAGGGGCGCATCGTGCAGCAGACGCTTGCCGGTCTCGATCCGTTCTTCATCAGCTATGACAGCCGTGGCCGATTGGCGAGCATCAGCCGGGGTAGCGGCCCGGCGGCCCGCACGGGTACACTCAGCTACGGTATCGACGGCCGCCTGGCCAGCGTCACGGACCCGCTGAGCCGGCAGGTGAGCTTCACCTATGATCCGGCCGGGCGGGTGATCAGTCAAACCCTGCCCGATGGTCGGGCGATCGACTATCGCTACGATGCCGCCGGTGACCTGACTGCAGTGGTGCCGCCGGGCAGGACCGCCCATGTATTCGATTACACCGCCATCAATCTGGCGCAGCAATATACCCCGCCAGATCTGGGCACAGGGAGCAGCATGACCCGCTATCTCTATAATCTGGATCGGCAGCTCACCCAGATTTTGCGCCCCGACGGTCAAAGTTTGGACTTCGCTTATGAGCCCGCGAGCGGCCAGTTGCTCACGCTGAGCCTGTCCCGCGGCAGCTACAACTATAGCTATAATTCCACTACGGCCCAGCTCGATCAGATCGCCGCGCCGGGTGGAGAAACGCTGAGCTACAGTTATGACGGTTTCCTGCCCATTGCCGAGACCTGGAGCGGGACGATTGCAGGCACCGTAAGCCGTACTTACGATAACAACTTCTGGCAAACCAGCCTGTCCGTCAATGGCACGCCGCTCAGTTTTGCTTATGACAATGACGGTTTGCTGACCCAGGCAGGGGATCTGAGTATCAGCCGCGACCCTCAAAACGGTCTGTTGACTGCGACTCAGCTGGGGAGCCTTACCACCAGCCGCAGCTACAACAGCTTCGGTGAACCGGCGGCTGAAAATACCGCATCCCCGGCTGCTGTCAGCATCACCGTAAACGGCGCCGGGATCACCGAGCCCACATTGCTGGTCAGCGGCCAGATCAATGCGGCTGGTGCGCTCAGGGTTAATGGTGTGCCCCTCACCGTCGCCGCGGACGGCACAGTCACTGGTAACGTGCCCCTGGCACTCGGACTCAACAGCCTGAACATTGAAATCTTTGATCGCTACGGGCAGCTTAGCAACCAACAGGCCCTCAGCGTTGAACGTCTTACCGCAACCACGGGGCTGGCGGTGGAGGCGGTGCTGGCCATCGCGTCCAACGGTGACGCCTATTTTCGTGCCTCCGGCGCCCTGTGGCGCCTGCCCGCTGGTAACACCATGCCAGATCAGCCCCCATGGCTCAGCGGCGCACAGGACGTGGCCGTCACCCCCGGCGGCCAGATCTATCTGCTCAAAGGCCTGCAGATCAGCACCTATGACGGCACCACCGAGACCGCCGTGACTGACCTGAGCACCGCCGGGCTAAGGACAGCCGACGATCTGGAAAGCGATGCCAGCGGCCAGCTATACGTCGCGGCAGGCAACACGCTCTACCGCATCAGTGCCGGCAGCGCCATCCTCCACGCCACCCTGCCGGGCGCCGATAGCATTACCCGCCTCACCCTGGACAGCTCCAGCTGGGGCCTGGTGGCCAATGACCGGTTGGGGGCCTACTACCGGATCCTCCCCGACGGCAGCGTACAAAACCTCTTTCAGCTTCCCTACGGCAGCGACTTCGCCGTGGACAGCAGTGGGACGATCTGCTATTCAGACCTCAGTGGCGTCAGCTGCCGGCAGACCGACGGCACCACCAGCAGTCTGCCATTCACCAGCCCCTCCCTGGACTTTGGTCCCACTGGCGCCCTCTATCACACCACCCCCGACAACCTGCATCGCTGGCAGGCCGGCACCGACAGCCCGTTGATGGCCAACAATCCCCCGGTCCAGGGCACCCTCCAGTTCAGCGGCACCGCAGGCAGCGCCTACTACGGTGCCACCTACACCCGCGACAAACTGGGCCGTATCACCCAAAAGACCGAGACCATCGAAGGCGCCACCACCACTTATGACTATGTCTACGACCTGGCCGGCCGCCTCACCACTGTCAACACCAACGGCACCCCAACGGCGGCCTACAGCTACGATGCCAACGGCAACCGCAGCGGCGGCACCTACGATGCCCAGGACCGCCTGCTGACCTTTGGTGCCAACAGCTATAGCTACACCGAAAACGGCGAACTCAAAACAAAAACCACCGCCGGTCTCACCACCACCTACACCTACGACGCCCTGGGCAACCTCACTCACGTCACCTTGCCCGGTGGGATGAGCGTCGACTACCTCATCGACGGCCAGAACAGAAGAATCGACAAAAAGATCAATGGCACATTAACCCAGGGCTTCCTCTACCAGGATCAGCTGAACCCCATCGTCGAACTCAATCCCGACGGCAGTATCAAGAGCAGATTTGTCTACGGCACCAAAGCCAACGTCCCGGACTACATGATCAAGAACGGCACAACATATAGAATCATCAGCGACCACCTGGGCAGCCCGAGACTCATCGTCAACACCGCTGATGGTTCCATCGCCCAAAGAATCGACTATGACATCTGGGGCAATATCACCAATGACACCAACCCCGGCTTCCAGCCCTTCGGCTTTGCCGGGGGGATCTATGATCAACACACCGGCCTGACAAGATTCGGAGCGAGAGATTACGATGCCGAGACGGGACGGTGGACTGCAAAGGATCCCATCCTCTTCCAGGGTGGGGATACGAATCTGTATGGGTATGTGTTGAATGATCCGGTGAATTTTGTGGATCCCAATGGTAAAGGCCTTATTGATTTATTTCTTGCGCTGAGGAAGCTTGCGGAGGCATCGGAAAAAAGAGGGCAAGGTGCGGTAGATATAGCAGCAGGAAAAAATGTTGATATAAATAAGATTCAACAACTAGAAAGAAGTCTTCCTTCAAAGGCACTAGATGCTGTGAAAGCCGGTGCTGATACGGTATATATTAGTCCCGTGAAAAATAAATTTGAGAGACTAATTAAGAAAATTACACCTTCAAAAATATGTCCTAATTAATTCTGTAGGATGCATAATATTCCATGAGAAAGGTCGGTATTGTAGCAGTTATTTTGCTAGTGGTATTTACTATACTGGCATACGTCTTTCCACAACCACTTATTATTTTATGGGTGCGTGCACAGTATGATATTGAGGGTCTTGCTAGTGCCAATGTAGTGCCGTCTGAATTCAAAAAAATTACTGCATCGAATATTTCTCTAGGAACACATAGGTTGTCGGTAGGTTATATTCAATTGACTCTGGATAATCAAAGGAAGATAGAAAAGTTAAGTAATGATCTATACCGTATATGGTTCCCTGACAATAAAGTATTATCGGTTATAGGTGCGTTGCCTAGTATTACAGCAGAAATGAAATCTGATATTTTAGGCTTCACAGATGCAGAAATAATATTTCCTCCGCGCGACTTGGTTTCAGAATATAAATTTATGCTTCTGATATTAAATAGTAGGCCGGATAATCTTTCTTTAATGATGAATAAAAGAGGGGTAATAGCTACAGCCATAGCTTTGCAATTGAAAAAAGGATTTATGCCGCCTAAAGTGAAGGGTGGTTATCTTTTGGAAATTGGGAAAATGAAAGCTTTTCAGATGGGAGACCCTAAAAAAGGTGATGCACTCATCTTTGTTCATTTATTTGATGAGGATGGCTATAGATACCAGTTGGTTTTTAAATCTTTTAGCCAAGAGGAAATTGATACTATCTTATCTTCAATTGAAACCCGTGAACGACCAAAAGAGAATGCAGGGGAAAAGGGGGTAGCGGTGAAAAAAGGTGACAGATTTATTTTTAGGAGATAAGAGGTGGACCCCATTAGTCAGGCAGGATAGCTGAAAAAGTAAGTGTCTTCTGCGAAGATAGTAATCTTAAATGAGGTAGCAGAAGATGAGAAGGAAACGTCGTAATCACAAACCGGCATTCAAGGCCAAGGTTGCACTGGCAGCACTCAAGGGAGACCGGACGCTGTCGGAGCTGTCAGAACAGTTTGATGTGCACCAGAATCAGATTCAGGAGTGGCGCAAGCGCTTGCTGGAGAATGCGGATACGGTATTTGGTCAAGGACAGCAGCAACAGCAGGGAGCGGCCGGTCAAGTTAAGGAGCTTCATGCAAAGATCGGCCAGTTGACGATGGAACGGGATTTTTTAGAAGAAGGGCTGGAAAGGATTCACGGTCCGATCGGCAAGAAATGATCAATAAGGATAATGATCTGCCGATTACGCGGCAATGTGAGTTGTTGGGTCTGAATCGATCAACGGTTTATTATCGACTTCAGGATGTTTCGGAAAGGGATTTGAAGCTGATGAGGCGGATAGACGGGATGCACCTGAAACGGCCGTTCTACGGTAGTCGGCGGATCCGTGACTGGTATAGCCGGAAAGTCCTTTCCTGGCGGTTGTCGAACAGCATGGATACTGATTTTTGCATAGATGGGCTGGAAGAGGCACTGAGCCGGTATGGGTGCCCTGAGATATTCAATACGGATCAA
>CAZFJS010000047.1:0-12114 GCA_964519605.1 uncultured Gammaproteobacteria bacterium
ATGCGGTAGGCTTCTATTCTGGTATCTTTATTGAGGCAGGTGGCCACGTCGCGTACCATATCCTCGACGAATTTTGGGTTATTATAGGCGCGCTCGGTGACATATTTTTCATCGGGGCGCTTCAACAGGCCGTAGATTTCACAGGAAGATTCCTGCTCGACGATATCGATCAGATCCTCAATCCAGACAAAGGTCCGGGTGCGCGCGGTGACGGTGACATGGGAGCGCTGGTTGTGCGCACCATATTCGGAAATCTCCTTGGAACAGGGGCACAGGCTGGTGACGGGCACGACCACTTTGATGCTCATGACCGCATCGCTGGCGGATACCTCGCCCACCAGGGTGACATCGTAGTCCAGCAGGCTGTGGACCCCGGAAACCGGGGCGGTCTTGTTGACGAAATAGGGAAAGTTCATTTCGATATGCCCCGATTCAGCCTGCAGGTTTCCGCGCATCCGGGTAAGGATATCCTTAAAAGTGGTGACGGTGATTTCCCGCTCATGGGTGTTCAAAAGTTCAACAAAGCGCGACATATGAGTGCCCTTGAAGTTGTGGGGCAGATCCACGTACATGTTGAAGGTGGCGATGGTATGTTGCTCTCCGCCGCTACGGTCGCGGACGCATACCGGGTGGCGGATGTTCTTGATGCCGACCTTGTCGATTGACAGGTTGCGCTGGTCGGGGGTGTTCTGTACATCTGCAATTGCCATGGCAGGCTTCATTTTTCCGCTTCCTCTGTATAGCGAACGCAGGCGCGTTCAGTTTCCCACAGGGTGACGGCCTTCACCCTGATCCGTTCGTCGTTCAGGCACTGTGCCAGGCCCTGAAAGATGTAGGCGGCGATATTTTCAGCCGTGGGATTGATGTGGTCGAAGGGCTCGATTTCATTCAGATACTGGTGGTCCAGTGGCTCAGTAATGGCCCTTGTCGCCTGCCTGATCACCTTGAAGTCAAGCGCCATGCCGACATCATCCAGTTTTTTGGCTTCAATCTCCGTTTCCACTTTCCAGTTATGTCCGTGAAGCCGGCTGCAGCTGCCCGGATAATCACGCAGCAGATGGGCCGCTGCGAAATCGGTGGTTACTTTCAGGGTATAGCAGGCTAGCATAGCATAATATCCGACTGAATTACTTGGATATTGCGCTGGCAACTGTCCGGTGCGGCATCAGTTGGGGAAATCGGTGTGCAATGGTGGCCAGAATGCCCTCGGCGCTCAGGCCATAGGTAGCCAGTATCTCCTCTCTTTGTCCATGATCGCTGAATTCGTCGGGCAGGCCCAGGTTGATCACGGGCGGGTGTTCCCCCAGTTGGTGCAGGGCTTCATTGACACCGCTGCCGGCGCCGCCCTTGACGGCATTGTCTTCCAGGGTGACCAGCAAATCATGTTGCGCGGCCATCTGCTGGATGAGCACCTCATCCAGGGGCTTGACAAAGCGCATGTTGACCACGGTGGCGTTCAGGCTTTCCGCCGCTTTCAGGGCGGGTTGCAGCATGCAGCCGAAGGCCAGTAGCGCGATTTTTTCACCCTGGTGGCATAGCTTGGCCTTGCCCAGTGGCAGACTGTCCAGTGTTGCGCTTACCGGGACACCGGGGCCGGTGCCGCGCGGATAGCGCACTGCACTGGGCCCTTGATGCCGGAAGCCGGTGTTCAGCATGCGGCGGCATTCGTCTTCATCGGCAGGCGCCATGATGAGTATATTGGGGATACAGCGCAGATAGCTCAGATCGAAGCAGCCGGCATGAGTTGCCCCGTCAGGGCCCACGATACCGGCGCGGTCAATGGCAAAGAGAACGGGCAGGTTTTGCAGGGCAACATCATGGATCAGCTGGTCATAGCCGCGCTGCAGAAAGGTGGAATAAATGGCGACCACCGGCTTCATGCCTTCACAGGCCATGCCTGCGGCCAGGGTAATACTGTGCTGTTCCGCGATACCCACATCAAAGAAACGCTCAGGAAACTGTTGTGCAAAAGCAACCATGCCGGAGCCTTCGCACATGGCGGGGGTAATGCCCAGTAACTGTTCATCTTCAGCTGCCATGTCGCAGAGCCACTGGCCGAAAACCGCCGTGTAGCTGGGTCCCTTTTTCGGCTTGCCGCCATGCATCCGGCCGTTATCGGGGTTGTAGGGTGTTACACCATGATAGGCGCAGGGGTTTTCTTCGGCAGGCCCATAGCCTTTGCCCTTGCGGGTGATGATATGCAGAAACTGGGGGCCCTTATGGCTATGCAGGTTCTGCAGCGTGGCTACCAGGGTGCCGAGGTCGTGACCATCGATAGGACCGATATAGTTGAATCCCAGCTCTTCAAACAGGGTGCCTGGGATCACCATCCCTTTCACATGTTCTTCGGCACGTCGCGCCAGTTCCCGTACCGGAGGCATGGACTCGAGGACCTTCTTGCTGCCTTCGCGGACCGTGGTGTAGAGCTTGCCCGATAACAGTTTTGCCAGGTAGTTGGACATGCCACCGACATTGGGCGAGATGGACATGTCATTGTCGTTGAGTATCACCAGCAGGTTGGCATGCACATGACCGGCATGGTTGAGCGCTTCGTAGGCCATGCCGGCGGTGATGGCGCCGTCGCCGATGATGGCCATCACCTTTTTTTTACTGTGCTGTTTTTCCAGCGCAATGGCCATGCCCAGTGCGGCGCTGATGGAGGTGCTGGAATGGCCGGCACCGAAACAGTCATAATCGCTTTCGCTACGTTTCAGGAAGCCGGAAATGCCTCCCTTCTGGCGAATTTGGGCCATGGCCTCGCGCCTGCCGGTGAGAATCTTGTGGGCATAGGCCTGATGCCCCACATCCCATACCAGCCGGTCGTCCGGAGTATTAAAGACATAGTGCAGAGCGATGCTGAGTTCCACAGTGCCCAGACTGGCGGACAGGTGGCCGCCAGTCTGGGCAACCGAATGGATGATGAAGCGGCGGAGCTCATCCGCCAACGGCACCAGCTGTGCCGCTGGCAGTGACCGCAGAATGGACGGGGAGTCGATAGTTTCCAGCAGGGGATAGCGCATTTGGGTGTTCATTTAATAGGGAATAATGCGGCGTTTGGCCGGTGGATGCAAGCCTGACGCTTTTCCCTGCGGGGGTAATTTAGTATTCCCGGTGAATGATATATTCCGAAATCCAGCGCAAGGGTGCCGCAGTTTCACCCAGTGGCGCCAGATGTTCCAGCGCCCTGCAGTGCAATTGCAGGGCCTGTTGTTTGGCGCCATCCAGGCCGAGAAGAGCGGGGTAAGTGGGTTTGTTCTTAATAATATCAACACCTTGGGTTTTCCCCAGGAGCTCTGTTGTGCCCTCGATATCGAGAATGTCATCCTGGACCTGAAAGGCGAGGCCGATGCAGTGGGCGTAGTTCCCCAGGGCGTGCAACATTTTTTCCGGTAAATCATTTTTTGCCAGGGCGGCCAGGGTGACACTGGCGCGGATCAATGCGCCGGTTTTGCGCAGATGCATGTTTTCCAGTTCAGTCAGCTCCAGTGCTTTGCCCACAGATTCCAGGTCAATCGCCTGACCTCCTGCCATGCCCAATGAGCCACTGGCCACCGCCAGGGTGTCGATCATCCTCAGGCGCCGCTGGGCTGTGGCCCGGATGGCGGGGTCATGGCTAAGGATATGAAAGGCCAGTGATTGCAGGGCATCACCACTCAGGATGGCGATGGCTTCGCCGAATGCCCGGTGACAGCTTGCCTTGCCGCGCCGCAGGTCATCATCATCCATGGCCGGCAGGTCATCGTGGATCAATGAGTAGGCATGAATCAATTCTACTGCACAGGCGGGTCCATCCAGCTCCCCGGCATCGACAGCCAGCGCCCGGCCGGTGGCATAAACCAGCAGGGGGCGAATATATTTGCCCCCCGTCAGAGTGGTATAGCGCATGGCCTCATGGAGCCTTGTTGGCATGGTGGCGGTCTCCGGTAGCCAGCAATCCAGGGCGTGCTCGATACGCTCCCGGCAGGTGGCCATCTGTTCCCCTAACTGCTGGTTGCGCTCAGTCTTCATCAGGGCTGCTAAAGTCCTGAGGCTTAGCCTGTGCATCTGCTTCCAGCAGTATCTGAACCTTCTGTTCTGCCGCGTCAAGTGCCTGTTGGCAGTGGCGCGCCAAGGCGGTACCCCGTTCGAAGCATTGGAGTGATTCCTCCAGACTGAGTTCGCCGGCTTCCATGTGCTCGATCAGCACCTCCAGCTCCTTCAGTGCAGTCTCGAGACCGGGAGGCGCGTCTTTGGGGTTTTTGGCAGGGTTTCTTTTGGCCACGAAAATGCTCCGATTCGTCTGTTGCGATGATAGCTTAGCGTATCCCGATAACTTGCGGGGAGTCTAGGAATTTTACTACAAAAAGGACAGCTGCAGCCACGGCTAAAGTTTTTAAAATGCCTGCCAATATCTGTTGGTACACAGGAAGATGCACCATGGGAAAGATAACAGGGGGGGTTAAGATGCAGATGGCGGTCGCGGCGCATAGTGATGAAGTCTATCTCCAGGAGGACTCACTTATCGTGAGTCATACGGATCTCTCTGGCAAGATCAGCTATGCCAACCGAACTTTTATGGAAATCAGTGGTTACCGGGAGCAGGAATTATTGGGGGTGCAGCACAATATCATTCGTCATCCTGACATGCCCCGGGGTGTATTCAGATTCCTGTGGGATACCCTGAAAGAGGGGCGGGAATTCTTTGGTTTCGTGAAAAACAGCTGTCGCAATGGTAGCTATTACTGGGTGTTTGCCCAAGTGACACTCAATCAGGATAGCCAGGGGAAGAAGGTCAATTACTGTTCAGTCAGACGCAAGGCGCCGGCCAGTGCGCTGGAAGTAATCGCACCCATCTATCGGGAGATGCAACGCATCGAAGACAGTCAGGGCAGCAAAAAACAGGCGCCTGATCTTTCCCTGGCCTATCTCAGGGATCTGCTGCAGGAAAAAGATACCTGCTATGAACGCTTTATTATCGATCTCTATCAACAAGTGTCAGCAGAGGCGCGGTCATGAAAAGTTCAATACGCCGTTATAAATACACCCCTTTTGCCCGTACCAAGATCCTGTTGGCCAGCATTGTTTGCGCGAGCATCCCTTTGCTGTTTAGCCTGTATTTCTGTTTACGCTTCGGTGTTCGTGCAGAATTCCTTGCCTTGGCATTAATCATGCTAGCCTCCAGCTTCTTTTTTTATCACCACGCCCGGTGCTATCTTATCCCGGTGCAACGCATCAGTCAGGTGCTTAGCCATTGTGCCCAGGGTGAGTTTCATCATCGCGTGACCAATGTTCATGCCCTGGGGGAGATCGGGCAGGTGGCCTGGAATCTGAATGAATTCCTGGATTACTGCGAAGCCTATTTTAATGAACTCAACAGTTCAGTCGCCATGGCAGGTCAGCGCAATTTCTATCGCTGCGCTTTCCCTGCCGGTTTGCCCGGCAAGATGGAAATCGGCATCAAATATGCCAATGCCGCTATCAGTACGATGCGGCAGAATCATGAGCTGGATCGGGCTAACAAACTGGCTCATCAGCTGCACGAACTCAATACCGAGAATCTGGTGATTAACCTGAAACTCTGCCAACAGGACATGCTGACGGTGACGGAGACACTGAACAATGTGGTGGAGATCGCCCGCACCAATGTCGATGCCGCCGAGAATAGCAAAGAAGGTGTACGCGAGATCAATAACACCATGATGGCGATTTCCTCGAAGGTGACCACGGCAGCCGGTGTGGTCAATGAGCTGAGCAGCAGCAGCCGGGAAGTGATCGATTCCCTGTCTATTATTTCGGATATTGCCGATCAGACCAATCTGCTGGCGCTGAATGCCTCTATCGAGGCGGCGCGGGCAGGGGAATATGGCCGGGGTTTTGCCGTGGTGGCGGATGAGGTCAAGGCGCTCTCGCGCCGCACCAAAGAGGCTGCAGTGGATATCTCCAGGATTCTTGATGGTTTTTCCTCCAGTGTGGATGCCATCTCAAAAGAGGCCGTTGAGTCCGTGGAGCTGGCGGAAGGCATCAAGCCGGTGGTCGATGTCTTCACCGAACGCTTCGAGGGTTTCAGTGGTTCGGCCGGCAGGACCATTGAGCGGGTCTCCAATGCCCAGGAGATTTCTTTCAGCAGTCTGGTGAAAATCGATCATATTGTTTACAAGCAGAATGCCTATATTGCCATGGCTGATCCGCGCCGGGAGGCCGAATGTCAGGCCATCAGTGTGGACAATCATCATTGCCGCCTGGGCCGCTGGTATTATGAAGGCAAGGGGCATGAACTGTTCAGCAGGCTGTCCAGCTTTGCCCGTCTGGAGGCCCCTCATGAGAAAGTCCACAGTGCAGCCCGCCAGGCCCTGGCGCTGGCCAATGAGAACTGGATCAGTGATGAAGAGATCATGCAGGGTATGGTCGATGAAATGGCCGAAATGGAGCAGGCCAGCCAGGATGTCATGTCTCTGCTCAATGAGATGCATGAGGAAGCCGCTGTTCAGCGTTCTGCCTAGGCTTTTCCCCCGCTTACAACACCGCCCCTGAAATATCCGTGGTGCAATGACGCCCGGTTTTCCGGTGCGCGCTGCGCCTGTGACGAATCCTGCGCTTCATGCTAAGCTACGCCACTTTGTGATTCGCGGGCAGTGGATGTTCAGGGCAGTCGCTGATGTTCTCTGCCGTGCAGTTTGAGCGGGAGTAGCCAAGTTTTATGTGCAGTGCCTATAACGCATCCGCCATCGAGATCCTTAGCGGACTGGATCCAGTGCGCAAACGGCCCGGGATGTATACGGACACCACGCGGCCCAACCATCTGGCCCAGGAAGTCATCGATAACAGCGTCGATGAGGTGATCGCCGGGCATGCGGATAGCATCGAGGTAGTTCTGCGCCGGGACGGCGCCATGGAAGTGACTGACAACGGCCGGGGCATGCCGGTGGATATCCATCCGGAGGAAGGTGTCAGTGGTGTGGAGGTGATTCTCACCCGGCTGCATGCCGGCGGTAAATTTTCCAGCGGTAATTACCGCTTTTCCGGGGGGCTGCATGGCGTGGGCGTCTCGGTGGTCAATGCCCTGTCCAGTTCCCTGGAAGTCTGGATCCGCCGTGGCGGCAAGGAATACCACATGGCTTTTGCCGGCGGCGAGAAGCTGTCCGAGTTGACAGTGGCCGGCAAGGTCGGCAAACAGAATACCGGCACGACGATACGTTTTCAGCCTGACCCCCGTTATTTCGACAGCCCGAAATTCTCCGTCAGTCGCTTGAAACATCTGTTGCGCGCCAAGGCAGTGCTGGCGCCGGGCCTGCGGATCCGCTTTAGCGATGAACAGCGTGGCGAGCGGGAGGAATGGTGTTACCGGGAGGGGCTTCGGGATTATCTGCTGGGTGAGCTGGAAGCTTTTAGCCTGTTGCCTGAAGGGCTGTTTCTGGGCAGCCTGGAAGGGAATGAGGAGGCGGTCAGCTGGGCTGTGGCCTGGCTGCCGGAAGGGGGCGAGCCAGTGACCGAAAGTTATGTCAACCTGGTGCCCACCGCCCAGGGCGGCACCCATGTCAACGGCTTTCGCACCGGACTGACGGACGCCATCCGCGAATTCTGCGAGTTTCGTAATCTGTTGCCGCGCGGTGTCAAGCTTTCCCCAGAGGATGTCTGGAATCAGTGCAGTTATATCCTCTCGGTCAAGCTGGCGGATCCCCAGTTCTCCGGGCAGACCAAGGAACGGCTGTCTTCCCGCGAGTGCGCCGCCTTTGTCTCCGGGGTGGTCAAGGACAGCTTCAGTCTGTGGCTGAATCAGCATGTGGAGACCGCTGAGGCGATCGCCCTGCTGGCCATCGGCCATGCCCAGGTGCGCCTGCGGGCGGGGCGTAAGGTGGTGCGCAAGAAGGTCGCCAGCGGACCGGCGCTGCCGGGCAAGCTGGCTGACTGCGCCTCGCAGGATTTGCAGCATGCCGAGCTGTTCCTGGTGGAAGGTGATTCCGCCGGCGGCTCCGCCAAGCAGGCCCGGGACCGTCAGTTCCAGGCAGTGATGCCCCTGCGGGGCAAGATTCTTAATACCTGGGAAGTGGACTCCGGCGAGGTGCTGGCCTCCCAGGAGGTCCATGACATTTCCGTAGCCATCGGTGTGGAGCCGGGGGTGGATAATCTGCGTAAACTGCGTTATGGCAAAATCTGCATCCTGGCGGATGCCGATTCCGATGGTGCCCATATTGCCACCCTGCTGTGTGCCCTGTTCGTGCGCCATTACCGCGCCCTGGTGATTGCTGGGCATGTCTATGTGGCCATGCCGCCGCTGTATCGCATCGACATCGGCAAGGATGTCTACTACGCCCTGGATGATGCTGAAAAACAGGGTGTGCTCGACCGCATCGCGGCGGAAAACAGAAAGGGTAAGATCAACGTCCAGCGTTTCAAGGGCCTGGGAGAGATGAATCCGCTGCAATTGCGGGAGACCACGATCGCTCCCGAGACCCGGCGCCTGGTGCAACTGACCATCGATGCCGGAGACGATACCGATAAAATGCTCGATATGCTGTTGGCCAAGAAGCGGGCGGCGGACCGCAAGGCCTGGCTGGAAGAGAAAGGGCACAGGGCCGAGGTCTGAGGGAATGAAAAGGAAGCATGAAAAAGACGGGATACAGGCGGCTGACAGCGCCAGTTCATACGCACAAATCCTGGTGTGGGTTGTGATCGATGGATAAGACCATGGAAATGAATTACGAAGGCATCGAGCGCCAGCCGTTGCGCGAGTTTACCGAGAAGGCCTATCTGGATTATTCCATGTATGTCATTCTTGATCGCGCCCTGCCGCACATCGGTGACGGGCTCAAACCGGTGCAACGGCGCATCGTGTATGCCATGTCGGAGCTGGGCCTGGCGGCGACGGCGAAGTACAAGAAGGCGGCGCGGACCGTCGGTGATGTCCTGGGTAAGTTCCATCCCCATGGGGACAGTGCCTGTTATGAGGCCATGGTGCATATGGCACAGCCTTTCAGTTATCGCTATCCGCTGATCGATGGGCAGGGTAACTGGGGGGCGCCGGATGATCCCAAATCCTTTGCGGCCATGCGCTACACTGAGGCACGCCTGTCGCGCTTCGCCGAGGTGCTGTTGACGGAACTGGGGCAGGGGACCGTGGATTGGGCACCCAATTTCGACGGCACGCTGGAAGAGCCAGAGGTCTTGCCGGCCCGGCTGCCCCATGTCCTGTTGAATGGCGCCACCGGCATTGCCGTGGGTATGGCGACGGATATCCCGCCGCACAATGTGGGTGAAATCACCGCCGCCTGTATTCATCTGCTGCAGCAGCCGGATGCGACGGTCCGGGAGCTCTGCCAGTTCATTCAGGGGCCTGATTTTCCCACTGAGGCGGAAATTATCAGCCCGGCAGCCGATATCCTCCGGCTCTATGAAAGTGGTACCGGCAGCATTCGCATGCGCGCCCGCTATGAGCGGGAAAATGGCGATATTGTCATTACCGCCTTGCCTCATCAGGTTTCCGGCGCCCGGGTACTGGAGCAGATCGCGGCCCAGATGAATGCCCGTAAACTGCCGATGGTAGACGATCTGCGGGATGAGTCGGATCACGAAAACCCCATCCGCCTGGTGATTGTGCCGCGCTCCAACCGGGTGGATGCGGAGGCACTCATGTCCCACCTGTTTGCCACCACTGACCTGGAGCGCAGCTACCGGGTCAACATGAATGTGATTGGCCTGGATGGCAGGCCGGGTACCCGCGATCTGCGGTTGATTCTGACGGAATGGCTGGTGTTTCGCACCGCCACCGTCAAACGCCGCCTGCAGTTCCGTCTCGACAAGGTCAGGCAGCGGCTGCATATTCTGGCGGGTTTGCTGATTGCCTATCTGAATATCGATGAGGTGATCAGGATTATCCGCAGTGAGGATGAGCCCCGACAGGTGTTGATGGCGCGTTTTGATCTCAGCGAGATCCAGGCCAATGCCATTCTGGATATCC
Source organism: uncultured Gammaproteobacteria bacterium (assembly GCA_964519605.1). Taxonomy (GTDB): domain Bacteria; phylum Pseudomonadota; class Gammaproteobacteria; order SZUA-140; family SZUA-140; genus CAZFJS01. The sequence goes on from CAZFJS010000047.1 coordinate 9,935, forward strand.
GTCTGCGGCAACTGGCGAAACTGGAAGAGATCAAGATTCGCAGTGAGCAGCAGGCCCTGGATGAGGAACGCGCGCAGCTGGAAAAGACCCTGAATTCCCGTCAGCGGCTCACCCGTCTGATCCGCCAGGAGCTGGAGGCGGATGCCGCGAAATATGGTGATCAACGACGCTCGCCCATCGTTAGCCGTAGCGCCGCCCAGGCACTGGATGAATCCGCGTTGGTGACGGCGGAAGCCATTACCATTGTCCTGTCCGAAAAGGGCTGGGTGCGTGCTGCCAAGGGCCATGAAATCGATCCGTCCGCGCTGGCCTACAAGGCCGGGGACGGCTTTCAGTCCGCGGCGGCAGCACGCAGCAACCAACTGGCGCTGTTCATCGATTCCACCGGCCGGGTCTATTCGCTACCGGCGCATACCCTGCCCTCCGCCCGGGGGCAGGGGGAGCCGTTGACGGGGCGGCTGAACCCGCCGGACGGGGCCAGTTTTATCGGGGTCATGGCCGGGGAGCGGGACCGCCTGTATCTAATTGCCTCCGATGCTGGCTATGGCTTCGTCGCCCGACTGGGGGATCTGTACACCAAGAACCGTGCCGGTAAGGCGGTCCTGAGTCTGCCCAAGGGTGCGCGGGTATTGCCGCCGGTGCCGGTGCATGAGCTGGCCGGGGGGCGTGTGGCGGCGGTGAGCACTGAAGGCCGCTTGCTGATCCACAGCCTGCAAGATCTGCCCTTGCTCACCAAGGGCAAGGGCGTCAAGATAATCGGCATTCCGGCGCCCCGGGTAGTAGCACGGGAAGAGTATGTCTGTGCGCTTTACTGCATTTCACCGAGCGGTGCCCTGACGATTTTTTCCGGTCAGCGTCACATGACGCTGAAAAACCGGGATCTGGCTGCTTATGAGGGTGAGCGCGGGCGGCGCGGTAACCGCTTGCCCCAGGGATTTCGCAAGGTCAGCCGCCTGGCGGCAACTTGAACGGCAACATAAGGATAGCCGCCTTTGGTCGGGCGCATCGCTGTCCTCAACCACCCGCCAGTGGGCTGAGGGGAATTTTATACGGTGCCCCCGCCTGTTCGCGCACCAGCCGCGGTACCAGGTAACCGGGCAGCTGCCTCAGCATGGCCTGTTGCAGCTCAAGCGCCTGCTGTTCACTAACATCGAAATGGGCTGCGCCCTGTACCTTGTCCAGCAGATGCAGGTAATAGGGCAGCACCCCGGCCGCAAACAGTTGTTCACTGAGTCCGGTGAGTGTTGGGCTGTCGTCATTCACGCCCCGCAGCAGCACCGACTGATTGAGCAGTGTGGCGCCGGTTGCCTGCAGGCGCGCCAGGGCGGCGGCCACTTCGGCATCGATTTCATTGGGGTGATTGGCGTGAATCACGATGATGGTTTGTAGCCGGGTAGCGCCCAGCCAGTCTGCCAGCGCCTCATCAACGCGGGTGGGCAGGACCACCGGCAGGCGGCTGTGGATACGCAGTCGCCGCAGGTGGGGAATGTCCTCCAGCCGACGCACCAGGGCCGCCAGGCGTTGGTCGCTCAGGGACAGCGGATCGCCACCACTGAGAATGATCTCTCGGATGGTGGGGTTGGCGGCCAGGTGTTGCAATGCCGGCTGCCAGTCGCGGAGGCCGGTTTCGTCGGCGCTGTAGGGGAAGTGGCGGCGGAAACAATAACGGCAGTGCACGGCGCAGGCCGCGGTGGCAATGAGCAGGGCGCGGCCCTGGTATTTGTGCAGCAGGCCAGGCTGTGCCAGTGCCTGCAGATCACCTACCGGGTCAGTGGAATAAGCGATGCCGTGTTGTGCTTCCTGCTGCAGGGGCAGGACCTGGCGCAGCAGAGGGTCGTGCGGGTCCCCTGGGTGCATGCGCCGGACATAACTGCGGGGAACCCGCATCGGAAAGGTGCTGGTGGGGGTAATCCGCCTGGCCAATGCTGTATCGGATAATGCCAGTATCTCCAGCAGTTCCCACGGTTCGCGGATGGCCTGGGCCATTTCCTGTTGCCATCGGGCGGGGGACGGCGCGCGTAATTTTCGCGCCTCAATGCCTGTTTCGGTTATCATTTGGCGGTGCCGGCTCTCCGTTTGTTACAGACGCCAGGCGCCCGGGGTTGATCCAGTGTAGTTATTTCGCAGATTCAGAGGCAATTTATGGCGACTTATAGTACCAATGAATTCAAGAGCGGTCT
>CAZFJS010000048.1:0-1619 GCA_964519605.1 uncultured Gammaproteobacteria bacterium
ACCACTTCCGCTTCGATCTCACTGCCCTGCGTGCTGCGTATCAGGCAACGATCCCCAATGGCGGCCTGGCAACCCACTGCCTCAATCGTCAGCCCCACCATGCGGGTCAGTTTCCCTTCCACAATCAGCGGTATCGGGCCGGATATTTTCTCGCGTCGACGGGCGATCAATCGGCGCCAGATTTCACTGCGTTTTCCCTCACTGGCTGCCGTCGTCGTCACCACGATCTCCTCCCAATAATTCAGTCACCACCAGAGCCAAACGTTTTTCCAGGGTCGCATCTATCTGTGAAGTTTCTGTGACCACCCGGCATCCGCCACGACTCAACACCGGGTCCTCTACGACTTCCCAGCTATTCTCTGCTGAGGCCCCTGTTAGCGTGGTACGTACATACTGGGCGTCCTCCGGGTTGAGATAAAGGCGGATACTGCACGCGGCCAGCGGCAACTGACCCAGCGCCTGCCTGATAACGGCAATGATCTGACCGGGCTCCGTCTTGATTTCCCGCCGAATGAGGTGGCGTGCGATCTGCACGGTCAGTTCAGTCAATTCATCCACCACCATCTGGTCCAGTTCCTGCAGGGGGTTGTTCAACTGGGTGCAAATCTTTTCCAACGACGCCACCCGTTCGCGGATGATGGCCTGACCCTGTGCAAGCCCTTCTTTCCTACCCTGGGAAAAACCCTCTTCACGTGCCTGTTGCTGTATCTTCTCCAACTGCCCGGCCGTCATCAAGCTGGAGCCTGCCGTCTGGCAGACTGTTGAAGTATCGGCGCCAGCAATGCCGGCAGCTCTCACGCCTACATCGGGGAGTTCCCAGCGCTCATACTGCGCCTGTACTTCTGTTGTAATCACCTTAGACAAATTCTTCCGTCCCCTTGCCACCGAGTGCGATATCACCGGATTCCGACAAACGCCGGGCAATCACCAGAATCTCCTTCTGCGCGACCTCCACTTCACTGAGTCTCACCGGCCCTTTGGCCTCCAGATCATCACCCAGCATCTCGGCGGCCCGTTTGGACATGTTGGCGAAAACCTTCTCCTTGATTTCATTATCAGAACCCTTGAGCGCCAGCACCAGGGTCTCGGAGGAGATTTCACGCAGCAAGGCCTGCATACCGCGGTCATCCACGCTGGCCAGATCATCAAACACAAACATGAGATCCTGAATTTTCTCGCCCAGCTCGGCATCAAATTCATTGATCTGGTCCATGATCACTTCTTCCGCCGAGGCTTCCATCAGATTCAGAATATTGGCAGCGGTCTTGACACCACCGACTGAGGATGATTTTACATGGGCGTTACCGACAAACTGCTTTTCAATCACTTCATTGAGTTCTTTCAGGGCGGAAGGTTGCAGTCGATCCAGCGTGGCAATTCTCAGCAGAACATCGGAGCGCAATTTTTCCGGCAATAGCAGCAGTACCTCGGCTGCCTGTTCACTGTCAAGATAGGACAGTACGACGGAAATAATCTGTGGATGCTCCAGCTTGATAATCTCGACAATAGCGCGCGGGTCCATCCACTTTAGCTGTTCGAGCCCCCCCGCCGTCTCTCCCATCATGACCCGGTCAATAACATTGCCGGCCTTGTCTTCACCCAGCGCCTTGACCAGCACA
>CAZFJS010000048.1:1719-11916 GCA_964519605.1 uncultured Gammaproteobacteria bacterium
GACCCGGTCAATAACATTGCCGGCCTTGTCTTCACCCAGCGCCTTGACCAGCACAGTCTTAAGATAATCATGGGAACCTACCCCGATGGCGGTCTCGTTGCTGACGGTTTCGACAAAATCGCTGAGCACGGAACCGGCCTGTTCCTTGGTGATATTTTTCAGATTTGCCATAGCGGTGCTGACTTTATGCACCTCTTTGGGGCCGATATGCTTAAGCACCTCAGCGGCGCCCTGCTCACCCAGACTCATTAGCAGGATAGCGGCACGTTCAAGACCACCGACCCCTGAGGAACCCTTGTTTGAATCAGCCATTTCCGATCACCACACTATTCACTGGCCACCCAGTTATTAACAACCTGGGCCACACGTTTAGGATCCTGGGCCGCCAGGGTCTGGGCGGTATTGAGATTAGTATCATAACTACCGGTTCCGGTTGCACCCGGAAGGCGCGGTACCGACTGATCACTGAGGCTCAACTGGTCCTCTGCGATCGCACCTGGAAACTGGCCAGCATTTCCTCCCGCTGCCGGGAGGGCCTTGCCCTTGGCAGCGAGATCACGCATGACCGGTTTCAATACCCCGAAGACCAGGAAACCTACCAAAGCAACTACCAGCACCTGTTTAATCAAGTTCCATAGATTCTCACCTGCGAACATAGAAGGCTCCGGCAAGGCCTCTGGCGTCGGGGGTACAGCAAAGGCTGTATTGATCACGTTGATACGATCACCACGGAGCGTATTGAAGCCAACGGCTTCCTTGATCAAACCTGTAATCCTTGTAATTTCATCACTACTCAGTGGTGTCCTGATGGTCTCTCCATCCTCATTGACGGTAGTCTTGTTGTCGAGTGCCACAGCAACGGACAATCGGCGAATATTGCCCCCAGTTGCACGGGTATGGCTAATGGTCTTATCCAGCTCGTAATTGCGCGTTACCTTGCGGGACGAACTGCCTGGTTGTGCCGACGGTACGGGCGTCGCTTCTTTCTGTCCCAACTGGCTATCAGGCTGATTCGAGACACTGCCGGGAATTCCGCCTGCCGGAAGTTCACCGGTGGTTTTTTCCTCCATGGTCTGTTCGCTACGAATGGCAGGGTCGTCAGGGTTGTAACTTTCCCGGGTCTGCTCGGTGACGGTATTATCGATCACAGCGGAAACCTGGGCACGCACCGCACCAGCACCCATAATAGGCGTCAGGAGATCTTCTATTCTCTTAATATAATAATCTTCCACACGCTTGCGGTAAGCGAAATGCAGCGCGGTCAAACGCATGTCGTTGGAGCCCTCTGGCGTGGTCAGCAAATGACCCCGCTGATCGATGATCGTCACCTGGCTGACATCCATATCAGGAATACTGGCGGCCACCATATGGCCAATTGCCGCGACCTGCTCTTCACTCAGCGTTCTACCGGCGTAAAGATCGACAGTTATCGATGCGGTCGGTTTGCTGCGCTTCCTGACAAATACGGTACGCTTGGGTATGGCCAGATGCACTCTGGCGCCACGCACCGAATTGATCGACGCAATCGTCCGGGCCAGCTCCCCTTCCAGGGCATGTTGATAACGGGCGTTCTCCATAAACTGGCTGACACCAAAGGTCTGCTGCTTATCCAGCAATTCAAAACCGACACCTGAACCTCGCGGCAAACCCTGTCCCGCCAGCTTGATCCGGGCGTCATGAATATGTTTTTCCGGCACCATCACGGCACTTTCATCCGCCGACAACTGGTAGGGAATTGTCGCCTGTTGCAGTGCCTGAGCAATCTCAGTGGCATCCTGGGTACTGAGGTTGGAATAGAGTAAACGATAATCCGGGGTCTGAGACCACAATACGGCAGCGACACCAATGGCCACACTGGCTGCCAGGCCGACCATCAGACCGATTTGTCGCAGCCAACCAAGATTGTTGAAACCCCGGGATTGCGATATAAGTTCTTCAGTTTTTACCAATGCCATCTTCTACTCCGGATAAATTACATCTGCATGAGGGCGGAGAAATACCTTCGTTTGCCAACAGTACAGTTGTCTGCACTGCTTTCTTCATGAGCGCCATCAGACCTGCATGTTCATGATATCCTGATAGGCCGAAATGAGGCGATTCCTGACATTAAGCATCAGCTGAAACTCGATGCCTGCTTTCTGACTCGCCACCATCACTCGGGAGAGATCGAGATTGCTGTCCCCATGCTCGAATGCCTGCTGTAGCGCGCCGGCCTGATGCTGAGCATCATTGACCTGACCGACAGCATCTTTCAGCATGCTGGAGAAGTCCACCTGCTGGCCGGCGGGCGGGTGATCGGCTCGCCCGCCCGCCGCCAGGGCAGCGTTTGCCCGTAACTGTGAAAGTAACTGACTGGGGTTGATCTCATTCATGTCACATACTCCCGTTCAAAATTGGTGAATCAAAACAAGCTGCCCCCGAGGGCAAGAACACCGTTTGATGTCATCTTTCAGGTATGGCAATCCCCGCCACACGCATTTGCGCCAACTTATAGCGCAGCGTGCGCTGACTGATTCCCAGTTTCTCCGCCGCCCGCTTGCGGCTGCCGTGCTCCGCTTGTAGCGTTTCCAGAATCAGCGTCTGCTCATGGGTCCGCAGATCACTGTTCAGACTCTCCCTGGCTTCTGCCTGGGCATGAGCAACCTGGCCATCATGCGGCATACTCACCTCAAACTGAATATCCCGCACCTCTATCATCTCGCCCATCTGGAAAATCAACGCGCGCTGTACTACATTATCGAGTTCACGCACATTGCCAGGCCATGAATGCGCCAGCAGCCTGCCCTGCGCCTCTTGAGAGAACAATGGCGCGGGTCTGCCGCTGCGCCCCGCGCTATGGGCACACAGCCTGTTGGCCAGGGGAAGAATATCCGCACAGCGCTCGCGTAATGGCGGCAGATGCAAAGGAAAAACATTGAGACGATAAAAAAGATCCTCGCGGAATCGACCGGCGCTGACTTCGTCTGTCATCCTGCGGTTGGAGGTGGCCAGCACCCGCACATCCAGGTCAATCATCTTGCGCCCACCCAGACGTTCCACTTCACGCTCCTGTAGTACACGCAGTATTTTTGCCTGCAGACCGAGATCCATTTCGGAGATCTCATCCAGCAACAAGGTGCCGCCCTGGGCCTGTTCAAATTTTCCTGGACAGGCATGATAGGCACCGGTAAAGGCACCCTTCTCATAACCAAACAAAGTGGCTTCCAGCATATTCTCCGGAATGGCCGCACAATTAATCGCAACGAACGGCGCTGCTGCACGTGGGGAATGATCATGCAGATAACGGGCCAGCACTTCCTTGCCGGTGCCGCTCTCTCCGCTGATCATAACCGTAACATCGGTACCCGCCACCCGACTTGCCAGGACAGCAATACTCCGTGTCTTTTCGTCGACAGCCACCATCTCCGTATCAGCCGGCTCATTGCGGATATATCGCGCCACCATATTCACCAGGACTTCCGCCTCGAAAGGTTTCACCAGATAGTCGACGGCACCATGCTGTATCGCCGCCACCGCATTCTGTATCGAACCATAGGCCGTCATCAGAAGAACCGGGATCTCCGGCCTGTGCTGCCTGATCTGTTCCAGCAAAAGATGGCCGTCCATGGGTTTCATCTGGACATCGCTGATGACCATGGAGATATCCTGTCGGGAAATAATATCCAGTGCTTCGCGTCCACTCCTTGCGCTGGCCACCGGATACCCGGCCAGATCCAGGGTATCGCTCAAGGCATCGCGCAATATTGCTTCATCTTCAACCACCAGTACGCTGGATTGACTCATATAAATTGCTCCCCCTTCTACCTGTCTTGCTCAGCCTGATAACGCGGCAATTCAATTGCAAATGTGGTGCCCGTGCCGGGTTCCGACTCCAGCCAAATGGCGCCATGATGGCCATGGATAATGGCCTGGGCGACAGCCAGGCCCAGTCCGGTCCCCTGATCTTTGGTGGTATAGAACGGCTCGAAGATCCGTTCCCGAATATCCGCTGTCATGCCGCAACCGTTATCGCAGACAATAATCCGCAGGGTATCTGTTCCGCCCATGGCGCCAGCCGTTTCAACGCGCAATGTCAATCTACTACGATAGGTGGCAGCAGGCTGATGCTTTGCCATCGCTGTCGAGCGAATCTCACAGGCCTGCAAACCATTGCTGAGCAGATTCTGCAACACCCCCAGGATGGCAACCCGGTTGCCCTGTATGCAGGCGCCATTGCTGTTGTCATCGAGGGAAAATTCACAGTTTTGGGCACTCAACTGAGGGGCGATGATCTGCTGCAATTCCTGCAATAATTCATCGATGTCAATCACTTCACTGCCCAACTGGCCGCCCTTGGCAAACAGCAACATATCCCCCACAACATGTTCCAGATGCTGCAGGCAGGAATGGATTTTTTTCATACTGCGCTGCCGTTGTGCGGGCGTCAGTTGCTGACAATCGAGATGAGAGAGGTATAACAGACTGGATGCCAGTGGCGTTCTGATCTGATGGGCCAGAGAGGCCAGCATTTCACCCATGGAAAGCAGGCGTTGATGACGCGTCATCATTTCCTGTAGCGCGCAGGATTCCGTCACATCGCGGAGCAACAGCACCTGCCCGGCACCACTATCCAGCGGGTTAGTGGTGATATTCAGCAAACGGCCGTCATTGAGTGCCACAGCATCCGCGTTGGCGCTATCGACAAAGGCACGTGTGATCACTTCGCGCCAGGCTTCGCCCAACAGCGGCGAACCCAGAAATTCCAGCGCCATCCCGTTGCACTGGCGAATCACGCCATCTTCATTCAGCACCACAATGCCGGCGGGCAGCGCCTCCAGCACCGTGGACAAATCATCATCACATGAACGGCCCACAGTGCCGGACGGCGCCTGTGCAGTATACTTGCCAGCAATTTCCTGCGCCTGAGGTTCAAGCCCTTCGTCCGGTCCGTAGTCGCTGACTGGCAGGTCTACAGATAACTGGTTGAAACTCTCGAAGGCCCGGGTCAGTTCAAGCACCTGGTTAATCGCACGCCCGTTCATATTCTCCGCCTCATAAACAAAAAACCGTGTAAGGATTCAGAATCGCTTTACACGGCTTGAGGCAATTTTCGTGCCTGGAATTACTAAGACTTACTAATCAATAGCTTAGCTTTTGAGCTTCAGGCTTATGTCAACATTACGTCACCTCATCTGCGCGCTGAATGCCATATTTACGCAGCTTTTCAACCAGGGTCGTGCGGCGCAGATGCAGCTTGTTGGCGGCATGAGCGACCACACCTTCGGCATCATCCAGCGCCTGCCTGATGAGATTACATTCCAGATTGGTCAAATGCTCCTTCAGGTCGATGCCCGTCCGGGGCAAGCGCGGAATCTCAAACTGGTCCAGGGTAATCATAGTCGGATCGGGGATCATCGCTTCCTGCCCCTCGCTACCGGATTCGACCTGATATTTCTCCGGCAGATCACGCATGTCGACCACCCCATAGGGGTGCATGATCACCAGCCTTTCGATCACATTGGCAAGTTCGCGCACATTCCCCGCCCAGTGATGCTGACAAAGCGCCATCACCGCCGACTGGGTCAAACTGACTGTGCCGCGCTTTTCGTGCTGCAGACGCAGGATAATTTCCTTGATCAAGAGGGGAATATCTTCTGTGCGTTCGCGCAGGGGAGGCATATCGATGGGAAAAACATTCAGGCGATAATAGAGATCTTCACGAAAGTCCCCGGTCTCGATGGCCTTGTCGAGATCACGATGGGTGGCGGCGATAATCCGCACATTGGCATGTATGGTCTTGTTGCTACCCACTCTTTCAAAGGTTTTTTCCTGCAATACACGCAACAGCTTCACCTGCATTTGCAGATCCATGTCGCCGATCTCGTCCAGAAAGAGCGTACCCCCCTCCGCCATTTCAAAACGCCCCTGGCGGGCGCTGATGGCCCCGGTGAAAGCGCCCTTTTCATGACCGAATAGCTCACTCTCCAACAATTCCGAGGGAATGGCACCGCAATTGACAGGCACGAAGGCTTTGTTACGCCGGGAGGAATGATAATGAACATTACGGGCAACCACTTCCTTGCCGGTACCGGAATCACCCAGGATCAGTACCGTTGCCCCGGTATCCGCCACCTGATCAATCAACTTACGGACGCGCTGGATCGACCTGCTGCTGCCCACCAGGCTGCGGAACAACTCGGGGGAATGCGACTCACCCTCTGGATTCCTGCTTTCCCGATAAATCTCCGCCTGTTGCAGGGCGCCGGTCAGCTCCTTATATTTGATCGGAAACTTGACCTGGCCGAGGACCTGGGGCGGCATGGACTGACCGGCCTTGCCGCGAACCGGGTCATCCCGTAACAGCAATATCGGCACCTCCGGTGCCCAGTTTTTTATCTCCTCCAGAAGCTTCTCATGCCGACCAAGATCAACAGCTGAAACAATGCAGGCGCCGAGCGCTTCAGGGGAAACTCCGGCATGCTGCCAATTATCGGGATCAGTGAGACAAACCTCACCGATATCGATAAACTCAAGAATCGATTTTATACACGTCCGCTTCTGCACATCTGAATCAATGACGACAATTGCGTCCAATTCGAACCCCCCTTTATGCTGCCAGCCACCCTGCAACAAGGCTAACGCTTTCATATTGATATGTCAAAATTCTGTCGCTATGGCGACTTATCCTGTTTAGGCGATATCTTAATCTCTTCATATGAGATAATCCAATGTGGGTAATCCGACTTCATGACAAGCCTGCCTCCATTCATGGAGAAAATCAGTCACGCTGCTGGCGCGCATGAGCAATCGCACGGCGGTGCTGTCTGAAAATCAGCTTTTCCAGCCAGCTCCGAACCGCTTCACTCATATGTTCAAAAGAGACGAGGGTATTGAATCCCTCCGGTGATGGCGGCGCGTTATGTACCACGCCGGTCAACCTCAATGGTTGTGGAAACTTGGGGTTGAGGTAGATCTCCATTAGCAGACGACTGCCCACCATGGGTGGTTTTTCGTCCTGCCACTGGATGGCAGTAGCGCTCAGGCGCACCGCAATGATATCCGGCATCTTTAGCTGGCCCGCCAGAATGTGAGCGACCATATCGAGCAGCAGATTGATTTTATATTCGATCCGCTCCAGCTCATGGACATGCGCCCCGGGCTCTTCATCCGGCGATTCAGCGCGGTGCTCCTCCAGTACCGCGATAAATTGCAGCAGCTCCTCATTGGACTCATCTATCCTGATGATCCGTGAGGGGGCAAGATGATCCACGGGTTGCCAGCTCAAGGGCAGTTCTGCCTCATAAACCAGGCCTTCACCCAATGGCGATGCGTTGACTTCACTCATGGATCAAAAGATACCGAAATCTGCCCGGCAGCACAATGCCGGGCAGTGGCAATGGCAGGACTTATTTCATGGGCTGTACTGTTGGCGGGTATAGCTATCGTGCACCTGTCTGCTTTTACTGATGGTGGCCAGTTCATCGGCGCAGTCTTTTTTCACTGCTTCACAGATGGCAATAATTTCTTCATCGATGGAGAGAATTTTGCGAATACCAGGGGACAGCGATGCATTCGCCTGCGTTTCCGTAACCGTGGAAAATAATGCCTCCAGCACCTGGGTACGTTGTGCTTCCAACGCTGCAAATTGCGTCCATTCATGTTGCCGGCTCGCTTCCAGCATTGCTCCGGACAGCCTGACCGCTGTCGCCAGGTGGGTTTCCTGTTTTGCCATCAATGGCTCGACACCACCCCCTGTCGGCTGATGGCGTGTGACCGAATCAGACGGCATGCTGCTGCCCGATCATCAGCGTCGCGGCCTCTACTACCGGCACTGCAGGTGCAATGGCATCCCAGGCGTTCTTGATCTGTCCCAACAATTCTGCCACCTCATCGAGATAGGTGGTCTTGTTTTCCAGATTCGCCTCGGTGAGGCGGCGCATCATGTAGACATAAAGGTCTTCCAGGTTTTGAGCGATCTCTGCACCCGGCTCGGATTTATCCAGGCTGACGCGCAACCCGTCGATAATGGAAACAGCCCAGCTGATTTGTGCCCCCTTTTCGGCCAGCGCTCCCCGTTCCATAAAACCTCTGGCAGCAGCAATTTTCCCCAGGGCTCCCTCCATCATCATCTGAATCAAGCGGTGAGGCGTCGCCTCTTCTACCACGGCTTGCAAGCCTGCCTGTCCATATTCCTTGATTACGCTGCCCGCTTTGAATCGATTCATAAAACTGTACTCCTCCTGTCTGATAACCTGATTATGACCGTGCAGAAATCTTGATCACATCGTTACTATGCTGTCGTTTTTTATTATTATTTGGAACCAGAACCCGGCAGATTGCTCAGTTGCTGGCTAATAAAACTACCCGTTGAGCGCAACCTCGACACCAACAGATCCATGGCAATAAACTGTGTCCTGATCCGCTTTTCATAGGCCTGTGAACGCCGCTCCACCTGCAAGCGTCGGTTGTTGATCTCTCCCACCCGATTATTGATGCCCTCGGTAACTGAACTGAAGATGCCCTTACTATCCAGCAAACCGGTCAACATATTGTTCAGCGTTTCAGCATAGCCACGCGAAAAAGTGAGCGTACCTCGATTACCTGTCACCCCTCCGGCTATCTTAAGACTGATACCCTCACTGGAACCGCTGCCCGTTAACTGCTGACCGTTGCCACTGGCCTCAGCACCACCAATGGTACCGGCTACATCCTGGCCATCCGTTACCACCGCGGCCGCGCTAACCAGATCATTGCGGCCGTTGCCTCCGGAAATAACTACTTTGGAAGCAGCGCCATAACGATCAGAAACAATCTTCAGCACGCCCGCAGATTCGCTGACCTTGACACTAATACCAGCATCGAGGAATGCCTTCACCCCATTGATACGTGACTGTACTTCAGCCGCCAGGGCCGTAGCACTGCTGTAATTTCCCGCCGATAGCTGCACGGTCGCGGCAACGCCATCCACCGACAAAGTCAGCGCGTCGTTAACACCGGCAGTGATATTGAGATTAGCGGCTGCCGAGCCAAGCAGCTCTCCCTGCGTGGCAATCCGGGTGATATTGATATCAAATACGCCCGTGGGTGTCTGCGGTGTCGAAGAGACAAAACTGATTTGTGGGTCGCTCGGTGTACCCACGGCGGTAAACAGGCTGGCAATATCATCAAAATGCTGACTGATTGCCGCATCCAGTTTGGTGTTATCCAATACCAGGGTGCCATCCTTGGAATTCCTGCTGATCCCGATATCCGTTAGTAACTTGAACGGCCCTCCGGGATTCTGGACAGGATCACTCAGAAGACGCCTGAGTTGGGACTCAATGCTGCGCAGCACACCATTGCCATTGAGCAGGCCAGAGCGCTTGGTTTTTGGATCAAAACTCGACAAATCATTGATCGTGGTCACCAGTGCATTATATTTTTCCACCAGGCTGTTGATCGCGCTGGAGACATTATTTTTATCAAGAGCGATGTTCAGCGTAGCACTGCCTGCAGCTTTGAGTTCAATATTCAATCCTTCGATGGTATCTGTCAGGGTGTTACTGGCACTGCTGACAGCAATCCCATCGATATTCAGACCAACCGTATCCTGCGAGGCCTGGGTCTGATCGAGATTGGTAGCACTACCATTGAAGGCCAGCAATGACAGACCGTTGCTATCGTTATTGTTGGCATCGCCATCCTGTACGGTGATCTCAAGACTGTTGGCTGCCCCGGTCTGATCAGCAGTAAAAGTAAGCCGTTGATAGCTACCATCGAATACAATGGACGCCGTCACACCGATACCGGCGTTATTAACGGCATCACGAATACCCTGCAGGCTGCCGTCAGTAATGGTAACCGTTTGTGTCGGTCGGTCAGCATTCTGAGTAAAAGAGCTGTAGGTGTCAGTCCCCTTGTCATAAACCGTCGTGCCAAACTTGAATGTCAGCGTACCGGTGCCGACAAGATCCGTGGAAGCGGTGAAACGCGCATTGGCATTGTTGACCGGGTCTGTGGCCAGCTTGTGTACGGTGGCCAACTGGCTGAGACTGATGTTATGAAGCCCCGCAGCGGCGGCTACACTGGCGGTCGCCGCCAGCACACTGGTATCACTGGACTCCGCAGTTCTTCCCTGATAAGTCTCAATGGTGTTGAGACTCGCCAGCGAAGACTGCAAAGATGACAAGGCCCCCTTTAAGGTACCAAAAGCGGATAACTGTGCCTGGAGCCCGGCTT
>CAZFJS010000049.1:0-11818 GCA_964519605.1 uncultured Gammaproteobacteria bacterium
GGCACCTGGATATCGATATCGCCCTGACGACTCAGAAATATCCAGGAAACGAAGATGGCAATAACCGCTAAAATGACGTAGGCAAAGAAGCCTCCGGCATATCCCTGTGGCCCCATGGCATCAACGACTGCCCCCAGGAAGGGCGGGAGTATAAAACCACCGGTCGCACCGAGGCCACCCACGATACCTGCGGCGCCCCCCACCGCTTCCGGAACATATTTGGGCAACATTTTAAATACCGCGGCATTGGCTATCCCCATGCCCAGGGCAATCAATATCTCCGCCCCCAGATCAATGGCAAAATCCATACTAAAGGTCAATAACAGCGCGGCCACCAGGACCAGGATAAAGGAGAGCAAGGCGATGATCTCACCGCCGTAGCGTTCCGAGAGCATCCCCCCCACGACACGGATCAGGGCAGCCAGCAGGGCAAAACCCAGCCCGCCGATGAAACCGGCCATGGTGGGGCTCACATGATGCAGATTGATCCAGTAGGAAGGGAACCATGCCGTCAGGGCAAGAAAACCACCGAAAGAGGTGAAATACAGCAAGGTCAGTCCCCAGGTGCGGGTATCCTCTGAGGCCGTGAACAGGCCCGCCCAGGCCGATGCCTTGGGAAATAATTCCTCGCCGTTCTTTCTGGCGATCGCGATGCTTTCCTCGGGATCTATTTTCTCCCTGCGCAACTGAAAATAGGGGGCATCGACGGCAAATATGGCATAGACCACCGTCCCCACCAGGAAGATCATAAACCAGATGAGGTAGGCACCAGTCAAACCGAAGGCGGCAATGGCAAGCGGCAGTGCCAATGTAAAGATACCCGGGGCGAGGTTACCCACACCGCCGTAAATTCCCAGGGCGGTACCCTGGCGGTTTTGCGGGTACCAGTAGGATACCTGGGGTATGCCCACAGAAAAGGAGGCGACACCGAAACCGCACATGAAGCCGAAAAACAGGATCAACGGATACAGGGACGCGGTGATGTCCTTGGTGACAACCAGGATGAAGACCAGCCCCCACATACCGATCAAGGCAAAGGCGAACAGGGTCAGCATCGGCAGCTTGCCCCCGACTTTATCGACCCAGGTGCCAAACGGAATCCGCGCCAGAGAGCCGGTCAGCTGTGGCGCAGCCACCAGAAAACCCAGGGCAATCCCGCCGAGGCCCATCTGTTGCTGGAAATAATGGGCCGCCGGGCCATACAGGGCCACGCTGGCGAAGCCGAAAAAGAAACCCCATGTTCCCATGAACAAACCGATCTTCGGTGAACCGGTGATGATATAACCTGAGTGACTTAGGCTTGATGACTCACTCATTTCTCTTTCCCCTATTAGCTTTAAGATGAAACTGTTTGGCGCTGCTACTGCATCACAGGCAAGGCGTCTGCCAGGAGGTCAATACCGACAATTTCCGCCTCAGCCAGCAGATGATGCAGGTATTGACTCACTGCGCGACGCCAGGCGGATTCTTCAAGGTAGCCCCTGATCTGTTTTTGTACCGCCTCGAAAGGCAGCTGCCTGCCGGCGACACGATGATCCAGACGCACGATATGAAAACCGAAGCGTGTTGCCACCAACCGGGGGCAAATCTCGCCCACGATCATCTGCGCCAGTTGCTGTTCGAATTCGCTAACGGTCTGACCGCTTTCGATCTGACCGAGACTGCCCCCCTGCTGCCCCGATGAACAGGCCGAATGTTTTTTCGCCAGGGTGGAAAATTTCTCAGGGCTGGACTGCAGTTCCGCCAGCGTGGCCTCGGCCTGCCGGCGAATTGCTTCGCGTGCGGGCAACTCTGTCGGGGCCGTGGCGAACAGGATATGAGCAGCCTGATATAGTGGTGGTGTATGAAAGTGCTGACGGTTGTTCCGGTAATAACGCTGGCAAGTGTCTTCGTCCACTGCGGGGGGTTTAATTTCCCGTGCCAGCAGGGCCTGAATCAGGCCTGCTTCATCCGTTTCCTCGACTTCCCCGACGGAGTCATTGTCGAGGCAGCTAAGCTGTAGCTTCGCCGCTTTGTGTAACAGCAGTTCACGTATGACCAGCGCCCGGATGGCCTGTGCCCGGGCGCAGGACAAACTGGAGGCGGGATGATACTGAACTTCGCGATCAATACACGCCTCACTGATCAGCACCCCATTCACCGTTACTTCGGCCGCCCTTGCGCTCGCTTGTCTTTCGGTAGCACGCATTAACGGTGCCTCACAATCTGATAAGAACGGCGCCCCAGATACCAGACCGGGGCGCTCCAGATATGCACCAGACGACTGAAGGGGAATAACAGGAAAATAGTCATCCCCAGAAACAGGTGCGTCTTGAAAACCCAACTGACACCGGCAAGATAATCTGCCGCGCCGCCCCGGAAAGTCACAATATGCTGGGCCCAGTCCGCCAGCAGCAGCATGTTACTGCCATCCATGTGTTGCCCGGAAACGACAATGGTAGCCAACCCCAGGATCAGCTGCACATAGAGGATCAGCAAAATGGCGATATCCATAGGACTGCTGGTATTGCGGATGCGGGGGTCCACCAGACGACGGTAGATTAACAGGCTCAAGCCGGCGAAGCAGAGTGTGCCGAACAGGCCACCGGCAAGCATCGCCAGCAGCTGTTTACTGTGGGGGGTGAGCCCCAGATAGGGATACCAGGCATGGGGCATCAACAAGCCAACGAAATGCCCGACAAAAAGCAGCAGGATACCAATGTGGAACAGGTTGCTGGCAATGCGGAAATTCCGGGTACGCAATAACTGACTGGAGCCACTGCGCCAGGAGTACTGATCGTAATCGAAACGCACCAGGCTCCCCAGCAGGAAGATGGTCAGCGCGATATAAGGATAGTAGTCAAATAACAAGGTATTTAAATAAGACATGTTAACTGCCTCCATCAGTGCAGGAATTACGCTTGGCTCCCGGCGTTGTCGTCTTGCGCGGGACCCAATGCACGGGCGCGACAGCCTGCTGGCTCTGCTGGCAGGCCTCCGGGCTCGACATAAAACTCACGGCCTCCTCTTCCCAGATTTTATCCATATCGACCAGCGCCTCATCAGGGCCTTCCTGCGCAACCTCATTTTTCCTGTCCGCCAGGGCATCGGGGCTACCGGCCAGCTCGGCAAGGGCGCCAAAGATTGCCTGGCAGGCCTCATTACGGGAGGCTAACCGGGCCCCCAGAAGCCCGATTACAGGCATCACATCGCCCAATAGTTGTTGCGCCTCAGATGCTGGCAACTGGGCAGTGAATTCCAGCAACAGCGGCAGGTAATCCGGGAGTTCACGGGCATTGAGCTCGAAACCCTGTGCACGATACAACGCCAGCAGATCAACCATGGCCTGCCCCCGGTCGCGCGATTGTCCATGTACATGCTCGAACACATGCAGCGACAAATCGCGTCCCTGATCGAACAAGCTGACGTAGTGCGCCTGTAATTCCATCAGGTCCGCCTCCCCGAGGTGCCGGATAAAGGCCAGCAATGAGGCCTTACTGTCCGCGGAGAGCCGGGGCGCTTTGGCGATCACCGCAGTCAGCTCTGCCTGGGCGTCCCGCAACTCCTGACCCGGATAGCTCAACAGGGCGGAAAGACATTTCAGCGTAGCATGCATCATGGTATCCCTCTATTTAACCAGCTTGATGGGTGTGCTGTGGCGCGCGGTCAGGCTGCGGTCACCGAACAGATTAGCCTGACTGGTGCCGGAGCATCCATTGCCGAAACTGAAACCGCAGCCGCCACGTTCATCGTAAGCGTCATACAGTGCGCTGGCCTGTTCTCTATGTCCTGTCGGAATCACGAAGCGGTCCTCATAATTGGCAATGGCAAGATAGCGATACATCGCCTCGATCTGGCCCACGCTAAGATTAACCTGGGCCAGCACCTGGGTATCGGCCTTGCCCGCCACCTTCTTCCCCCGCATATAGGCGCGCATGGCCAGCAGGCGCTCCAGTGCCAGTTTCACCGGCCCTTCGTCACCGGCCGTGAGTAGATTGGCAAGATAGCGCAGCGGAATCCGCAAGGAATCAATATCGGGGATAATGCCATTCATACCGATCTGTCCCGCCTCGGCGCTGGCCTGAATCGGCGACAGCGGGGGAACATACCAGACCATGGGCAAAGTCCGGTATTCAGGATGCAGCGGGAAGGCGATTTTCCAGTCCAATGCCATCTTGTAGACCGGCGAGGCCCTGGCTGCATCCAGCCAGTCCTCGTCAATACCGTCCTTACGGGCCTGGGCCTGTACTGCTTCGTCAAAGGGATCCAGAAAGATATCCAGCTGCGCCTGATACAAATCCTGCTCCGCGCCCTGGCTGGCAGCCGCCTCGATGCGATCGGCATCATAGAGCAATACGCCCAGATAGCGGATTCGCCCGACGCAGGTCTCGGAACACACCGTCGGCATCCCGGATTCAAGGCGGGGATAACAGAAGATACACTTCTCCGATTTGCCGCTTTTCCAGTTGTAATAGATCTTCTTGTACGGACAACCGGAGATACACATACGCCAACCCCGGCATTTGTCCTGATCGATGAGAACGATGCCGTCTTCTTCGCGTTTGTAGATCGCGCCGGAAGGACAGGAAGCGACACAGGCCGGATTGAGACAGTGTTCGCACAGCCGGGGCAAATACATCATGAAGGTGTTCTCGAACTGGCCGTAGATCTCCTTCTGTACCTGCTCGAAATTGACATCCTGCGAGCGTTTGGCAAACTCAGTGCCCAGATCATCTTCCCAGTTGGCGCCCCACTCCACCTTTTCCAGGCGTTCGCCGCTAATGGCTGAACGCGGACGCGCTGTGGGTAGATGCCGGGATTCACCGGCGGTCTGCAGGTGTGCAAAGTCAAAATCGAAGGGCTCGTAGTAATCATCGATCTGGGGCAAATCGGGATTGGCAAAGATATTCGCCAGTTCACGCCAGCGCCCCCCCTGGCGCGGCTGAATGCTACCATTGGCCTGACGGCGCCAGCCACCGTTCCAGCGCGCCTGGTTTTCCCATTCTTTGGGGTAACCGACACCGGGTTTGGTCTCGACATTATTGAACCAGGCGTACTCCATCCCCTCGCGCGAGGTCCATACATTTTTGCAGGTCACCGAGCAGGTATGGCAACCGATACATTTGTCCAGATTCAGGACCATGCCGATCTGTGCGCGAATTTTCATTGTTTTAGCTCCACTGCTTCGTCCCCTCCCGGGACTTCATCCAGCCAGTCAACCTTCTCCATCTTGCGCACGATCACGCAGGTATCGCGGTTGGAACCAACCGTGCCGTAATAATTGAATCCATAACTGAGTTGCGCGTAACCGCCAATCATGTGGGTGGGTTTCATCACAATGCGGGTAGCCGAGTTATGCAGCCCGCCGCGGGTACCGGTCGTCTCGGACCCGGGGATCTGCACCAGACGGTCCTGCGCGTGATACATCATGCACATGCCCTCCGGTAACCGCTGACTGACTACCGCTCGGGCCGTCACCGCGCCATTGACATTAAAGGCCTCGATCCAGTCATTATCCTCGATGCCTGCACTGGCGGCGTCCACCTCACTGAGCCAGATATGCGGGCCGCCACGGGACAGAGTCAGCATCAACAAATTGTCGCTATAGGTGCTATGGATACCCCATTTCTGATGGGGCGTAATGAAGCTCAGAACCATCTCATGATGGCCATTGGGTTTCTTCCCCAGCATCGGTTCAACTCCGTGCATCTCCACTGGCGGGCGGTAGACACACAGGCTCTCACCAAAGGCACGCATCCACAGATGATCCTGGTAGAACTGTTGTCGTCCGGTCAGGGTTCTCCAGGGAATACGTTCATGCACATTGGTATAACCGGCATTATAGGAAACATGCTCGTCCTCCAGCCCGGACCAGGTGGGGCTGGAGATAATCTTGCGCGGCTGTGCAACCAGATCACGAAAACGGATCTTCTCGGCTGCCTTGGGCTGTGCCAGATGGACGTGGTCGAGACCGGTAATCCTGGACAGTGCGCCCCAGGCCTTCACGGCCACTTCGCCGTTGGTCTCTGGTGCCAGGCTGAGGATCACCTCGGCGGCATCGATATCGCTGTCGATGCGTGGCAAACCCTGGGAAATCCCTTCCTCAGTCACGCGGTAATTGAGATCGCCCAACAACGCGACTTCCGTCTCGGTATTCCAGGAGATCCCCTTGCCACCGTTCCCCAGTTTGCTCATCAGCGGACCGAGGGAAGTAAACTGCTTCCAGGTATTCGGATAATCGCGTTCGACTACGGCCAATGCCGGCATGGTCTTGCCAGGCACGGGTTCGCATTCACCGCGCTTCCAGTCTTTCACCGCCAGTGCCTGACCCAGCTCTGCCGGGCTGTCATGCTGGCCCGGGACCGCAACGATATCCTTTTCCACCCCCAGGTGCCCCTCGCAGGTCACGGAGAAACGTTTCGCGATATCCTTGAATATCACCCAGTCGCTGCGAGCTTCCCAGGCAGGGTTCACTGCCTCACTCAGCGGATGGATGAAGGGATGCATGTCCGAGGTGTTGAGGTCGTTCTTCTCATACCAGGTCGCAGTCGGCAGCACGATATCCGAGAACAGGCAGGTGGTGGACATGCGGAAATCCAGGGTCACCAGCAGGTCCAGCTTGCCCTCAGCGGCATCATCGCGCCACTTGACCTCTTCCGGCCTGGCCAGCCCCTGTTCACCCAGGTCCTTGCCCTGCACACCGTGGGTCGTGCCGAGCATGTGCTTGAGCATGTATTCATGCCCCTTGCCTGAGGAACCCAATAGATTGGAACGCCAGACGAACAATACCCGGGCATGGTTATCCTCATGGTCCGGATCCTCGATGGCGAACTTGAGCTTGCCGGAACGGAGCTGCTCTACCACATAGTCTGCCGGGGCCTGGCCGGCCGCCTCAGCCTCGCGGGTAATGGCCAGGGGATTACGCGACAGTTGCGGTGCCGAAGGCAACCAGCCCATACGGATGGCCCGGGCGTTGTAATCAATCTGGCTGCCGTGCCAGTCTTTTGCATTCGCCGTGGGCGACAGAATCGCATCCATATTGACGGTCTCGTAGCGCCACTGGCTCGATTCCACATAGAAATAGGAGGTGCCATTCATATGCCGGGGGGGACGATGCCAGTCCAGGGCGAAGGCCAGCGGGGTCCAGCCCGTCTGCGGCCGCAATTTTTCCTGTCCCACATAATGTGACCAGCCGCCGCCGGACTGACCGATGCAACCGCACATCATCAACATGTTGATGACCCCGCGGTAGTTCATGTCCATGTGATACCAGTGATTCATACCGGCGCCGATGATCACCATGGAGCGCCCGTGGGTCTTGTCGGCATTGTCGGCAAACTGGCGAGCGACGGTAATCACCTGCTCACGAGGCACCCCGGTGATCCGCTCCTGCCAGGCAGGGGTATAAGGCACGTCCTCGTCGTAGGATCCGGCCACGTTGTCGCCTCCCAGCCCCCGATCGATGCCGTAATTGGCCGCTTGCAGGTCAAACACGGTGGTCACCAGGGCCTCGCTGCCATCGGCCAGTTTGAGCCTGCGCACCGGCACCTGTCGCTGCTGGACCGCCGCATGTTCCGTGTGCGTATAGTGATGGCTGCCGGCACCACCGAAGTAGGGGAAACCCACCTTGACCGTATCATCACGGGTCTCGATCAGCGACAGTCTCAGGCGCACCTCCCGACCGTCGCGGGCGTCCTTTTGCTCGATATTCCACTTGCCCACTTGCGCGCCCTGCTCGCCCCAGCGAAAACCGACGGAACCATTGGGCAAGGTGAGGTCACCGGATTCTTCGTCGAGCGCCAGCGTCTTCCATTCGGCGTTATTGCGCTGTTCCAGATCGCCGGCCAGATCCGCGGCACGCAGGAAACGGCCACTGACGTAATAATCGCCCTGGGGCTCCAGCAGCACCAGAAAAGGCATGTCGGTATTTTCCCGGACATACTGATTGAAATAGCTGCTCCGGGCTTCGAGGTGATACTCCTTCATAATCACATGGCCTATGGCCATCGCCAGCGCCGAATCCGTGCCCTCTTTAGGGTGCAGCCACAAATCCGCGAATTTGCTAGCCTCGGCATAATCAGGGCTGACGACCACGATCTTGGTACCGCTGTAACGCGACTCAACCATGAAATGGGCATCCGGGGTGCGCGTCATCGGCACATTGGATCCCCACATCATGATAAAGCCGGCGTTATACCAATCGGCGGATTCCGGTACATCGGTCTGCTCACCCCAAACCTGGGGAGAACTGGGCGGCAGGTCACAATACCAGTCGTAGAAGCTCAGGCAGTTAGCCCCGATCAAGGATAGATAGCGCGCCCCCGAGGCATAGGAAACCATGGACATCGCCGGAATTGGAGAAAAACCGGAAATGCGGTCAGGGCCATAACGCTTGATGGTGTACACATTGGCCGCGGCAATGATCTCATTGACCTCATCCCAACTGGCGCGGACGAAGCCCCCCAGCCCCCGCCGGGATTTGTATTCACGTGCTTTGTCGGGGTTGCTAACAATGGCTTCCCAGGCCACCACCGGGTCATCGTGGGTTTTACGTGCAGCTCGCCACAAACGCAACAGATGCCCCCGGATCATGGGGTACTTGAGCCGGTTTGCGCTATATAGATACCAGGAATAACTGGCCCCACGGGGACAACCACGTGGTTCATGATTGGGCAGATCCGGACGTGTGCGGGGATAATCGGTCTGCTGGGTCTCCCAGGTGACCAGACCATCCTTGACATAGATTTTCCAGCTACACGAGCCGGTACAGTTGACACCATGCGTGGAGCGCACCACCTTGTCATGCTGCCAGCGCTGCCGGTAGCCCTCCTCCCAGCCACGGTCTTCATGAGTGACCACGCCATGACTGTCGGAAAAACTGCCCATATTCTTCTTGAAGAACATCAGACGATCCAGAAAATGACTCATGTTTTAGTACCTTGTTCTTAAGGGATCAACCGCCTGGCCTCGACCCCTGTCGGGCAAGCGTGCGCCAATGAAGTATGAATTATTCATGAAAAGAGTCAGGATTAACTACGCTGATAATGGAAAAATTTGCGTTGCCTTCACGCTTTTTATTAGTCACCGGGTCATCGTCTAAAACCCATAAAACCTTTAGGAAAATTCTGAGTTAAGCCCGCCATTCCTACTCAATCTCCCGGGCATCCTAGCCCCTCCCGGACCGGGCTTCTGCAACCCAGGTAGCACAGTCAGCGGGCATCTGCAATTCACATGACGCTGCTAAAGACGATGTTGAAAATCACCGCTGACCCGTAAACAAAAGCTTGTCCTGGTGTCATCGGCCAACAGAGGTGGCAAACTGCCTGATTTCTGCCCATGGCAATATGAAATTGAATGACCGCCTGGATGCCGGAACAGCGCCGGCATGACAGCAGTCCCTGAAAATGAAGTCCTGGCAGACTTCATCCGGCCCGTCTCGTGAATCTGCTCACAAAAGCAGACCCGGGCGCATATTTCTCTTGACTTACTATTTAGTATTTGGGAATATAATCCCAAATACTAAATAGTCGAGTAAGCCGGACCCTATCTCACATAACAGATTTTATTAAAGGAAGAATCAATCATGCGACATTCAATCATTCGTAAATCACTTGTCAGCCTGGCTGTGATCGGGGCGCTGGGTCTGAGCGCCTGCGGCGGCGGTGGCAGCGGCAGTTCCGTCACCTCGGGCAGCCTGAGTTCCGGTGTCATTACCGGCTTTGGCAGCGTCTTCGTCAATGGTATTGAATATGATACCAGTGGCGCCAGCATTATGGTCAACGGCATTCCTGCCAATGAAAGCGACCTGGCCGTCGGTATGGTGGTCAATCTTCATGGCACAGCGAATGCCAACGGCACGACCGGGTCAGCGCTGAGTGTCGATTACCGCGACGATCTGGAAGGTCTCGTTCAACAGAATAATTATACCGCTAGCGGCACCCTGACGGTGATGGGGCTCACTGTCCGCGTTGACAACACCACAGTCTTTCAAAGCGCCGTGCCTGCGGTGACCGGTTTCGACACCATCCAGGTGGGCAACATCATTGAAGTGAGTGGCAACCGCCTTGACAGCACCACCATCCAGGCAACCCGGGTGGAAGTAAAGAAGGCATCCCAGAACGGCGATGAAATCGAGGTCAAGGGCGTCATCAGCATGCTGACTGCGACGAGCTTTCAGATCGGCACTCTCACCGTCGATTACAGTGCCGCCGCCAGTCTGCCGACTGTGACGCTGAGTGATGGCCTGTTTGTGGAAGTAAAAAGCATCCAGGGGATTGACAGCCTCAGCGGTAATCTCATCGCCAGTGAAATCAAGCTGGAAAGCAATGGAAAATCCGGCATTGAGGGCAATGATGGCGAGGAGGTTGAGCTGTCCGGCCCGATTGGCACAGGCCCCAGTAGCACTGGCTTCAGCCTCAATGGTACCTCCGTGCTCATTAGCAACAACACCAGCTTCAAACGTGGCACACTCAGCACCATTGCCGAGGGCGTACAGGTGGAAGTGGAAGGCACCCTCAACAGCAACGGGGAACTGGTTGCCGATAAAGTCAGCTTCCGTGAGGCCACCGAAACTGAGGTCCAGGCCACCATCAGTGCCGTTGACCTCACTGCCGGCACGGTCACGGTGATGGGTCTGACAGTCAAGGTAGATGCCAGCACCTTGTTCAAGGACGACAGCAACAATCCGGTCCGCTTCTTCGGACTGGACGACCTGGTCGCCGGCGTTGACCGGGTGGAACTCAGTTTTTACAAAGATAATGTGACCGGTGATCTGATGGCCGTCAAACTCAAACGTGAAAACGGCAGCAACGACCAGCTAAACGGCACTGTAGAAAACCTGGGCAGTGGACCGATTACCGTCGCTGGTATCAGCGTAGATATCTCCGCCCTCAGTACGACCCCCCTGTTGGGCGATAAAGTGGAGATTAGCGGGAGCTACGATGACACGATCAACCAGTTGATTGCCACCAGCCTGAAGATCGACAACTAAGGCATCATAAACACCGGCAACAAGGGGCCCGTCGGGCCCCTTTTTTATTGACATCGCAATGTGAATACGCCACGGGCTAAAGTAGGCATGCTCACTTCCATCCTGCTAGAATCAGCAAGCCCCGATTGAGGCATGCGTCTGAAAAAATATTCCATGCACAGGAATTTACCTGGTGATACAAAATAAAATCAAGCAAGCCATCGTATTTGTCCATGGTTTCCTGGGATTTTCCGCCTGGAACATCCTGGGCAGAAGAATATATTACTTCCGCGCCCTGCCCCCCAGACTGCATGCGCTGGCTCAACCGGCTTATTTCCCCACATTGCCCCGTGCGGGATTGATTGCGGAACGGGCCCAGGCCCTGGCACACTTTCTCAATGGGATTCATGCTGAACGTATCGATCTGATTGCACACAGCATGGGCGGCCTGGATAGCCGTTATGCCATCCATCACCTTGACCCGCAACAGCGCATCCGTTCCCTGACCACGATGGCCTCCCCGCATCGCGGCTCACCACTGGCGCAGTGGATTCTTGACAATCAACTGCCCTTCAGCCCCCTGCTACGTCGTATCTCCAGACCCGGGCTCGTTGATCTCACCCCGGAGGCGTGTGCCCGTTTCAATGCTGAAATCACGGATCGCCCCGATGTGCTTTACCGTTCCTATGCCGGGCACCGCCCCGTGAGTGAAATACCGCTGATCTTCCGCCCCTGGGCAAAGGCAATCCAAAAAACGGAAGGTGACAATGACAGTCAGGTCTCTGTGACTTCCGCGATGTGGGGAGAATACCAGGGCGCCTTACGCGCTGATCATCTGGAACTGGTTGGCTGGAATCTTGGCTGGCCCGG
>CAZFJS010000050.1:0-2236 GCA_964519605.1 uncultured Gammaproteobacteria bacterium
CCATCGTCATCATCAATACACTGCTGCTGCGCCTGATCTTTCCCGGTGCCGCCGTGGGTATGGCGCTGCTGGCTGGCGAACGACACTGGGGACTGCTCAATAACTACCCCCTCCCCGACGGCATCGCGCTCATTCTGGCGGTGATTGTGCTGGATCTTGCCATCTATCTGCAGCACGTCATGTTTCATGCGGTACCCGCCCTGTGGCAGCTGCATATGGTACATCACACCGACCTGGATTTTGATGTCACCACCGGCACACGTTTTCATCCTGTCGAAATCATCCTTTCCATGCTAATCAAATTTTCAGTCATCAGTGTGCTGGGCGCCTCTGCGGCCGCCGTATTGATTTTCGAAGTATTGCTGAATGCCACTGCCATGTTTAATCACAGCAACGTCACCCTGCCAGCAGGCCTGGACCGCCTGCTGCGCCTGATAATCGTGACACCGGATATGCATCGCGTGCATCATTCTGTGATCAAGGACGAAACCAACAGTAATTTCGGCTTCAATCTGCCGTGGTGGGACCGCCTGCTGGGTACCTACCGGCCTCAGCCCACAGGGGGGCAGCGCGGCATGACCATCGGTCTGCGACCCTTTCGCGATCCGGCTCAGCTGACACTACCGAAAATGTTGCTGCTGCCCTTCACCACCAGGGCGGCGGACTATCCACTCAATCGCGACAACGATCACTAACTCAGGATCACAGTCCGCAGTGCTGCAAGCCAGTGCGCAACCCGGGGTAACGCAGGCTGATACCCAACTCCGTCAACATCCTGCGGTTACTGAGACGCCGCGACTCACGCAGATAGGACATCATGACCGGGGACAAGACATCACCGGCCATCTGCCAGGAAACGACTGGCGGACGCGCTATGCCGAGCTTGTCGGCCAGGCGGTAAAAATAGGTAGTCATTTTACAGGGCCGCCCGTCGCTCACATTGTACAGATGAACACCACATGCCCGCTGCGCCGCTGCCTGGCAGATCCGCGCCAGGTCGTACGCATGGATTCGATTACTGTAGGGTGCCTCTCTGATAGTGAGTACCGGCGCTCCCTGCCTGATGCGTGCGCAGGGCATCCGTCCGGGGCCGTATATGCCGCCAACCCGCAGGATCACCAGCGGCACCCCGCTGCGCTGTTGCCAATCCAGCAACTGCCGTTCCGCCGCCAAACGTCTGCGGGCACGCGGAGTCCCGGGATTGACCAAGGTCTCTTCTGTGATCCAGCGCCCCTGGCAGTCGCCATAGACACCGGAGGTACTGATATAGACGAAGACAGCCGGAGGACCGCACTCATCCAGGTCCCGCAGAAAAGTCTGCAGACGCATATCCTGCAGGCCGCTGGCAGGTGGCGGAATAAAATAAAACAGCAGCGCATCCCGCGCGGCAACGGCAAGCTGCCTATCAGCAAGCAGTTGATCCAGGTCGGCCACAATGGGCATGATCCCTGCCTGTGCGAGACGCCGGGCACTTTCCGGGGAACGGACCAGGCCATGGTGGCAAGCCCTGGCGGATGACCACAGTTCAGCCAGGCGCAGGCCGATATCACCGCAACCGGCAATGAAGAGATGATCCGCGGGCTTTTTATTAAGGCTTAAATAACGCACAATGTTATCAGGAGAACATGACTGCTGAACGAGCCGGCCACCCCGGAAGTGCCCGCCATTATCCATACCAACAGCCCCCAGAAAAAAGATGCAGAAACTGACAACCCGGATCCTAATGGCAGAACGCCTGAGCCCTGACATCATGCGTCTGTTCCTGGCATGTCCAGCGGCAATACGCTCGGACTATCAGAGCGGACAATATATCAACATCCACTATAACAACCGAACGCGCAGCTTTTCCCTGGCCAGCGCCCCCGGTCAGCACGAACGCCTGGAACTGCATATCCGGCGCGTCCCCGGCAATGATTTCACCGATTATGTCTTCGAGAAATCAAGCTGTGGCGATGTACTGGAGATTAGCGGCCCCTTCGGTGAATTTGGTATCAGAAAGCCTTGTGCGCACCCGCTCCTGTTTATCGCCGGCGGCACAGGTTTCGCGCCCATCAAGAGTTTCATTGAATATCTGCTGACAGTGGGCAACCCACAGGCCATGCACCTCTATTGGGGGGCACGCACCCGCCAGGATCTTTATCTGGACACCCTGGCACAGGAGTGGCAACGGCACCATGGCATTCACTACACCCCGGTGCTATCCCAGCCGGGGAAAGCGGATCACTGGAACGGCAAG
>CAZFJS010000050.1:2336-5646 GCA_964519605.1 uncultured Gammaproteobacteria bacterium
GCCAGTCCTGCACATCGCGGTAAAGAGACAGCAACCGCCTGATGACCGCCTCCTGCCCGGGATCCTGACGCTGACGCAGTTGATTCAGGGTCTCCAGCGCCTGATCCACCTTGCCCTCCTGAATCAGTAACTCCGCCCGCGTCAGGCCGATGGCCGTTTCGGCCCGCGGCATACTTCCCCGTGCCAGCTCCAGATATTTGTCGCGTCGCTGTGCGGCGCCCTGCTTTTCCGCCGCCCGGGCAGCAAACAGATAATTGACCAGCGGCGTATCGCTTACCGCCATGTATTTAACCAGATCCCGCTCCGCCTCCTTCCAGCGCCCGTTGATCAGCGCCACCAGGCCCTGCTGCAGGGACTCATTGGCTTTGCGTTTCTGCCGCTGCCGCCCCCAGTGACCCAGACGATCGGGGACACGGCCCATATTGACCAGGAAACGCACCAGCAGGTAGATCAGCACGAAGCCAATCACCACGGCAACAATAGCCAGCACCAGGCTGGTCTCAACGGTCCAGTCCTGGTAATTGATCACGATGTAACCCGGATCTTCCCGGGCCGCCAGGGCAATCACCACGGCCAACAAAAAAACCACCAGAGATGTGAATAAGAGCTTCATAACTATTTGCCGCCGTTATTGGTTTGTGGCGCCACACCCACGGTCTGAAAACGGGTGCTGCCCTTGGGCAGGGTGGCCTGGGAAGCCATAACCTCGCGGATGGCATTCAAGGATTCGCTGACGGAAGGAAGTTCGGGCCGCAGTTGCAGCTTGTCCAGCGTCTCCAGGGACCTCAGCAAATCGCTGACAGCGGCCTCACCGGATTGATAGTATTTCCTGATCCATGCCTGCGTCTGTGCCAGGCTGGCGTGAAAGGTTCTGTCATCCCGCCGCAACAATGCCAAACGGGCCGTTTCCAGCTTGAGCTGGATATTCTGCGTCAGATAGCGCTGCTGTGCCGGCGCCATCAGGGGCTGGTCGTTCACATCCCGCCGCCGCACCGTCACCAGCTCCTTCAGCACTTGCCAGATCCCCTGCAGGTAACCGCGCCAGCCGGTCTCTGCCCTGGTCGATGACTCGGCCGTTTGTTTCCCGCTTTCAGCAGGGGAGGCCGGTTTCACCAGTGGCAGATCGGCAAGATGTTCCTCCGCCGTGCTAAGCGCCATGGCCGCGCCGCCGATATCGACCTTGGGCACCGCCAGCAGGGCCGTCATTTCATCTGCCAGCAAGCGCCGTGTCTTGGCAAATGCCGGATCGCCCAAACGCTGCAGCCGTTGATCCGCCGCGCTCAGGGCGGCAACCGCAGTACTGGCATCGCGCCGGAGCTGCAGACTGTCATTGGCAATACCGATCAGATAGGCGGCCTCAGCCGGTGCCCAGCTGCGCCGCCGACTGGCGAGCGCCGTACTCAGCTCGGTCCTGAGTTTTTTGATACCCTGCTGAAAGGCGGCTGTCTGCCCGGCGATTTTGTCATTCAGCCCTTTTTCCAGGGATTGCACGGCCTCCTGGACTGCGGCACTGATCCGCGGGGCGAGATCTTCAGCAGGCTGCGCCGGCGTAACGGTTCGCACGGCCAGCTGTTTCAGCTGATCTGCCAGGTCACTGGTACGCTGATCAAGTTGCTTGAAACGGCTGTCCAGCTGATCGAAACGTTCTCCGATCCCGCTGTCATGCTGTGCCACCTGGCTCATACGCTGTTCGATGGCAGCGGTACGCTGATCCATAGGACCCACCACTGACATCAACTGTTGCCAGAGATTGTAGCCACCGGCAATCCCCCCCAGGGCCACGACCAGCGCCGCCAGCGCTAGCCAACTGCCCGAACCGGATGATGTGCGCCGGGATGCCTCGCCCGGAGACTGTCTGCCGGCAGTTCGGCTGTCCTCCGCCGCCTGCTGCGCGCTCACATCATCAGTTTCCTTCTCTCCCTCCACTGCATCCTGCGGGATGTTTTCCCCTGCGTTCTGATCACCGGAAGCGTTGTCTTGTTCATTTTCCGACTCTTTTTGCTCGCTCATGGATCCTTTCTCCGGGAACTTTTTCTTTTATCTGGCAGCATACCATGCTTTGATTGCAGCCACTAACCCCCCATCACTGGCTGCAGGCGCAATCACCGGCACCTCGTTAAAACCCAGTTTCGCCGCCAACATGGCACCACGATGACTAATCAGCACCAGGGGTTTCTGCAACAGTTTACTACGATTCTCGGTCCAGACCATATCGTAAAGATTTTGTAGCCCCTCATTGCTGGTCACAATGATGATATCAATATTTCCATTAGACATCACATGGTTTAACAGCTCACGGCTGTTTTCGGGTATCGCGCGGCGATAGACTTCGGCATAAACAACGCTGGCCCCCCGCGCGCTCAACGTTTGAGCCAACAGCTCGCGACCGCCTTCCCCACGAAAAATGATAATTTTTTTCCCTTCCAGATGCCACATTTCTTCCATGGCCAGAAGGGATTCACTATTGAAGCCATGTGCCGGACAAAGATCCGCGTACAAACCACATTGGCGCAAGGCTTCGGCGCTACGCTTGCCGATCACCGCCAGTCGCATGCCCTCGGGCCATGCCCGCAGGGAACTGACCAGCTGATGGGCATGGTTAACGGCATTGCTGCTGATAAACACAGCCAGATCAAATTCATCAAGTTTATCAATCAGTGCAATCGCCGGCTCGATATGATGAGGCGGGCAGATCTCGATCACAGGAATATGGAGCGGATGTCCATCGGCCTGCCTGAGCAAATCGCACAATGCCGCCGCCTGACCCTGTGGTCGGGTAACCAGTACCCGGAGCCCCCCCAGGCTGACTTCAGCCAGATCAGATAACATCAATCTCTCGGAGGATCTCTCGGGCACCACGGGACAGCAGCTCATCCGCCAGCGCATAGCCGAGTGCCTCGGCCTCAGCGACAGGGCCACTGCGTTCATCGCGGATGATTTCACTGCCATCGGGGCGCCCCACCAGGCCCCGCAAGTGCAGACGACCATTCGCCAGGGTTGCATAACCGGCAATGGGTACCTGGCAGCCGCCTTCCAGACGCCGGTTGAGGGCGCGTTCAGCCGTCACACAGACATGTGTGTCCGGATCATCCAGAACACTGATAATCGACTGTATATCTTCATCATTTTCTCGAGATTCTATGCCAATCGCTCCCTGGCCGATGGCGGGTAAAACGCGTTCCGTAGCCAGTTTTTCGCTAATGCGCGCTGTCTCCCCCAGCCGAATGAGTCCGGCGGCGGCAAGAATAATGGCATCAAACTCACCGCTGGCCAGTTTATTCAGGCGGGTACCCACATTGCCACGCAGGCT
>CAZFJS010000050.1:5746-7058 GCA_964519605.1 uncultured Gammaproteobacteria bacterium
GGCGCATCAAGAATCTTGTCTCCCTGGGTCACCATCTGTACAAGCTCAACCTGGAGACCGGGGTGAGCCTGCAGCAGGCGCGAACGGACAAACTCTGCCTGCCACAGGGCTAGTGGACTCCGCCGTGTGGCAATACGGACTTTCTGACTGGGCATAGGCACTCTTTCTTTATACTGTTTAGGAAAGCACTGATTGATTCGTCATGCCGGACTTGAGCCGGCACCCAGTTCTCTGATTTTGATGGCTTCCGGCCTGTGCCGGAATGACGGTCGTGGAATTAACCAGAGCCTCCCTGGATGTATTGTTTTATGATGAAGACCAGTTGATAATCCTACGGCGAGTTGGGGAGCGAGGCAAATGTAATTCCCGGCGTGATTTCTCCCCGACGGCTATGATGCTACCGGTACCCCCAGAATGCTACCCCGTGGCCGATGAGGGTGATATTAGTAATGATGATAGATGACATGACACACGAAAAAACGACTGACAAGCCCTGGGGCGGACGCTTCACCGAGGAAACCGACAGCTTTGTGGAAAGCTTCAGCGCCTCCGTCGCTTTTGACCAGCGCCTGTACCGCTATGATATCGAGGCATCCATCGCCCATGCCCGTATGCTGGCCCATGTAGGCGTACTCACCCAGGAAGAATGCAAGGCCATTGAAAAAGGCCTGCTGGACATCAGAACCGATATCGAGCAACAGGCCTTCGCCTGGCTGGTCGAACTCGAAGATGTCCATATGAATATAGAAACCCGCCTGACCGAGCGCATCGGCATCGCCGGCAAAAAACTGCACACCGGCCGCTCGCGCAATGATCAGGTGGCCACCGATCTGCGCCTCTACCTGCGTGCCGAGATCGACCAGATCGGCGCAGAGCTGGCCAGGTTGCAAAAGGGCCTGCTGGATATCGCCGAACGCGAGGCGGAAACCATCATGCCCGGCTTCACCCATCTGCAGGTCGCTCAGCCGGTCAGCTTCGGCCATCATATGCTGGCCTGGTTCGAGATGCTGCGACGCGATGCCGAACGACTGGCCGATTGCCGCCGCCGGGTGAATATCATGCCGCTCGGCGCGGCCGCCCTGGCCGGCACCAGCTATCCCATCGACCGCGATTACACCGCCCGGCTACTGGGCTTCGATAAAGCAGCGGAAAATTCCCTGGATGCCGTCAGCGACCGCGATTTCGCCATTGAATTCACGGCCGCAGCCGCACTGCTGATGACCCATTTATCGAGGTTCTCCGAAGAGTTGATCCTCTGGTCATCGGCACAATTCAACTTCATCGAGCTGCCGGACCGCTTCTGCACGGGCTC
>CAZFJS010000050.1:7158-11808 GCA_964519605.1 uncultured Gammaproteobacteria bacterium
CGGGATCAGCAACCTATTTTCGAGACCTTGCAGAATATAAATAACATTAAAAAAAGATTTCTGGCGCTCAATCATGATCGCCTGATGCGTACACGCGACAGTCTACGTAACCGGCAGCGGGATATCCTCGACATTCTACCGCTGTTATTCCACAGCAATCACCCCACCTTTCCCGGCTTTGTCTCCAAAAGCACCCCGGTGGGTATCTCGGATTATTCCCCGGCTCAGCGCACCCTCGCAGCAGGTAAAAGAATCGTGCGCAGTTTCCAGTATAAAAAAAGGGCACTGCTGCAATACGACATTCTCTCGCTCTTTCTCATGGGCAGCAGCGGGACCATCGCCTATTCCAACAAAAGCGACTTTGATATCTGGGTCTGTCATCGCCCGGAACTAAGCACCATGCAACTGGCCGAACTCCAGCAAAAGGCCACGCTCATCGAACTGTGGGCCGAATCGATGGATCTTGAGGTGCATTTTTTTCTCATGAATGCCGACAGCTTCAAGGAGGGCCAGGAAGTTGAACTCTCGGTCGAGAGCAGCGGCAGTGCCCAGCACCATCTACTGCTGGAAGAATTTTATCGCACCGGACTGCTGCTGGCAGGCCGTTATCCGATCTGGTGGCTGGTCCCTCCGGAACAGGAGAAAGACTATGAGAAGTACATCCGGAGACTGAAGGAAAAACGCTTTATTAAAAATAATGAGGCCATCGATTTCGGCGGCCTGCCAAAAGCCCCGGCAGAGGAATTTTTCGGCGCTGCCCTGTGGCAACTCTACAAAAGCATCGATTCTCCCTACAAGGCCACCCTGAAACTCATGCTGATGGAGGTCTATGCCAATGAGTATCCCGGTGTTGACCTGCTCAGTCAGCGTTTCAAAAAAGCGATCCACGAGGGTGTCAATGAACTTGCCAGCCTGGATCCCTACATCATGCTGTACCGCAAGCTGGAAGAATATCTACGTCGGCAGGACCAGGATAACCATCGCCTCGAACTGGTGCGACGCTGTTTTTATTACAAGGTCAATGAACAGCTAAGCCAGCAAAGCGGCAACCGCCATGAAAGCTGGCGGCGGGAACTCATGCGCGCCTTCACCCGCGACTGGAACTGGGATGATAACTATCTGCAACTGCTCGATTCCCGCTCCAGCTGGAAAATCAACCAGGTATTTGAAGAGCGTGACACCTTGGTCAGCACGCTCACCCAGAGCTATCATTCCCTGTCGGATTTTGCCCGTCAGCATTCCCAGTCGGCAAAAATCAATCAGCACGATCTCACCATTCTGGGACGCAAACTCTACGCGGCCTTTGACCGCAAACCCGGCAAGATTGATCTCATCAATCGAGGCATCTCGGACAATGTCTGGGAAAACCGCCTGTCCATACACCAGACAGGCAAAGCGCCTGATACCGGCTGGGCGCTGTATCATGGCATCACCAATGGCGTCAGTGACAACAACAGTAAGGCACTCAAGCGGAGCACCACACTCATCGGCTTACTGAGCTGGTGCTTCCTCAATCAAATAGCGGATAAACGCACTGCCATCGTCCTCTATGCCCGCGACAACAGTGTCACTGCCAATGAAGTAAAAAAGGTCATCAAATGTCTGGAACAACTGTTTCCCCGCGCCCGGCTGGAGGCATCCAGACTGGAGGATTTTACCCGCACAACCCAGTTGAAAAAATCCGCATTGTTCATCAATATCGGCCTGTCACCTTTGACAGAAGGTGTCCGCGAAGGGAAATTTCTCACCAGCAACAAAATCGATGCCTTCAGCTATGGCGGCATCTGCCAGAATCTGGTGCTTTCCATTGACCACGTCATGCAGACCAGCTGGCAGGAAGTGTTAACCTATCGTTACGAAGAGGAAGCGGGGATCTTTGATTGCCTCAATGCCTATCTGCAATGGTCACCGCCCTCCACCGGTGAACCACCGCCTCCCCTGCGGGCATTCTGCTTTTCCACCGGCAGGGGCGCCACCATTGCACGCCGGGTAGAGGAACTGTTCAACGATATCGCCCAGTGTTTCTATCATGCAGCACACGGAGCATCTTCCCGCTATGTGCTGATGATCGAACACAAGTACTATCTGCTACAGCTTGATCACGACAACCTGCTCTATGAGGTTGCCGGCGCCTATCATGATCTGCTCAAGCTGCTCGCCCAGCCCCAACAAAGCTTCAGCCCGGTCTATATCGACCGCTATGCCGGCGCCAATAATCTACTGGCAGTCATGTATCAGAACAACCAGCCAGGAATCATCCAGCTCTATTTTCAGGTAGAGGGCGCCACTACCGATATCTATATTATTGACGAGCGGGGTTCACTGTTTTTTCAGCACAAGGTGCGTGCCAACATTAAGCTGATCATCTGCCAATATACGCATTTCCTCACAGCGGTCGCCCGCCAACAGGCAGCAATGAGGGCTCAAGATCGGCACACCAGGCTCGAATTCTACCAGGCAAAGAAAGCTTCTGACGGCACCTGGCAACTGGCACAACATGATGCCGCAGATACCAGCAATGAGGAAAAATGCTTCAATATCAGAGTCATCGGTGACAGCAGCGATGATGCCCTCGTCATTTACTGCGACGGCAAGGAATTTAGTAAAAAGGAACATGGTGAACAGCTGTTCTGGGACGTCGCCGGTCATGTGCTGGAGAAAAGAAAAAGTGGCGCCTGTTACCCCATCTTTATTACTGAAATCGACTTGCCATCCGGCATGTTGGGCGCGGCATCGCCCGAAGAGTTACAAACCAGCCATTACCTGGATTACAAAAAGCACATCGAAGACCAGCTGAACGCAGCGCTGGTAGCCCAGGTGGAGGCCTTCCGCCGCAAGGTCTCCTGACAGACAGCCCACAACACCCCTGCCAGTCAGCCCTCCAGTGAAGTGATTGGGAAGCGCCGTGCCTTGCCTACGGCGTGCATATAGCGCGTCAGATCCCTGGCCGTGGACAAATCCACTGACTCCGGCTTGAAATAAACCCCGCGGAACTCGCCATCCACCATGGAGAAGATGATAAAATAGGTCTCTCCGGCAAGAAACTGAAACTGTCGGGAACGGGTCATTTTCTTGATCCTGCCCTGCGGCCCCCATGCTGTTTGCGAGTTAACGGTGATCCACACATTGCCAGGAACCATCGATGCCAGGACATACTCCCCTTTGGCGATATCAAGCAGATGATGGCGATCAGCCTCCACCGACAGGCGGTTATCAGCAATCCCCATGGTGCGCTCGGTGCGCGGGCGGATGAAATACACTTGCGCCAGCGCCGCAGGCGAGGCAACCGATTCCCTGAGCAAGGGGTTCCGCCTGTCGATGTAGGTACTGCTACAGGCGCCAATGCTCACCATCAGCATCAACAAAATGAGACCTGACATTCTGTACAACATCACCTGTCTCCTGAGATAACAAACCGCTGAATCAAGAGTAATCATCTTCTCATCCAGACCTGCCAAACACAAGCATCACCGAGGAAGCGTATCCAGCATCAAAGGCTTACCGTGCCCTGTCACCGTCAAGGCTCAGACAGGCCTGATGCAATTAGGCCTTGCCACAGCCCCGCTGGTTTGCTCCAATAAGCCATGACCCACGATAAGGGGCGAGCGGTCGTAGACGACCACGGGACCCGGACATGCTCGACACCAACCGGGGCCCGCTTGTGGCGCAACAGATAAAATGACCACGGATACCACCCCCGACAGCCGCTGGATGGCATTCTCATAATAATTATAACTTTCTGAATAACAATCGAATTTAACAAATAACCAGAGGAGAACGAGCATGTCCGCTAAACACCCTGTTATTGCGGTGACCGGATCATCAGGCGCCGGCACATCAACGGTAAAAAGCGCTTTTGAACATTTGTTCCGCCGCGAAGGCATCAAGGCCGCCATTGTCGAAGGCGACGCCTTCCACCGCTATGACCGTAAGGAAATGAAGAAGGTCGTCGATGCCGCCCTGGCGCAGGGCAACGATCTCAGCCATTTCGGACCGGAAGCGAATCTGTTCGACAAACTGGAGGCGCTGTTCAAATCCTACAGCGAAACCGGCACCGGCAAGGTGCGCAAATATCTTCATAATGAGGAAGAAGCGGACCCCTACAAGCAGGAACCCGGCACTTTCACGCCCTGGGAACCAGTAGAGGCAGGCTCGGATCTGCTGTTCTATGAGGGTCTGCATGGCGGAGTCATCACCAAGGATGCCGATGTGGCCCGCTATGTGGATCTGCTGATCGGCGTGGTGCCGATTGTCAACCTGGAATGGATCCAGAAAATCCACCGGGATACCGCGCAACGCGGCTATTCCGCCGAAGCCGTCACCAACACCATTCTGCGCCGCATGCCGGACTATGTCACCACCATCACACCGCAATTTTCGCGCACTGACATCAATTTTCAGCGCGTTCCCGTGGTGGATACTTCAAACCCCTTTATCGCCAGAGACATCCCTACGCCCGATGAAAGCTTTATCATCATCCGCTTCCGCCAGCCGGAGCATCATGACTTTCCCTACCTGCTCACCATGCTGAAAGATTCCTGGATGTCCCGACCCAACACCATCGTGCTGCCGGGCGGCAAAATGGGACTCGCTATGGAAATCATCCTGCAGCCCATTATCCACGAGATGATGGAAAACAAGCGGCTCTGA
>CAZFJS010000051.1:0-4632 GCA_964519605.1 uncultured Gammaproteobacteria bacterium
TTAGGTGTATGCGCGGTTACCCATCCCTTGTGCCACCATCGGCATGCCCCCCCTGCCGTGCCACTGCGGCCGCCAGCAGATCGATGAGCTGTTTCACCTGCTGATGCTTCATTTTCATGGAAGCCTTGTTGATAATCAGCCGCGAACTGATCTCGGCAATGGTCTCCAGGGGTGCCAGGCCGTTAGCCCGCAGGGTATTGCCGGTATCCACCAGATCGACAATACGATCCGCCAAACCCACCAACGGAGCCAGCTCCATGGAGCCATAGAGTTTAACAATCTGCACCTGTATCCCCTGGGCAGCAAAATAACGGCGTGCTGTCGTCACGTACTTGGTCGCAATCCGTAGTCGTGCCGTACTCTCCGGACTTTTTTCCGGACCGGCCAGCATCAAACGACAGCAGGCGATCTTCAGGTCAAGTGGTTCATAAAGGCCACTACCGTCATATTCCATCAATACATCCTTGCCCGCCACACCGAGGTCAGCAGCACCGTTTTCTACAAAAGTCGGTACATCGGTCGCCCGGATGACGACCAGGCTGACATCCGGCTGATTAGTGGGAAAAATCAATTTACGGCTGCTGAGCGGGTCTTCTTGCGGACGAATACCGGCCTGAGCGAGCAGGGGCAGGCTCTCTTTAAGAATACGCCCCTTGGACAGGGCAATGGTAATCGTACCGTGCATCAGGCGGTCACTCTACGGACATCCGCACCCAACTGGGAGAATTTTTCTTCAATACAATCATAGCCGCGATCGAGATGATAGATCCGATCAATCACTGTTGTGCCTTCCGCAACCAGCGCTGCCAACACCAGACAAGCCGATGCGCGCAGATCCGTCGCCATCACTGGCGCGCCAGCCAGTGTTTCCACGCCATTGCTGATCACAGTATTGCCTTCCAGCTTAAGGTCTGCGCCCATCCGTTGCAACTCCGGGACATGCATGAAGCGATTCTCAAAGACAGTTTCCGTAATCGTGCCGACGCCCTCAGCCAGCGTATTCAGAACGGTAAATTGCGCTTGCATGTCGGTGGGAAAAGCCGGATAAGGGGCGGTACGCACATCCACAGCCTGAGGCCGCCGGCCCTCCATATCCAGCGTAATCCAGTCGCTGCCCGTGCTAATCTTCGCACCCGCTTCCTGCAATTTGGCCAGCACCGCATCCAGCGCACCTGGACAGGTCTTTCTTATCGTAACCACGGTACCTGCCAGCGCGGCGGCAACCAGAAAGGTACCCGTCTCGATACGATCCGGCATCACTTGATAAGTACAGCCATCAAGATGCGCCACACCTTCTATGATGATGGTATCCGTGCCTGCACCGCTGATGACCGCCCCCATACTGATCAGGCAATTGGCCAGATCAACAACTTCGGGTTCCCTGGCGGCATTTTCAATCACTGTCGTGCCTTTCGCCAGCGTTGCGGCCATCATGATATTTTCCGTACCGGTTACCGTCACGCTATCCAGGAACAAGCGGGCACCATGCAGGGAATCGGCATGCGCATGGATATAGCCCCCCTGTACTTCTATGGTGGCACCCATGGCCTCCAATGCCGAGATATGCAGATCGATCGGGCGTGTTCCGATGGCGCAACCACCTGGCAGAGAGACTTCCGCCCGGCCAAACCGGGCCAGGAGGGGGCCCAGCACCAGAATTGAGGCGCGCATGGTTTTGACCAGCTCATAGGGTGCGGCAAAAGTATGCACTGCCGAGCTGTCGATCTCGATGTTCATATGCTCATCAACAGTCAGCTGTACACCCATCTGCCCCAGCAACTCCATGGTCGTCGTGATATCGCGCAAATGGGGGATATTAGCCAGCACCAGCGGGCTTTCCGCCAGCAGGCCGGCAGCCATCACCGGCAAGGCAGCATTCTTGGCACCCGAAGCACACACCGTTCCCTGCAGGGAACGCCCACCCCGAATAACTAGTTTGTCCACATCGATGCCGTTCTATTTTTCATGAAAAACAAGGCTGTCCGCCACAGCGGGAGAGGACTCAGCTGACACGCAGTTGCTGCGCCCGTTCCCATGCCTCGGGTGTAAAGGCATGTATCGATAAGGCATGTATTTCACCCTGCATACGATCACCCAGGGTGGCATAGACCATCCTGTGTTGTGCCAACATGCTCTGGCCGGAAAAAGCGGCACAAACGACCGTCGCCTCGAAGTGCGTGCCATCACCGCTCACCTGAACCTGACTATCCGCCAGACCCGTCTCGATCAATTGCCTGATTTCTTCCGCCTGCATACGCTGTTACCACCTTGAATTCACTGAGCAGATGATTATCCCCGATTGCAGGTCCAAAAGCACGTCCGCAGCCGCCAGCTCACTCCAGCGGCAGAATCTCTTCCAGCCCGCTGACCTGGGCGATGGCGCGCATCTGGGGTGGAATATTTCGAAAAGTGATGGTTTTATTGAGGCGCCGGGCCACTCGCAGCCATTCGACCAACAGGGCCAAACCGGCGCTGTCGCTGCGCTCCACGGCCTGCAAGTCGATATAAACAGACGCCCCGGAGCGCCGCAATAAGTTCATGCTGCTGGCTAACACCTCCGGCACCGTCGCAAAACTCAGCGCACCACTGAGCCGGAAACCGCCGGTGCCATGCGCCTGATCGATCTGAAATTCAGCCATTGCGGACCTGCTGGTTGTGTTCATGAAGTTTTTTGATCAGGCCGGCAACCCCCCCGGACCTGCGAATCTCTGAGCTAAAGGAACTGCGGTAATTCACTACCAGACTCACCCCGCCAATGGCGACATCGTAGACTTTCCAGGTACCGTTCCTCAGATGCAGGCGGTAATCCACAGAGATTTCTGAATCCCCCTGAGTCTCCACTGCCGTCCGCACGATGACATCCTTTGCCCCGGGCTCCCCTCGAAAAGGCAGAAAAATGATTTTTTCACCGGAATACTTAAACATGGAGCTGGCATAAGTACGTACCAGCAAGCGGTGAAATTCCTCAACAAACTGGATGCGTTGCTGCCGACTTGCCCGCCGCCAGTATTTGCCCAACACCAGGCGCGACATACGAACGAAATCGAAATAGGGCACCACATACTGTTCCACCAGCTTGTAAATCACCGCCGGATTGCGGCTGATCACTTCATGCTTTTTCTCCAGCACAGCAATGACCTGACGGGAAACATGTTGCACCAGATCCTGGGCCGACTCTGCTGCCCGGGCAGGTTTCTGGATGGCAACCAGACAGAACAGAAGGGCTGCCAGCCCTATCATAGCCGGATGATGGCCTGCCATCCTCCTGTCATCCCTGGCCCGCCCCGGGTATGAAACCGCAGGGTGGCCAGGTCTTTTTCGGATTATCAACATACCGTCAGCACCGTTTTTTATTTAGATATTGGCTTCGCCGCCTGAGAATAAAGGAACTTCCCCACCACCTGTTCCAGAATGATGGCTGACTGGGTTAGCTTGATTTCATCCCCCCCCTTAAGGTAGCTTTCCTCGCCGCCGGGCTCCAGGCTAACATACTGCTCTCCTAATAATCCGGAGGTATAGATGCTGGCGGTGGTATCCCGGGGGAACTGGTTATACTGTGGCTCGATCAGCAACCTGACTTCAGCCTCATAGGTGGCCTGATCATAATCGATGGCCGTCACACGGCCGACCAGCACCCCACCGGCCCGCACTGGAGAACGCACTTTCAGGCCACCGATATTGTCAAAACGCGCCTGCAGCGTATAGCCCTCTCTGCTTTTGAAGCTGCTCAGGTTGCTCACCTTCATCGCAAGCATGAACAAAGCGGCGATCCCTGCAACCACGAAAATACCGACGATAACTTCAATCACCCTCATATTTGTCATA
Source organism: uncultured Gammaproteobacteria bacterium (assembly GCA_964519605.1). Taxonomy (GTDB): domain Bacteria; phylum Pseudomonadota; class Gammaproteobacteria; order SZUA-140; family SZUA-140; genus CAZFJS01. The sequence continues at coordinate 3,826 of CAZFJS010000051.1, forward strand.
TCAATTATTCCCAAACATCAATGCAGTCAGCACAAAATCAAGCCCCAGCACTGCCAATGAGGCATAGACTACCGATCGGGTCGTCGCCCTGCTAACCCCCTCGGATGTCGGTACGGCATCAAAACCCTCGAAGACAGCCACCCAGGTCACCACGACCCCGAATACAACACTCTTGATGATGCCATTGACGATATCCTCTGACCAGTCCACCTGTGCCTGCATCTGCGACCAGAAAGCCCCTTCGTCCACCCCCAACAGACCGACACCGACAAAATAGGCGCCGCCAATGCCCACTGCGCTGAACATCGCCGCCAGCAAGGGCATGGCGATGATTCCGGCGAAAAAACGGGGGGCCACAATCCGCCGCACCGGATCCACCGCCATCATTTCCATGCCGCTTAGCTGCTCGGTCGCCTTCATCAAACCGATTTCCGCAGTCAGCGCGGACCCCGCCCGTCCGGCAAAAAGCAGTGCCGCCACCACCGGCCCCAGCTCTCTCACCAGCGACAGGGCCACCACCGGCCCCAGCGATGACTCGGCGCCGAAATCGACCAGGGTATTGTACATCTGCAAACCCAGGACCATACCCACATTCAACGCAGAGACAACGATGATTGCCAGAGAGAATACCCCGACATAATACAACTGGGCGATAATGAGTTGAAAATGGGGAATGAGGCTGAAAGAACCCGCCAGCACGCGGGCAATAAAAAGATTGCCACGCCCCAGGCGGCCGCAGAAGTTGATCGTTGCACGCCCCAGATATTGTAGCCCGTCAAGAATCAGCATCGGCGGCAGCCTTCCTCA
>CAZFJS010000051.1:4732-7954 GCA_964519605.1 uncultured Gammaproteobacteria bacterium
AGGACATCATTCAGCATTCTGATCAGCTTCATGATGACGCCCAGGGTAATCGGATCCTGGCCGGTAAAGGGCTCGTCATACATAATCACCATGGGGTCCAGCGCGATCGCCCGCGCCAGCGCCACCCGGCGCGCCATACCACCCGATAATTCATTGGGCATCAACCGCCGGGCGCCCCGCAGTCCGACCGCCTGCAGTTTCATGAGCACCAGATCGCGGATCATGGATTCGGGCAAACGGGTATGCTCACGGAGGGGAAAGGCGACATTATCAAACACATTGAGGCTGGTAAACAGCGCACCACTCTGAAACAGCAGGCCAATGCGCTTGCGCAGCCCATACAGCCGCTGCCGGGAAAGCTGTACTACATTCAGCCCATCGACCATCACCACACCCTGCTCCGGTTTCAGTTGACCACCGATCAGCCGCAGCAGCGTAGTCTTCCCGGTGCCGCTGGGTCCCATGATCGTGGTGACCTTACCGCGCTCGAAGCAGACATTGATCTTATCCAGGATCGCACGCTGACCATAACGGAATGTCAGGTCCCGAAGCTCGACCAGATTATCGCTCTGCCGGCCTTGCACAGCATTCATACAGGAAATCCTGGAACAGTCACGATATCGGCCAGCCAAACAATGAGGCACCGGCGGCAATACTCAGGAAGCGCTGATTTACTCATCATACCGGACTTGATCAGGCATCCAGCCCTTTGGCTTTGATGGCTCCCGGCCGACGCCGGCATAACGACAGTGGAATTAATCAGCGTCTCCCTCAATCTGTGGGCCCCTCCAGGTGAAAGTGCAGTTTACGATGGGCGATACTGGGAAATCCCCGACGGATGCCGCGCAAATGCTCCAGATCGATATCGGCACAAATCACGCCCGCGCCATTTTGCAGGCGGTTCATGACGCCACCCCAGGGGTCGACGATCATGCTGTTGCCATAAGTTTCACGGCCATTGATATGATAGCCTCCCTGGGCCGCCGCAATGACATAACACAGGTTTTCAATGGCGCGCACCCGCACCAGCGCCTCCCAGTGCGCCTTGCCGGTAAAGGCTGTAAAAGCCGAGGGCACTGCAAACAGCTCCGCCCCGCTGTCCAGCATGCAACGGTACAGTTCCGGAAAACGCAGATCATAACAAACCGCCAGCCCCAGGCTACCGAATGGCGTTTCGACAACCACAACCCGCTCTCCGGGCAGGATTGTTTGTGATTCGGTATAGCTTTCCGCATTCTCTTCAATACAGACATCAAAGAGATGCATCTTATCATAGCGGGCGACGCAGTCGCCCTGGTTATCAAACAGCAGGCAGGCAGCAAAAATCCTGGCCGGATCAGGTGAAATCAAAGGTAGCGTGCCGCCCACGATCCAGATATTTTGTTGGGCGGCCTGGCGGGAGAGAAAATCCTGTATCGGACCGGAACCCGCCTGCTCGCAGGCCTTGAGCTTGTCTTCCTCCGTCAGCCCCATCAAGGCAAAATTCTCCGGCAGCACCACCAGCTCGGCGCCCTGGTTGACTGCCAGAGCAAGCAGGCGTTCGGCCTCGATCAGATTCGCACCGACATTGGGTCCGGATGCCATTTGCACCGCCGCCACTCGACTCATCTCATTATCCTCATCTGTATGTCTTCACGACCTGGTATCCATTTCATTACCCTCACCAGCACCTATTTGCCGGCCTTACCCTCCCGCAGGAGCTCCACAACCGGCGCATCCCAGCTACCTGTCACGGTATATTTGATCTGCGCCACCTTGTCGGCACCCGTCTTGAGCAGCTGTTCCGCCAGTAATATTGCTACGCCAACACCCAGGCCACCGGCCACCGCGCCTGCCACCGGCAGGCCCGTGGTAATAATATGCGGCATCACCGTCACCTCCTGATCATAATCATGGGCCAGCAGGCCAACCCGCCCCTTGGCGGTAATTTTTGCCGCCGGACTTTTCATCTCCAGATCCCGGGTAGTGGCCTCACCATCCGCGATGACGAAAGCGCCCTTGATACGATCAAAACTGAAACCCTTTTTAAAAATATCGCTGAAATCCAGCGACAGGCGCCGCGGCAGTGCCTGCAGGCTGAGCAGACCGAAGATACGACCCGCGCCCGGCTCGACATCCAGCAAACGACCCTTCTCGATATTGATCGCCATGGTACCGCGAAGCTTCTTGACCGTGAAAGACATCGGAGACCCTGGCCAGTGGGCATTCAGCTCCACATGGCCTTTGCCTTCCTTGATACTGTCAGCATAACCCAGCCGGCTAAGCGCCTTACCCAGGTCACGGCTGTCAAAACTCAGCTTAAATACCGATGTTTGCTGCCCTTCATGAGAAACCAACCACTCGCCCTGTGCCTTGAAATACATCACGTTTGCGGCCAGCTCTATCTGATCGAAACGGAGCCCGGAAGGTACTTTGACTGCCACTAGACTGAACTGCCCATAATCAATCCCGGCAAACTTGAAATCCCTGCTGGTGATATCCAGCGCCGGCAGCTTACGTGGATCGACCAGTGATTCGCTGTCCGAACCACCGTCTTCATCGAGATACAGATAATCAAGGCGCATCTGTAGAGGCTCACCGCTTGCCAGCGGCCATTTGATGCTGCCTTTAAGTTCCTGACTGCTAATCCCGAGATCCCATAAGCGAGGATACCAGACCGCATTCAGCCGTACCTTATTGAAGTCGTGTGCCAACAGCACCAGGCGGTCTATTTTCACGCTAATCATGCGGATCGGTGAACGACTGGCGGGAACAGCTACCGGCTGTTGCGGCAGCCTTAGATAAGGCGCCCAGTCTGCATAGGAAACATAGGGTATCTCCCCGGCCAACCGTAAACCGTCCTGTGACGGCAGCTGCGCCGCGCCCCGACCGAAACGGACTTCACCCCGCGCCAGTCCCGACTGCTCATTGAGCGCGAAGATACCGCTGAGCAGCCCCCCCATATGCAGCTGCAGGGGTGCATCCGGTGACCTGGGCAGCGGAATCTCCAGAGAAAAATCCACGCTTTTGTCTCGCTCCTTGTGCACAGGCAAGGGCAAGTCCATAGCGATACCGCGCAAGTCGGACTGAATCAACAGTTTGCTTCGTAGACTGCCGGCCTGTTTAAGCAGTGGCACCAGCAGCGTGGCCTGCCAATCCGTAGCGCCACTGAGGTGCGCCATCAGAAAAGTGGGAAGAAAAGGGCTGATCGCCGCATCATCCGTCCGGCCCCGGGCACGAAAC
>CAZFJS010000051.1:8054-11696 GCA_964519605.1 uncultured Gammaproteobacteria bacterium
CACAGACAGCTTGAGATGGCTCTTGCCGGCGGCGGTGAAATTCCCGAGATAGCGGGCAAACTTGTGCTTCAGTGGGCTCTCCCGGAGGAATTTCAGCGCGTCCGCAGTGGGCCCGTCAGCCATCCCCCTGACCACCAGTTGTGCTGGCTGCGCTGCCAGGTCATCGATGATGATCTGGGCTTCACTAATCCGCGAGGACAGACTCCGACCCGTCGCCTTCATGTCCAGGCGACGGTTGTAAAAATCGACCGAGGTTGCAATTTCATTGATTCTTGGCCAACCGGGGGCATATTCCAACACCCCCTGATCAAGATCAAAATGAACCTTAAACACCCCTTCATGGCGATCAAAAGGAAAATCCTTCAGACGCCCGAAGAACATCGCCGCACCGCGACGAATACGGCCACCAATAATGCCCTGCTGCAGCCAGCGCACCAGGCCCGGACGCATCCGGGCAGCAGGCAAATAGCGGGCTGTGTGAGCAACGCTCGGGGAGGCGAAGTTCACCAGCAGACTCAGAAACGGCGAATCCGCTCGTCCGGGTAACAGCACATCCAGATTGGCACGCAGACGAATATCCTGATTCTCCGCAGACAGATCATCGGCAATAATCCGCCAGCTCCCGTCAGGCAGGAGACCCCAAAATACTTTCCCCTGCAACCGGCTCACAGGCAGCGGATCGCGGAGCAGCGGCCTGAAATCCAGGCGGGCATCCCGGGTCCCGAACTCAACCAGACCGCCCTGATCATCGGCCACCACATGGCCATTCAGACCGGCGATGCCGGGCAAATGACGCCAGGGCCTGGCGCCCAGATCCGAGAAACCACCTGCCAGATGAAATATTGGTTGTCCCTTCCGGACGCGAAAATAGAGTTGTACATCCTGCAACTGACCAGTCGGCCGCAGCGTTCTCAACATATCGCGTGCATCCTGCGGCAGGGCACCGGACGCCAGCGCCAAACTGCTGATATCCTGCAGGTCGAGGTAAGCGCAGGATGCAGCGATCACCGGAAAGGGCCCCGCCGTGGATACCGCAAACTGCAAACTGCTGCTGTGCCACTGTCGGCCACCGCGTTTCAGGCTGAAATCAGTGATCCTCAGCCGCCAGCCGCCAGCTTGCCTTTCCCAGGCGAAATTACCGGCCAGCTGCTCAATCTTTTGCCGCCCGATACGCAGCGCACTGATCGCATTGGGTTGTCCGTCATCCGTAGCAATGAATAATACATTGCGAGCCCCCACGACCCCTTCCAGGGAATGCAGCCTGCCCTGCTGCCAATGGCCCCAGATTTTCAGATCGCCGTCCGCCGCCGCGACAGGACGTTGCGGCAAATGCAGCGCTGTCAGCAGTCGGCCGACGCGCAGGCGATCACCGGACAGGTAGGCCTCGGCATTCCATTGCCCTGCCGCCAGGATGTCACCCTGAAGATCAATTGCGAAGGAAAAATGCTGCCCAATCACCGCCGGCAACAAGGCAGAGCCGTTTAACTGATGGCGCTGACCATCGTTGCGCAGGTGGAGCACCGCATCACGAATGACGATTTCTCCGGACTTCTGCCTATCGTCACGCCAGCTGATCTGCGCAATCTTGAGGGCAATACGATCCCGGGACAGGGCCCAGCGGGAAAACAGCACGCCGGCATCGCCGCGGTCATCGGCCGGTGTCATGCCGAAACCGTGGATACGCACCTGGCCGTCTTTATGCCGCACCACCGCCAGCTTGGCACCCACCAGACTCAGACTACTGATTTGCAAGGTGCCGCTAAACAGGGACCTCAGGATATCCAGGCCGATCTCGACCTCTTTCAGCCTGATCAGGGGATGGCGGGGTTGCTGCTTATCAAAGATTGTCAGGCCAAGCAGCCTGATGCGCGGTCCCAGCCGATACCAGTCGGTTTCGATGACATCGACCTGCAGCGGTTGACCCAGCAAGCCTCCCAGACGATGGACCAGGGCTTCCCGGTACTCTCCCGCCATCGGCAGCAACAGACGCGCCGCGGTCATCAACACCGCCAACAGCATAATGAAGGCGGCCAGGACCAGCCAGATTTTCTTCGTACAACGGCGAATCACAGGAGGATCACATCATCACCACGTCGAATTGCTCCTGGGTATAGAGCGCTTCGGCCTGAAACTTCACCGGCTTGCCGATAAACTCCTCCAGCTCGGCGACACTGGTGGATTCTTCATCCAGCAACAGATCCACCAGCTCCTGCGAAGCCAGCACCAGAAACTGCCGGGCATCAAACTGCCGCGCCTCGCGCAGGATCTCGCGAAAAATTTCATAGCATGTGGTCTCTCTGGTCTTAATGGCACCCCGGCCATTACAGGTACTGCAGGCTTCGCAGAGGATATGTCCCAGACTTTCGCGGGTGCGCTCACGGGTCATTTCCACCAACCCCAGCGGTGATACCTCACAGATATAATGCCTGGCACGATCCGTTTCGAGGCTCTTTTCCAGGGCCCGCAATACCTGATATTTATGGTCCTCCATCATCATATCGATGAAATCGATGATAATGATCCCCCCGAGATTGCGTAGCCGCAGCTGCCTGGCAATCGCCTGCGCCGCCTCAAGATTGGTCTTAAAGATCGTTTCCTCAAGATTTCGGTGGCCAACAAAGGCCCCGGTATTGACATCAATCGTGGTCATCGCTTCCGTCTGATCGATAAACAGGTGACCACCGGACTTTAGCTGTACCTTGCGCTGCAGGGCCTTCTGAATCTCATCCTCGACAGAGTAAAGGTCAAAAATGGGGCGCTCGCCAGGATAGTGCTCAATGCGGGACACTAATTCAGGAATGAACTGTTTGGCAAAACCGACGATAGACTGATAAGTGCCGCGGGAGTCAACACGGACTTTATCGATAGCGCCCCCCGGCAAATCCCGCAGGATCCGCATGGCGAGCGGTAAAGCGGCATGGATCAGTCTGCCGGAAGCAGTATCCTTGATGCGCTGCTGGACCGCGACCCAGAGTTTCCGCAGAAAACGCATGTCTTCCAACAGGTCTTCCGCAACCACGCCCTCCGCTGCCGTGCGGATGATATAACCGGCAGCCTTGTCATCACCCAGGTTCCCACTAACGATTTCCCGCAAGCGGATACGCTCCTCATCACTGCTAATCTTCTGCGAAATGCCGATATTGCTTACTGACGGCATGAGCACCAGATAACGCGAGGGAATCGCCAGATGAGTGGTCAACCGCGCGCCCTTGCTGCCCAGGGGATCTTTGACCACCTGCACCAGCACTTCCTGCTTCTCGCGTAGCAGTTCCGTAATGGACACATCACTGCGCTGGTCTTCGGCAACCTCCACCGGATCCTGCTGCACCAGAATATCCGTGACATGCAGAAAGGCAGTCCGTTCCAGGCCGATATCTACAAAGGCAGCTTGCATACCGGGCAGCACCCGCTGCACAGTCCCTTTATAGAGATTGCCGACAAGACCGCGTTTTCCCGTGCGTTCTATATACACTTCCTGTAGCAAGCCGTTTTCGACAATCGCCACCCGTGTTTCTCGGGGAGTGACATTTACGAGAACCTCATCGCTCATGGGATTTTCCTCAACAACACAGCGCATCCAGAAAATGGTTTTTTTCTGAAAACCGGGAGTCCGGTCAAACAGAAACGGTATCCGTCACTCCA